>JAQBPK010000162.1 GCA_028287565.1 Vulcanimicrobiota bacterium
ACAGATAGTCCAGACTTTCCTTGACTTTCTCAGGTGGTCAGCCTACGATACCGTAGCATGTCGACGCGCGGACTGATCACGAGCGACCTTCGGGTCGCCGTCCAAGGAACTGAGATCCTCAAAGGGATCGACCTGACCATAGAGCCTGGGCGCGTTCACGCGCTCATGGGGCCGAACGGCAGCGGAAAGTCCACCCTGGCCTTCGCCATGGCGGGGCATCCCGGCTACGAGGTCCAGAGCGGGTCGGTGACCCTGGACGGCGAGGAGCTTCTGAGCCTGCCGCCCGACAAGCGGGCGAAAGCCGGTTTGTTTCTGTCGTTCCAATATCCGGCGGCGATCCCGGGCGTCTCGGTGGCGAACTTTCTGCGCACCGCGCGCATGGCCGTGCGGCCGGAAGACCTGAACCCGACGAAATTCCGCAAGCTCGTGTTCGAAAAGCTCGACACGCTCGACATGGATCCGGCGTTTCTCGGGCGCTACGTCAACGACGGGTTTTCCGGCGGCGAGAAAAAGCGGCTCGAGATGCTGCAGATGACGATCATCGCGCCGAAGTACGCCGTGCTCGACGAGACCGATTCCGGGCTCGACGTCGACGCGCTCCAGTCCGTTGGCCGCAGCGTCAACGCGCTGCGCGAGAGCGACGAGGGCAAGGACATCGGGTTCCTCGTCATCACGCACTACCCGCGCATCCTCAAGCACGTCCCGGCGGACGTCGTGCACATCATGATCGACGGGCGCATCGTCAAGACCGGCGGCCCGGAGCTCGCCGACGAGATCGAGCGCGACGGTTACGACGGCGTGCGGGACGAGGCCGCGGCGGCCGCCCGTGCCTAGCAGCGTCTCCGAGACGCGCGGCGCGCTCGACTTCGCGCCGGACGCGGCGACGCTCGACCAGGTCGTCGAATTCCTCGCCGAGCGCGACGACGCGACGACCGCAGAGGAGCCGCGGCGCGATGAAGCGCGGCGGCGGGAAGCGCTCGCGCGCTACGAGGAGCTGCCCGCGCCCGGTGCGCGGCCCACGCGCGGCTGGAAATACGACTACGCGAACCTGAAGTTCGAGGAGCTGCGCTGGACGACGGGCAGCCGCCCGGTGCCCGCGATGCCGTCGTTGCCCGCCGCGGCGAAGCACGCCGATACTGCGCCGAAGAGCGGCGCCACGGCGCCGAAGAACGGTCATGTCGCATCGAACCCCGATGCCGCGCTGAGCGCCGAGACGGACCTGCCTTCGCTGGCGACAGAGAACGCCGGCGGCTTGTTCTTTCTCGGCGCGACGCATGTCGATGCGCCGAGCAACGCCGATCCGCGCATCACGGTGCGCGCGCTCGACGCGACGACAGCGCGCGAGTTCGCCCCGGTGCTCTCGTCCGTCGCCGGCGAGATCGTTGATTGGCGCGCCGACAAGTTCGCCGCGCTCGCGACCGCGTTTGAGAACTGCGGCGCGTTCGTGTACGTCCCCGACGGCGTGCAGCTCGACACGCCGGTCCAGATCGTCTTCGCGACGGCGCCCGACGACGAGGCGGTGTTCCCGCACGTCGTCGTGGTCCTCGGCAAGGACGCACGCGCGACCGTGCTCGAGCGCCACGTCGGCGACGGCGACCCGTTCGTGTGCGGCATCGTCGAGGCACATCTCGGCGAAGGCGCGGAGCTCGATTATGTCGCGGTCCAGCAGGCCGGCGAAGCGGCGCGCGTGATGTTCTCGCGCGGCGCGCGCTGCGAGCGCGACGCGCAGATGCGCTGGCACCTCGCCGAGCTCGGCGGCGCGCTCGCGCGCACGGTCCTCGACGCGCGGCTCGGCGCACCCGGCTCGCGCGCCGAAGCATCGGCGCTCTTCTTCAACACCGGCATGCAGCACGTCGACCTGACGTCCGGCGCCGATCACGTCGTCGGCCCGACGTCGTCGGACACCGTCGTGCGCAGCGCCGCGACCGGCCGCGGCCAGGGCCGCTATGTCGGCAACATCGTCATCCGCCCCAAAGCGCACGGCAGCGACGCCTCGCTGCGCGACGACGCCTTGCTGCTCTCGAAGCGGGCGCACATCGACTCGATCCCCGCGCTCGAGATCGCGGCGAACGACGTCAAGGCGTTCCACGGCGCGACCGTCGGCTCGCTCGACGAGGACGCGCTGTTCTACGCGGGCAGCCGTGGGATCGCGCGCGCCGAAGCGCTGCGGCTGATCACGCTGGGCTTCTTCGAACCGGTCATCTCGCGCTTCCCCGGCGAAGCGCTGCGCGACGAGATCCGCACGGCGCTCGACCGCAAGATCGACGACGCCACGGAGCTGGGCGCATGATCGTCTCCGCCGATCCCAAACAAGCCCGCATCGTCGCCGACTTCCCGATCCTGGCGAAGCCCACGTCGCGCGGCAAGCGCCTCGTGTACCTCGACTCGGCAGCGTCGTCGCAGAAGCCGCGCGCGGTGATCGACGCGCTCGTTCACTACTACGAGAACGACCACGCGAACATCCACCGCGGCGTGTACGAGCTCGCCGCGCGCGCAACCGAGCAGTTCGAAGCCGCCCGCGCGAAGGTCGCGGCGTTCGTCAACGCGGCGCACGTCGAAGAGATCATCTGGACGCGGAACACCACCGAGGCGATCAACCTCGTCTCGTTCTCGTGGGGCCTGGCGAACCTCGGACCCGGCGACGCGATCCTCACGACGCAGCTCGAGCACCACTCGAATCTCGTGCCGTGGCAGCTGCTCGCCGCAAAGACCGGCGCGGCGCTGCGCTTCATCCCCGCGGACGTCAACGGGGTGCTCGTGCTCGACGACCTCGACGCGCTGCTCGACGGCGTGAAGCTCGTCGCGATCACGCACGTATCCAACACGATCGGCTCGATCGCGCCGCTGGACGTCATCGTCCCGCGCGCGCACGCCGCCGGTGCGGTCGTGCTCGTCGACGCCGCGCAGTCCGTGCCGCACATGCCGGTGGATGTGCAGGCGCTCGACGTCGACTTCCTCGCCGCGAGCGGCCATAAGATGTGCGGCCCGACCGGAATCGGGTTCCTGTACGGCAAGCGCGCGCTGCTCGACGCGATGCCGCCCTTCCTCACCGGCGGCGACATGATCAAGCGCGTCTCGTACGAGACGACGTCGTACAACGAGCTGCCGTGGAAGTTCGAGGCCGGCACGTCGAACATCGCCGACGCGATCGCGCTCGGCACGGCCGTCGATTACCTGACCGAGGTCGGGATGGACTGGATCCGCGCCCACGAGATCCGCCTCACCGCGTACGCGCTGGAGCGGCTGCGCTCGTTCGAGTCGCGCGGGCTCGCGATCTACGGCCCGCCGCGCGCCGAAGACCGCGCCGGCGTCATCTCGTTCAACCTCGCCGACATTCACGCGCACGACCTCGCCTCGATCCTCGACACGGAAGGCGTCTGCGTCCGTGCGGGCCACCACTGCACGATGCCGCTGATGGAAAAGATGGGCTGGCCCGCAACCGCGCGCGCCTCGTTCTATCTCTACAACACCGAGGAAGACGTCGACGCGCTGATCCTAGCCCTCGAAAAGGCAGCGACCGTCTTCAGACTCGGCTGACATGGACGATTTCTACAAAGAATACATCCTCGACCATTATCGCAACCCGCGCAACTTCGGGCATCTCGAGCGCGCGGATGCGACGGCCGAGGATTTGAACCCATTGTGCGGCGACACCATTCGGATGGAGCTCGCGCTCGACGACCAGAACCGCGTGCAGGACGTGAAGTTCAGCGGGAAGGGCTGCGCGATCTCGCAGGCGTCGGCTTCGATGCTGACCGAGTCGATCAAGGGCATGAAGCTCGAGGACGTCGCGAAGCTGCCGCAGGACGCGGTGCTGGAGAACGTCGGAATCGGCATCAGCCCGACCCGCATGAAGTGCGCGATGCTCGGCCTCAAAGTCCTCAAGAGCGCAGCGCTCGGCGAGATCGCGTCCTGGCCGGACGCGGAGTAAGCCACTGGACCTGAGCGCCGTGCTCGTCCTTCGCTTCGCGGTCGCGATCGTGTTCGACGCACTCGCGTTCATCGTGTGGGACGTCGGCACGCGGCCGCCGCTGCAGCTCGTGCGCGACGTCGCGCGCGGCGCGACTGTTCCCGCGGTGCTCGGACGCGGCGTGCTGCGGTTCATCACCGGCTTCGCGCTGCTGTTCCTCGGGGCGGTGATCGCGCGCCCGGGAATGCCGACGCTGCGCGCGTTCACGCTCATCGAAACGGGGATGCTGATCGCGGCGCTGCTTGTGGAGAACCTGATCGGCCCGGATCTGCGCCGGCGCCGGCGGCGCACGCCCGCTTAAGCCTGGCGCCGCCCTTCGATGCAGACGTTCTGCACGTCGTAAGCGCGTTCGAGTACCGTCGCATCGCCTTTCGGCGTTGCGAACGTGAGCCACACCGGGCGGTACGGCTTGTCGGGATCGGTGCGGTCGACGTCGTTGGTGATGACGGCGCGCTTCAGTTCCGGATCGCCGGTGACGCCGAGCGCTTTTGCCGTATCGGCGGCGCGGAACGGCTGATCTTTCCAGTAGGCGAAAACGCCGCCGCCGTGCTTGATGCGCGTGCGAAGCGCCGCATCGCCCGGATAGGTGCCCGGGCGAACCGTGTCGTCGACCGACGCGACGATGGAGTCGATCGCGGTCTGCTTCACCGACTTGCTCTCGCAGTTGGCTTCGGTGCGAATGGGAAGATGCAGCCGCGGCGCGGACGAGGACGTACACGCCGTCGCCGCGAGCACCAGGAGCGGTAGGAAACGCGAGGGATTCACGCGCCGGACTTCCGGACGCGCTTTGCCCTCGCCTCGTTCTTCGGCCGCGCGCCCGCTACGCGAGCTTGCCCGAGCTCTTCTCCAGCAGCGCCCACGCCTGCGCGCCGAACTTGCCGCTCCACTTCTGGTAGAAGCCCGAACTCGACAGCTTGCCGCGGAAACCGCTCGTGTCGGCTCTGTTGATCGTCATGCCGCGGCGCGCGAGCTTCTCCGACAGCGACTCATTGCGCCTGTTCGTGTCGCCGCGCTGCAGCAGCGCGTACTTCGTGAGATTACGCTCGACCACGGACTGCACGTCGCGCGGCAGCGCGTTCCACGCTTCCTGGTTGCCCAGGAAATGGTACGCGGACCACATGTGGTTGGTGACGCTCAGGTACTTCTGCACCTCGTACAGCCGCGCGGTGTCGATGATCGCGTACGGGTTCTCCTGGCCGTCGAACACGCGCGTCTGCAGCGCGGTGTAGACCTCGTTGAAGTTGAGCGGCGCGGGCGCGGCGCCGAGCGACTTGAACAGATCGACCCACAGCTCGCCGGGCGGCGTGCGAATCTTGAAGCCCGACAGATCGGCGGCGCTGCGGATGGGGCGCACGCCGGACGTGATTTGGCGCATCCCGTTCTCCCACATCTTGGGATGGACGTACAGTCCCGCGCCGCGGATCGCGTCGCGCACGTGGTCGCCCAGCGGGCCGTCCAGCGCGCGGAACGCTTCGGCGGAGTCCTTGAACGCGAAGCCGACGCCCTGGATCGCCGCCAGCGGCACGACCGACTGCAAGATGCCGCCGTCGAGCGTGAAGAACTGCAGCGCGCCCGAGCGCAGCTGCTGCAGCGCTTGCGTGTCGCCGCCGAGCTGGTTGTTCGGGAACATCTGGACGTCGAGCTTGCCGCCCGTCTCTTTGGTGACCGCGTTCCAGCACTCGCGCATGCGCACGTTGAGCGGGTGGTCGACGGAGACGTTGCTCGCGTACTTGTAGTTGAACTGCGCCGCGCGCGCCGGCCTTGCGATCACGGCGATCGACGCGAGCGCCGCCGAGCCGGAAGCGACGAAACGGCCGCGTGAGATACGATCGGTCATAGTGGTATCCTCTCCGTGTGCGAGGCTTCGCCTCAGTCGAGCATCAGTCCGCCGTCGACCGTCAGCGTCTCCCCGGCGACGAACGACGAACGCGGCGAGAGAAGCCACGCGATCGCCTCGGCGATCTCGCGCGGTTCCCCGGAGCGCCCGAGCAGCGACATCGCTTCGACGCGCTTTTTGTGCTCGGGATCATTGAACGCTTTGTCCAGCATCGGCGTGATCGTCGCGCCCGGCGCGACGCAGTTGACGGCGATGCCTTGCGGCGCGAGCGCGCGCGCGGCGCTGCGGCTGAGCGCGAGAACGGCGCCTTTGCTCGCGGCGTACGCGGCCGTCCCCGACAATCCCCCGCCGCGCTTTCCCGCGACGCTCGCGACGGTGCAGATACGGCCGCCGGAGCGCATGTGCTTGGCCGCCTCGCGGATGCACAAGAACGTTCCGATGACGTTCACGTCGTTCACGCGCCGGAACGTGTCGACGGTGAGGTCCATGAACGGCGTGGTGTCGGCGATGCCGGCCGGCGTCGCGAGCGCGTCGAGCGTGCCGCCGAACACCGCAAGCGCACCTTCGAACAGCGCGACGACGGAGGCCTCATCGGCGACGTCCACTTCGAACGCGTGCCCGTCGATATGATGCGCGACTTCTTCCGCCCCGGCTTTGTCGCGATCCGCAACGGCAACGCGATAACCTTCTTTGGAAAGAAGCTCGCACACGGCCCGCCCGATCCCGCTGGCACCGCCGGTGACGACGGCAGTCGGCGGGTTCTCGCCAAACCACTCCATTCTAAAGGCGCTCCGCCCCAGGCTGCGCGCCCCCCACGCGTTGCGCGGGGCCCCCAGTCTGACCTCGCAATGACGCTATCGTACGGGGAAGATACTGCTGCGTTCGGTCCGTCAACACTACAGTAATACCCCCGGATCTGCGAGCGCGCGTGCGAATGCGGCGAGGAATCGCGCTGCCGGGGCGCCGTCGATGAAGCGGTGGTCGAACGAGAGCACGCACGTCAGCATCCACGCCGGCGTGAGCGTTCCGTCCACCACCGCAGGACGTTGCGTGGCTGCGCCGATGCCCAGGATCGCGGTTTGCGGCGGATCGGGGAGCGGCGCGACGCGTTCCACGCGCTGCGGGCCGACGTTGGAGACCGAGAAGCACGCGCCGCCCACGTCCGCGGGCGTGATCGCAGCGTCGCGCGCGAGCGCGGCGAGCCGCACGATCTCGCTGTGGACGTCGGCCAGCGACCGCGTATCGGCGTCGCGCACGACCGGCACGATGAGTCCGTGCGACGTGTCGGCCGCGACGCCGATGTCGATGCGCTGGAACGCGGTGCCGGTCGTCGCGTTGGTGCGCAGATCGGCATGCTCGCGCAGCAGCCGCGCGACCGCGTACACCGCGAACGCGGTCCAGCCGAAGTCGCCGCGGCGCTCGATGAGCGCTTTGACCGCGTCGGCCCGCGCAACGGTCTCGACCTGCGCGAGCGGCAACAGCGCGACGTCGGTCATCTTGCGGTAGATCGCGCGCCGCGCGGCAGGCAGCCGCGGCGGAAACGCCGTCTTCGGCGCAGCGGAAACCGCGGCGGTGGCTGCAGCATCATCAGCCCGAGCCGGTCGATGGCCGTGCACGTCGGAGAGCGTGATGCGCCCGCGCGGGCCCGTGCCGCGCAGTTCGCCCAGCGGAACGCCGCGCTCGCGCGCGAGCCGCCGCGCAGCCGGCGACGCGATAATCCGAGAACTGTTCGCCGACCGCTGCGGAGCCGCATCAATCGACGGCGAAACCGTGGGCGACACGCCGTTCGCGGCCGCGGAGATGCGCGGCGCTTCGACGATGCGCCCCGGTTCGCCACCGGACGCCGCAGTGTCGGGCGCGATGCTGATGGGGCGCGGTTCGGGCGTGTGCTCTTCGGGCGCGGCGGCCGCGGCCGGCACCGGCGTGTCCGATTCTCCCGCCACCGCGATCGTGCCGATCACCGCGCCGCATGCGAACTCGTCGCCGTCGTTGCCGAGCGCGCGCACCACCGTACCGCTCGCGGGCGACTCCACTTCGTAGGTGATCTTGTCGGTGGCGACCTCGACCAGCGGCTCTCCGGCGCGCACCGCTTCGCCGGGCTGCTTGATCCAGCGCGCGATCGTCCCGCTCGCCATCGTGAGGCCAAGCTTGGGCATCACGACCTCAACCGGCATCTAAATTTGCCGCCGCACGAGGCGGCGCGCGGCGTCCGCGATCATCGGCGCTTTCGGGTACATCGCCTCTTGCAGCACCGGCGCGAACGGGACGGGGACATGAGCCGCGCCCAGCCGCACCACCGGGGCGTCCAGCTCGTCGAAGCAGTGCTCGCCGATGAAGGACGCGATCTCCGCTCCCACGCCGCCGACCCGGACCGCCTCGTGCGCGACGACGACCCGATGGGTTCGCGCGACGGCGTCCACGATCGCGTCGTAGTCGAGCGGCCAAACGGTGCGAAGATTGATCACCGTCGCATCAATGCCGTCGGCTTCGAGCAGCGTCGCCGCCTCAATCGCGCGACCCACCGTGATGCCGTAGGTAACGATGGCGACGTCCTTACCGTCGCGCACGGTCTTCGCCTTGCCGATCGGGATCACGAAGTCGGCGTCGTCCGGGACCGGACCCTTCTGCGGGAAGAGCATCTTGTGCTCGAAGTACAGCGTCGGGTTGTCGCTGCGGATCGCGGCCTTGAGCAGGCCCTTCGCGTCCTCGGCATCGGCCGGGACCACGACCTCGAGCCCCGGCGTGTGGACGAACCAGCCTTCGAGCGCCTGCGAGTGCTGCGAGCCGGCGGATTTGGTGATCCCGTCCGGCGCGCGCAGCGTCATCGGCACGACGCACTGCTCGCCGAACATGTAGCGCAGCTTCGCGGCCTGGTTCACCACCTCGTCCATCGCGCAAGTGATGAAGTCGGCGAAGTGCATGTCGACGACGGGCCGGCAGCCGGTGAGCGCCGCGCCGACGCCTGCCCCGACCAGCGCCGCCTCGGAGATCGGCGTGTCGCGCACGCGGTCGAACCCGAACTCCTGCGGCAAGCCTTTGAACTGGCCGAAGATCCCGCCTTGCTTGGCAATGTCCTCGCCCATCAAGAACACGGTGGGATCGCGCCGCATCTCCTCCTGCATCGCCTCGAGCGTCGCCTCGGTGAACGAAATCGTGCGCACTAAAATGCTCCACTTCGTTGCAAGACGGCGGTGCCGTCTTGGCGGGTTCGGACGAAGTACGAACCCACCATGCTAATGTCCGCTGCCTTGCGAGCCTGCGCCCACGTTCGGTGCGAACGGCATGAACTCGTCGCGCTCGCGCGACTCGATCGCGTGCACCGGATCGCTGGCGTCGCGGTCGCCCGTGTATGCGCCGAAGAACGCCTCGTCGCGCTCGGGCGACGGCGAGCTGCGCGCGAATGCGACGGCGTCCGCGAATTCCTCGCGTGCGGTGCTCCACAGGCCCTCGAACTCCGCGGGCGAGAGGCCATCGGCGAGCTGCGCCTGCATGCGCACGATCGGGTCCGACGCGCTCATCACGTCTTCCACTTCCGTCTTCTGCCGGTAGCGTTCGGGATCGCCGATGTAGTGCCCGCGCGCGCGGTACGTCTTGCACTCGACGAACGTCGGTCCGCCGCCCGAACGCGCGCGCGCCACCGCCTCGCCGAGCGCGTCGTACACGGCGAGCGCGTCGAAGCCGTCGACGATCGCCGACGGCATGCCGTACCCTTGCGCGCGCAGCGACACGTCGGCGATCTTCATCGTCTCGGCGGTCGAGGTGGTCGACGCGTAGCGGTTGTTCTCCAGCACGAAGATCGCCGGCAAGTTCCAGATCGCGCACAGGTTGAGGTTCTCGTGGAACGGGCCGCGGTTGGTGGCGCCGTCACCGAAGAAGCACACCGCGACTTGATCCGTCTTGCGCTGCTGCGCGCTCAGCGCCGCGCCCGCGACGAGGCCGAAGCCGCCCGCGACCACGCCGTTCGCGCCGAGCATGCCCACCGAGAAGTCGGCGATGTGCATCGAGCCGCCCTTGCCCTTGCAGATTCCGGTCGCGCGCGCGAACAGCTCGGCGACCATGCCGCGCATCGACGTACCCTTCGCGAGCGTGTGGCCGTGGCCGCGGTGCGTCGAGGCGATCGCGTCGTCGGTGCGCAGGTTTGCGCACGTCCCCGCCGCGACGGCCTCCTGGCCGATCGACAGATGCGCGAAACCGGGGATGTCGCCGGCCAGGAAGTGCTTCTCGATGCCTTCCTCCAGCACGCGGATACGGATCATCGTGCGCAGCAGCGCGATGCCGAGATCGCGGCGCGCGCCGGCCGGCGCGGACATGGTCTTAGCCAAGCGAGACTCTCCGATGGGCGGTGTCGAGTGCGGACGTCGCCGCGCGCGCGGCGTCGACGACGGCGTCGCGAACCGCACCGCGCACGGTGCGGTAGCGGAACGACGGAACCGACACGGACACCGAGCCGGCCGCGCTCCCGTCGTGCGCGAAGAACGGCGCGCCCATGCAGCACACGCCCTCGCAGAACTCCTCGAGGTCCTCGCCGTAGCCGCGGCGCCGCACGCGGTCGAGCTCGGTCTCGATCGCCGTCATCGTGACCAGCGTGCGCTGCGTGATCCGGCGCGGCGGGTGCGACGCGAAGTGCTCGCGCACGGCGGCCGCGTCGCGGTACGCGAGGACCGCCTTGCCGAGCGCGCGGGCGTGCAGATCGGCGGAGTAGCCGCGGTGGAGCGCGTGGACGCGCACGCGCTGGCGCGACTCGACGATGTCCGTGATGACGACGTCCTTGCCGTGCAGCATTGCGAGGTAGGCGTTCTCGCCCGTCCGCGCGCCCAGCTCGCTCACGATCGCGCGCAGCTCCGGCTCGACCGGCCACGCGCGGGCGTACGAATCGCCGAGCCGCGCGGCCTTCGCACCCAGGCCGTAGGCGCCGGTGCGCTCGTCGCGCAGCACGTAACCGTCGATGACGAGCGTGTTGATGACGTGGTACGCGCTGGAGATGTTGAGCTGGAGCTCGGCGGCCAGCCGCTTGATCGGTACGGGCTCTTCGGCTTCTGCGAGGTAGTCGAGAACCCGCAGCGCGCGGCGCACGGTGCCCAGGAGCTCCGCCATTTCAGTATTTGAAATCTCGTTCGAGATTGTCGAACACAGTTCCGCGACGATACAGCCGAGCCCAGCCGTTGTCAATACTTTGCACACGAAGCTCGCTCGGAACGGAGGGAAGTTTCCTGGGAGTGACCTAAGTCGCTCGTCCACCTACTCACGCCGCTTCTCTCAGGAGTTCCGCTCGTGAAGCAATCTCTTTCGCGTGGTCGTTTCGTCGCAGGCACTGCCGGGGTCGCCGCGCTCACCTTCGGCGGAGGCCCGTACGTCATCGCGGCGCCCACGAAGGAAATCACCATCGGGCTGAACGTGCCGCAGTCCGGCCCGTACGCCGAGCAAGGCACGGACCAGCTGCGCGCCTATCACTTGGCGATCGACGAGATCAACGCCAAGGGCGGCATCATGGGCATGAAGATCAAGACAACGGAAGGCGACGACCAGACGAAAGCGGGCGTCGCGACCGAGAACGCGCAGCGCATGATCGAGCGCGACGGTGCGATCATGATCACCGGCGGTTCGTCGACCGGAACCGCGGTCGCCGTGTCGGGCCTGTGCCAGCAAAAGGGCGTCATCTTCATGGCGACGCTCACGCACGGCGACGAGACGACGAACCAGAACTGCCACAAGCACACGTTCCGCCGCTACAACGACGCGTACATGAGCGCGCAGTCGCTCGCCAAGACGCTGGTCACCAAGTACGGCACCGGCAAGTGGTTCCACATCAGCGCCGACTACGCGTGGGGCCATTCGGTGTACGAGAACATCACCGCGGTCGTCGAGCCGAAGGGCGCGAAGACGATCAAGAACGTGTGGACGCCGTTCCCCGGAACCAAAGACTTCTCGCCGATGCTCCAGCAGGCGCAGGCCGCGAAGCCCGACGTGCTCGTGCTCACCGAGTTCGGCGCCGACATGGTGACCTGCCTTAATCAGGCCGCGCAGTTCGGTCTCACGAAGTCGACGAAAATCCTGGTGCCGCTGGTCGACGAGTACATGGCGAAGGGCACGAAGGACAACTTCGACAACGTCGTCTCGACGGCACCGTGGTACTGGAAGTATCACGCCGAGAAGTATCCGGGTGCGAAGAAGTTCGTCGACGCGTTCCAGAAGAAGTACGGCTTCCCGCCCTCGAACGGCGCCGAGACCGCATATTCCGACATCTACATCTACAAGATGGCGGTGGAGAAAGCGGGCTCGATCGATGCCGCCAAGGTGATCGCGGTCCTCGAAAGCGCAAAGTTCCAGTTCACCAAGGAAGAGGAATGGTACCGCAAAGAGGATCACCAGGGCGTGAACTCGTGCCTGGTCCTCGAGGGAATCCCGGAAAGCCAGCGCGGCCCCGGCGGATTCGGCTACGCCAAGGTCCTCGAAGTTCACGCCGGGCCGACGTGCGTCGCGCCGGTGTCGAGCCTGGTCTGCAAGATGGAGCCGGCATAAGGCGAGCTGCCCTCTAACCCCCAGCGGGCCGGGCGCGCTAGCGCGCGCCGGCCCGTTTCCTTATCTCTGCAAGGAGTCACGTGGAAGCGTTCTTCCAAGCCTTGTTGGGCGGACTCGTTCTCGGCCTGATCTACGTCGCGATCGCCGTGGGGCTCACGATCATCTTCGGAACGCTGCGGCTCGTCAACTTCGCGCACGGCGCATTCTACGCGATCGGCGCATATGTCGGCTTGGTGATCGCGCAGCACATCGGCGTCGGTTGGGCGTTCATCGCGGCGCCGATCGCCGTCGCGCTCTTCGCGGTCGTGCTCGACCGCGTCGTGTTGCGCTCGTTCTACGACAAGGAGCCGACGGCGCAGTTGCTCGTCACGTTCGGGATCGCGCTGGTGGTCGAAGAGACGCTGCGCCTGATCTTCGGCGCGACGACGCAGCAGTACAAGATGCCCGAAGCCCTCCAAGGGTCGGTGACCCTGGGGCCGATCACGTATCCGGCGTACCGCCTGCTGTTCGCCGCCGGCGTCATCGTGATGCTCGCGCTCGTGTGGCTGTTCATCGAGCGCACGACGTACGGCCTGATCGTGCGCGCCGGCATCCGCGACCGGATCATGGTGCAGCTGCTCGGCGGAAACATTCGCCAGGCATCGACGATCGTGTTCGCGCTGGGCGCGGCGATCGCGGGTCTGGTCGGCGCGGCCGCGACGCCGATCTACAGCATCGACCCGGCGACCGGCTTCGCGTTTTTAGTCCCGTCGTTCGTCGTCGTGGTCGTCGGCGGCCTCGGCAGCTTCTGGGGTGCGGTGCTCGGCGGGCTGCTGATCGGCGAGCTGCAGAGCCTGACGAACCTCGTCTACGCGCCGGGGTCGAGCGTCATCATCTACCTGTGCATGGCGCTGGTGCTCTTGCTGCGGCCGCAGGGGCTGCTCGGTGAGAGCGAGGTCATCCGCCAGTGAGCGCTACGAGCGAGACCGCTCCGGTCGCTCACTCACGCGGCGGCCTGCTCGCAGCGGACGCCCGGTTCGCGCTGCTGTGCGCGCTGGGCATCGCGCTGTTCCCGTTCTTGCTGCACCCCCTGGGCGGATACTCGACGCTCGCGACGCAGATCGCCATCGTCAGCATCGCCTCGATCGGGTTCAATCTGCTGCTGGGCTATGCGGGGTCGCTTTCGTACGGCCACGCGATGTTCTACGGCGGCGGCGGATACATCGCCGCGATCCTGCTGCTGCGCGTCAACCCGCAGCATCCGAATCTGTGGCTGTGCATCATCGGCGCTACGCTGGCGACCGCCGTCCTGGCGGTGCTCGTCGGGGCGGTCACGGTGCGGCTGTACGGCATTTACTTCGCGCTGCTGACGCTCGCGTTTGCCCAGATGGTGTTCTTCATCATCGAGCAGGCGAAGGACTGGACCAACGGCGACGACGGGCTGCAGTCGCTGCCCAACGCGCTGCTTCCGATCGGCCCGTGGAACATCGACCTCACCACGCATCTGCCGTCGGTCAACCTCGGCCCGTTTGGAAATTTGGGAGAGCTGCGGCTGTGGTACATCTTCGCCGGCCTGTGCCTGCTGCTCGTGCTGATGCTGGCGCGCATGCTGATCCGCTCGCAGTTCGGCGAAGTGCTCGGCGCGATTCGCGAGAACGAGCAGCGCAGCACGCTGATCGGGTTCAACGCGCCGGCGTACCGCCTGGCGGCGTTCGCGATCTCAGGCGCGCTGACCGGGTTTTCGGGCGCGCTGCGCGGGATGTTCGACGGCAGCATCCCGATCGACGCGGTCGGCATCGACCGCAGCGGCTCGTTCGTGATCTACACGGTCGTCGGCGGCGTTGCGACGCTGTTCGGGCCCGTCGCCGGCACGGCGGTGATCATGTTCCTCGAGAACGTGCTGTCGGCAGTGACGCCCGCCTGGCGGCTGATCGAAGGACTGATCTTCGTCGGCGTGATCGTGTTCTTGCCGCGCGGGCTGTCGACGGTGCTCAAGCAGCAGCGCGACAAGAATCCGCGCGGGCTGTTCGTGCGCTCGCTGCGGCCCTCGACCGAGGAGCCCGACCCGCTGCTGAAGCCGGCGGCGGAAGGACAGCGCGGCGGCCCGATGAGCATCATCGAGACGTTCAAGCTCGGCAAGCTGTTCGGCCACTTCGCGGCGGTCCGCGACGTCGATTTCCGCGTCGACCCGGGCGAATTGCGCGCGGTGATCGGACCGAACGGCGCCGGCAAGACGACCTTCTTCAACCTGCTGTCGGGGACGATCGCACCATCGTCGGGGACGATCAACTACAAGGGCCGCGAGGTCAGCCGTCTGAGCGGCACGTCGCGCGTGCACCTCGGCATCGCCAAAGCGTTCCAAACCGCGAGCCTTTATCCCGACCAAACGGTGCGGCAGAACTGCCGGCTCGCCGCGCTCGCGCGCGTGCAGGGACGCTTCGCGCTGCAGGTGTTCCGCCGCTCGACGCGGCTGGACGACGTCGATGCGCTGGCGGAGCGCGCGATCGGCCGCCTGGAGCTGCTCGACGTGGCCGACGTCCGAGCCGGCGACCTGTCGCACGGCGACAAGAAGCGGCTCGACATCGCGATCGCGCTGGCCACGCAGCCGCAGATCTTGCTGCTCGACGAGCCGGTCGCCGGCATGTCGAAGGACGAGGCGCGCAAGACCGAGGCGCTGATCCGCAAGCTGTCCACCGAGATGACGGTCCTCGTCATCGAGCACGACATGGAAATGGTGATGGGAATCTCCGACTCGATCACCGTGCTGCACCAAGGGACGGTTCTCGCGACGGGAACGCCGGCCGAGATTCGGGACAACCCGCGCGTGCAGGAAGCGTACCTGGGCGGGCACTCCGAAGCGGAGCTCGCGCACGGATGAATGCGCCCACGACGGCTCCGGCGGCGACGCAGACGCGGCTGCGGGTCGATACGATCAACACCTACTACGGCGACTCGCACGTGCTGCGCGACGTGTCGCTGCACATCGGCGCGGGCGAGACGGTCGCGCTGCTCGGGCGCAACGGCGTCGGCAAGACGACGACGCTCAAGAGCATCGTCGGCTGGCTGAAGCCGCGCACCGGCAGCATCACGCTCGACGGCGAGGAGCTGATCGGCCGCGACATGATGACGATCGCGCGCAAAGGCGTCTCCCTGGTCCCCGAAGAGCGCCGCATCTTCACCAACCTCACGGTGGCGGAGAACCTGAAGCTGGCCCAGGTGACGGCGCGCAAGCCAGGCTGGACGCTGGACCACGTCTACGAGAAGTTCCCGCGCCTGCGCGAACGCCTCACGCACAAAGGCGACGAGATCAGCGGCGGCGAGAAGCAGATGCTCGCGATCGCCCGCGCCCTGCTGCAGGACGTGAAGGTGCTGCTGCTGGACGAACCCACGGAAGGCCTAGCACCGCTGATCGTGCGCGAAGTGGAAAACGTGATCCGCGAGATCAAGTCGGCGGGCATCACGACGCTGCTGGTGGAGCAGAACCTCTACTCAGCCCTAGCGGTGGCCGATAGGTGCTACATCATCGACCAGGGCGAGATCAAGTTCGAAGGCACGCCAGCCCAGGTCCGCACGGACGAGGATCTGCGGCGCCGGTATTTGCATGTGTAGCGTTTTCGCGCACGCCGGCGCGTCCGAGGACACCGCCGCGAGTTACACGATTTTCGCGTAGCCGCGAACGGTTGTCCTCGGACGCCGGTACGTCGCCGAGACGAAGCCGCGTCTTGGTCTACTTCGATTTACCGCCGAGGATGTCGCCGATCAAGCCCGGCGGCACCGTCAGCGCGAGGAACAGACCAGTTCTGCGCGTCGAGACGGTTCCCGGAAGGTCGATTGTGCTGGCGGCGCCGTTGAACTCGATGCGATGTGTCGCCGGGTTCACGAATGGGCTCAGCGCCGTGACGTTCGCGCTGTGGATCCCGACCGTGAAGAGCAGTTGCCCGCGCCCCGCCGAGACACCCAGCACCGGACCGTTGTTGTCGCCGCTCGCAAAGTACCCCAGCGTCAGATACAGGTCGATCTTCGGTGCGTCGTTGATGCGGTAGTTCCCGAGGAGCGGGATCGACGTTTGACGGCCTGACTGCTCGGTCTCGAACACGTACTTGCCCGGCGGCGGGTTCGGAGGAGGAGGCGCCGGCGACACGGCCGGGGCCGGGGTGGAAGTCAGCGTCGTGAACGTCGTTTTGGGAATGCTGCTGAACCCGATTCCGGTCGTCACCAAGAAGCGGTCCTTCGGGCGCACTGCGATCGCAACGGTGTTTGCGCAGTCGTTTGCGCCCTGCGAGACCGTGAGAACGGTATTGCCTTGCGCTTCACCCTTCACACTGAACGTCGTCTGCAACTGAACGAGACCGTTCCCGTTCGGAGCAGCGGTTGGCACTGCGGTCGCGATGGAAGCGACTCCGATGTCCTCGATGCGGCCGGACAGCGGCGCATCGGCGCCCGGCGTCGGGGTCATCGCGGGTGTCGGCGTCGGCGTCGGCTGCCCGATGAGCCTGGTGCCGGCCGGAAAAGTCTGCCCTTCGATGGTTTGCTGCTGCTTCAAGCTTTGGATCACCGCAACCGGGCCCGGCGTCGGTGCGGCCGTAGGAATTACGGGTCCGCGCACCGTTACGTCCTTGGACTCACCGACGTTGATGCTCACGCGCTGCGGTCCCGTACAGGTCACCGCCGCGCTCGCGGCCGCCGGCAATCGCGTGCCGAGCAAAGAGAAGATGACGATCAGCGCGACCGCCATAATACGCCCCATGAGTAATTACCTCCGTTCGATCGCGCGCTCGTCGTCGAGCGCCGTGCATCGAAGGTAGCGTATGGTGGTGTCAGGACGGTTACAGTAGAGCAGGACCGTCAACGCGCGCCGAAGCGCGTCGTATGACGGAGAGGCCAGCGCTTGTCCGGTCGTCGTCAGCCCGAGATATGCGGTGGAGTTCAGAAATGGAAATAGATCGTTGATACGGCCGGAGAGCATCGGCCCGGTAAGAGCGATCGATTTGTCGTGTGCTCCGTGCGCGTCGCGGCGGCGGCCGTCGCGACGGGACGTGACCCGCGGAAATGCGACCGGAACTCCGCGATGTTTTGCCGGTAGGCGGCCCGCATGTTCTGGGACAGGTGCTTCTCTTCGGAACAGTAGCGCGCCCTGCGACAAGGACTCGCCGCGGCGACTGACGGTACTCGACTAGTGACGAGGGTCAGCGGCGCTACTCTTCGAGCGTCGTGACGTCGCCGAGATCCTGGCCGGTTTCTTGCGCCTTCAGCAGCCGGCGCATGATCTTTCCCGAGCGTGTCTTCGGCAGTTTCGCCGTGAAGCGGATCGCCGACGGAGTCGCGATCGGGCCGAGCTCGTGCCGCACGTGCGCGATGAGGTTCGCAGCGAGCTCGTCCGACTGCGTGTAGCCGCTGCGCAGCACGACGTATGCAATGATCGCTTCGCCTTTGATCTCATCGGGGATGCCGCAGACGCCAGCTTCGCCGCAGGCTTTGTGCGATACGAGCGCGCTCTCCACGTCCGCCGTCGCGATGCGGTGGCCCGCGATGCTCAGCACGTCGTCCGCGCGGCCGCGAACCGTGATGTAGCCGTTCTCGTCGATCGTTGCGACGTCGCCCGCCACGTAGACGCCCCATTTGAAATACTGCGCGTAGCGCTCGGGGTCGTTCCACACCGTTGTGAACATGTACGGCAGCGGGGTTTCCACCACGAGCAGGCCGCCCTGGTTCGGCGGCAGTACGGCGCCGTGTGCGTCGCGGATCGAGAACGCCACCGGTCCGAGTGCCTTGCCGCTGCGGTCCGGCAAGATCGGCGCGGTCGGGAAGAACCCGAGCGTCGGCGCGGCGAGCTCCGTTTGCCACCACTGGTTGCATACCGCCACCGCGCCGCGGCCGATCGCCTCGTACAGGAACCGCCACGCTTCGGGGTTCAGCGGCTCGCCCGCGCAGGCGATCTCCTGCAGCGATGACAGATCGTGCTTCGTCGCGAGGTCGGCACCAAGGCGAAGCAGCATGCGCGCGAGCGTCGGCGCGGTGTAGAACTTCGTTACCTTGTACCGCTCGATGATCTCGTACACCGCGTCGGGCGTCGGGTAATCGGCCGAGCCCTCGCGCAAGATGCAGCGGTACCGGTTCGCCAGCGCGCCGTACACCATGATGCTGTGGCCGACGATCCAGCCGATGTCGCTCGTGCACCAGTACACGTCGTCCGGCGTGATCCCGGTCGTGAGCGATAGCATCGCCGACGCGCCGACCAGATAGCCCCCGTGCGTCATCACGACGCCCTTCGGCTTGCCCGTGGTGCCGCTCGTGTACAGGATGAACAGCGGGTGTTCCGACGATACGATCTCCGGTTCGCATTCGGGGCTCTGGTGGTCGCAGTACGTCTCGAAGTTCACCTCGCGCGCATCCACCGGCTCCGCGCTCGCTTCGCGCCGGTGCACGACGACCCGGCGAACGAGGTCGAGGCCACGCACGGCATCGTCGACGATCGTCTTCAAATTGACGGGCTTGCCGCGGCGGTACGTCACGTCGCCGACGATCAGTACCTGTGCGCCTGCGTCCACGATCCGGTCGCGCAACGCCGTCGCGCCGAGCCCCGCGTAGATCACCGAATGGATCGCGCCGATGCGCGCGCACGCCAGCATCGCGACGATCCCCTCGATCGTGAGCGGCATGTAGATGCAGACGCGGTCGCCCGCGCGCACGCCGTCGAGCCGCAATGCGTTTGCGAGCTGGTTCACGCGCGCGAGCAGCTCGGCGTACGTTATCGTGCGCTCGTCGCCGTTCTCGCAGACGTACTGGTATGCGACAGCGTCGCCATGCCGGGCGACGTGCCGGTCGAGACAGGACACCGTCACGTTGAGGCGGCCGTCCGGGAACCAGTGCTGGTCGTCGATCGCGCCGGTGAACACGGTCGCCGGCTCGGTGTCCCACGCGACGTCGCGCGCGCGCTCGCGCCAGAACGCGATCGGGTCGCGCAGCGACTCGGCAGCGAACGCATCCTGATCGGCGGTCGCGAACCACGATGACACGCCCGCCGGCGGCGGAACCACCTCGCCGGTCGAGAGCAAACCTTCGATGTAAGACGACGTCGTTTCCACGCAGCGCTTCCTCGCGAGATCAGACTTTGATGTAGTCGTGCTGGTCGATCACCGGGCCGCCCGGGCCGTTCGTCACGTGGTACGTCGCGTAGTACGTTCCGCGCGATGACACCAGCTCCACCTCGACCGTCGCACCGTTTGCGTCGCTCGACGTCGTGCGGATCGAGCTGATGCGCGTGCCGCGGTCGATGAACGCTTCTTCGCTCAGCGACGCGCCGGGATCGCCGGGCGCTTTGCCGAGCTCGGCGTACGCGGCGTTCTCGTTGCCCGCGATCAGGTCGGCGAGATACCGGCGCACCGTGTTCTGCGCGATGCCGGCGAACGTGAGCGGCGTCGCACGGGCCACTACGGCCGGCGTCGGTCGCGGCGTTGCGGGGCGCGCCGTGACGATGGGCGTCGGCCGCGGCGTCGCGGGATGCGGCGTGATGACCGCCGGCGTCGCGGCTGCGGGGCGTCTCGACTCCGCAGGCCGCGGTGTCGATGTAGCGTGCGCCGTCGCGGTGGGCGCGGCCGACGGACTGCCCGTCGCGCTCGGCGTCGCGGTCGCGCGCGGTGTCGCAGTTGCGCGCATCGTTGCTGTTGCGGAGGCGCTCGGCGCCGGTGTCGGCGTCGACGCGGGCGTCGGCGTCGATGCGGGCGTCGGCGTCGACGTCGCATGCGGGATCGCCGTTGCGATCGCGACGGGGCCGCGCGTCGGGCGCGCGACCGGCGTGACGGCAGGTGCGGTGCGCGTGGCGGTGCTGCTCGTCGACGTCGTCGTCGTGTTGTCCTTGTGCTGCACCGCGGACAAGAACGCGCCGATGCCGAGCCCGGCGACGACGACGCCGACGCCCAGCGCGATCGTCGGGAACACGCTCGAGGATGACGAGCGCTGCGCGGGCGGCTGCGTGGAGCGGCGGCGGCGGGGCGGTTCGGACATCGCGACGATGTTCCGTGACCACCGGGAGGCCCCCCGCCATTGGGGGAAAGAGCCTCGTCGGTATGCTCCGGGTCGCCGTCCCGATCGACGTCTCCGCGGTCTCTCGCACCGCCTCCACCGCGTTCGCACTCGCCACGCCGCTGCGCGTCGGCGACCTGCTCACCGCCGCGGTGATCGAGGCGCTCGGTCCGCGCGCGCCACAGGACAAGCGCGACCGCGTCGTGCGCAACACGCTGGCCGGCTTGACGTCGGGAACGTACGTCGTGGAGATCGACGGCCGCGTCTACGACGATCCGGACGACGTCGCGGTCTGCTCCGGAACCGCCACCCTGCGCTTCTTCCTTCGCCGCGCGCTGCGCGCGGCGTGAACGCCGCCGGCGAAGGCGAACGCCTACCGCGATCGATCGGCGGGCTGGTCCTCTTCGCCCTGAGCGGCTCGGCGACGGCGCTCTACGGCCTGCTCGCGCTCGGCGTGCTCGCCGCGTGGGCGATCGCGGAGTACGTTATCGCGCCGGCCGAGGCGTCGACGCCGCAAGGACAGTTCAAGCTCTACGTTCTGCAGTACACGAGCTTGTTCGTGGATGCGCTCGTCGTTGCGGCGGTCGCGCTCGGCATCGCCGCGCGTGCCGCGGGCGTCACCGCGACGCCGCGCGCGCTGCTGGGCGGTGCGGTCGAACGGTGGCTGCCCGTCATCGCGGTGATGTTCCTCGCGCTTTCGGTGATCATCCTGACGTCGCCGTTCAGCGGCCTTGGACCGGCGCTGGAACCGCGCGCGCTCGTGCTCGCCGTTGCGCCCGCGGTCTGGATCCTATGGGGAGTGCTCGGCCTCGCCGGCCCGTTCGTCGCGCTGGGCTCCGACCGCGCGAGCCTGCTCGTCATCACGGGATTGGCGCGCGCGTTCACGCTGTCGCTGCACCGGTCGAATCTGCTGCGCCTGTGCGTGCTCGCGCTCGTCACCGTGCTTCCCATCCTGCTGCAGACGCTCGTCGAGGCGGCGCTGATCCGGAACCATACGCCACGCGCGTTCTTCTGGGCGAACGCTCCGATCGACGCGCTCACCATCGTGCCGGTTTCCGCGGTGCAGACCGCGTTCGCGCTCGACTTCGCGCGCCGCGCCGGGATGTTCGAGCAGCCCCCGCCGCGCTGATGCGGCGAAACGCGCTCAGCGGTCAGCGCTCGGCGTACGTCTGGCCGCGGCGCGTGAGGACCAGCTCGGCGTAGAGCGCGTTGGGCCACGCGAAATCTTCGCGCGTGTACGTCTCGGGCCAGTCCGCGTTGAACGACTCGTGCAGCCGGTGGTCGCCGACGTCCGACACGGCGATCCACGCGAAGACCTGGTCCACTTCCTTGTCGTCCGTCGCGGTCAGCGCCTGGACGCACAGCGCGAGCGGCCACACGTAGCCGTGCGGCGTGTGCGGGCTGCCCAGACCCTGCGCGTACTTGCCTTTGAAGAAGTACGGGTTGCGGTCGGAGAGCGCGAAGCGGCGCGTCGCCAAGTAGAGCGAGTTGGTCTTGGGCAGATAGCCGAAGTACGGGATCGACAGCAGCGACGGAATGTTGGCGTCGTCCATCACGTTGGCGTGACCGCGCCCGTCCACTTCGTACGCGTAGATGCGGCCGAACGGCTTTAGCTCCAGCGTGCCGTACTGCTCGATCCCGCGCTGGATCTCCACCGACAGCCCCCACGAGTTCTGCGCCATCTTCCCGTCGCGCCACACGTCGCGGGCGATGGTGGTCAGGTTCTTCATCACCACCGAGGCGAACATGTTCACCGGGACGTTGTAGTGGTAGCGCACCGGGTCGTCGGACGGCCGGAAGCCCGTCCACACCATCCCGGTGTACTTCACCGCGCTGCCGCGGCCGTTGTTCGCCAGCTGCGGGTGCCGGTAGTGCGAGCGCTGGGGATGGCGCTGCTCGTCGCGCAGCGTCGCGAGCACCTTGGTGAACGCGCGCCGAACCTCAGGGGTGAAGATGCTGCGGTCGCCCGTCTCTTTGTAGTAGTCGTAGGCAAACCAGATCGGGTAGAGCAGCGAGTCGACCTCGAACTTGCGCTCCACGACGTGATAGTTGCGGGAGAACGCGTTGGCGTAGGGATCGAGCAGGATGTACTTGGCCTGGCGCGCGACGACGCCGCGCAGCGTGCGCCGGACGTCGTTGTCGTGGACGGAGAGCCCGATGTACGGGCGCACCGTCGCGCTCGAGTCGCGCAGCCACTGCGCCGCGATGTCGCCCGTCGACACATAGGTCGTCCCGTCGCTCTGGGCGAGCGCATGGCGCTGAATCGTCTCGTCGTACGCGCTCCGGTAGAGCACGTCGAGCTTCGCGTTGAGCGAGGGGCTGAGCGTCAAGCCGTCGCCCGCGCGGACCGGCACGCCCGTGCCGATGACGACCGATACGGCGGCGACCACAGCTAGGAACCTGCCGCGGATGCGATTCAGCAACTCATCATCCGTATCGGCACGTTTCCGTAGTACCATAAACCGGGAACGTAAAACCAACCAACTCGTCCGTCCGAGGCCCCAGATGATTTTCCGCCGCGCCGTGGTCGCCGGCACGCTCGCGCTCCTCGCCGCCGTCGCGGCGGCCGCCGCGGCCGCCCGTGCGGAGCAGGCCTATGCGGTGGAAGGGCGCGACACGTTTCGCGCCGGGAACAGCGACGTTCGCAGCGAGACGGTCTATCGCGGCATGCAGCGGCTGACGATAACGCACACCGGCAGGTCGACGACATACAGCGCGCGCGTCGAATACGACCGCGAAGGAGACGGCGGAAAGCAACATCAGCGCGCTTCGTTCACGTCCACGCTCCTCCCCTCGGGCGAACAAAAAGACGGTCCGGGGAACGATCCCGATTACCTCACGGTGCTCAACCAGCCGTTCGCGGTGCAGCTCGACGCGCCGACGATGCGTGACCTAGCTCACGTTAAACGAGCCGTGCCGTTCGACTTTCCCTCGCCGATGACGGGCGCGGCGCTGCACGGCACGCTGCGGCGTCTGCCCGATGCGCTGGTGGGCGGGCGCCGTGCGATGGGGATCGCGTTCGAGGCGAAGGGGCCGCTGCACGGCGCGCTTCCCGACCGCCCGGCGATGCAGCTCGCCGGCTCGATCACGATGAAGGGCACGGCCTACTACGCCTACGACTCGGCGCTGCTGCTCGCGCTCGACGCCACGCTCGCCATCGACGGCAACCTCGACGACAACGCGCGCCGCGCGCCCGTCTCGATCCTCTACGCGCGCTCCATCCATACCGCGGAAGGCCGCCAGGCGGCCCGGATCGTCCCGGCTCCGACCCGCACGTAGACGCCGCACGCGGCGCCCGGCTGCGAGGGAACACCCAAGCTATACGGAAACCGCGCAACCGGCGCTCGCCCGGGTCCGGTTGACGGCCCTGATGAGTGCGCTCGCAGCACCGATCATCGGAGACCACTACCGCGTGACCGCACCGGCGACGGTGTCGCACCCCGTTCCGGGACCCGAGACGTTCGAACTGATCGTCGACGACTACCAGCGCCGTCTCTACGGCTTCGCGCTCCGCATGACGGGCAACCGCGAAGACGCCGAGGAGATCGTGCAGGACGCCTTCGTGCGCGCCTACCGAGCGCTCGCCAAGATGGATCCGCAGCAGCGGGCCGAGCTGCGCCTGCAGCCCTGGCTCTACACGATCACGCTGAACGTCACGCGGAACCGGCTGCGCTCGAAACGGCCCACAAACGTCGCGCTCGACGCGCTGGCCGACCCCGATGCACTCCTCAACGAGACCCAAGAAGGCCCCGACCAGCCCGAGCAGATCGTCGACCGGGCCGCCGACATGATCCTGGTCGAGCAAGCCTTGCTTCAGCTGCCGATGCACCTGCGCGCCGCCGCGACGCTCCGGTTCATCGAGGGCCGCAGCCACCCCGAGATCGCCGAGATCCTGAACCAGCCGATCGGCACGGTGAAGTCGCACGTCCATCGGGCCGTGCGGATCCTTCGCCGCATCCTCGGGCCCCAAGTCGGACGCATCGTGCCGAGCGAGCGTCCCGCCGCCGAGGAAGAGGAGTCATAATCCATGCGCTGCTGCGACGTCGAACGTCTGTGGGACGAGATGCGCGAGGGCGTGGAGCCCCGCCGCGAGCACGTCCTGGCCCACCTGCGGGCGTGTCCCGAGTGCCAGGAGATCTACCGCGAGAACGAGGGCATCGCGTACTGTCTGACGTGCCTGCCCCCGGTGGACCCGCCGCAGCGCATGGTCGGGAAGATCCTCGACCACATCAAGACGACGGTGAAGATCTCCACCCCGGATTCGATCGCCAGCGTCGACTCGCCGATCGGCCGGCTCTACGTCGCCTTCCGGCACAGCGGCATCACCGCGATCGCGCTCGACCGCGGCGAAGGCGAGGAAGCCGTCTTCGCCAAGCTGCAGCGCCGCCTCGGCCGCGGCCTGATCCCCTCGCAGGCGCCGCAGTGGGTCACCGACACGGTCACCGCGTTCTTCCGCACGCACAAGTCCGACCTGGAGAAGGTCGACATCAGCGAGCTCACGCCGTTCGAGCAGTCCGCGCTGCGCGCCGCCGCGACCATCCCGCCGGGCGAAGTCCGCTCGTACACCTGGGTCGCCGAGAAGCTCGGCCAGCCGAGCGCCGCCCGGGCCGTCGGCCGCGCGATGGCGCGCAATCCCGTCGCGCTGCTGTATCCGTGCCACCGCGTCGTCGACGCCAACGGCGCGCTGCACCAGTACGCGTACGGCGTCGAAGTGAAAGCGCGCATCCTCGAGCTCGAAGGCTATAGTTCCAAAGGCGCGGCTTTGAAAGGCGCCCCGCCCCAGGCGGCACGCACGACGCGCTGAGCGCCGCCGTGCAGGATTCGATCATCGATTTCGCGTAAGAAAGCCTCACGATACGTCCGCGGATCCTTCAGACGATAGATCAGCGAAGGTTAACAGGCGGACAAGAGGAGGTGGTCATCGTTACTAGCGACAGTCCTAATCAATGTCTCACGATGATCGGAGGGCTCCGGACGTAAGTTCGAGCCGATCCGCAAACCGAAAGACTTGTCCGCCGCCCCGACCGGGGGCGGCTTTTTTTTGCCCGGTGCGGCGGTTCGGCCGTGAGGACGAACCCAGAGGTTCCTTGCATTTGCCGAAGAAAACCTGCGGTTCGTGTCCCGGCACGTTTTGCTGACCGGTTTCGAGCCGTTCGGAACGCACCCCGTCAACCCCAGCGAGCTGCTCGTGCGCAGCCTCGAAGGCCGTGTCATCGGCGGGCGAGCCGTCGCGGTGCGCGTCTTTCCCGTCGAGACGCGCACGCTGCGCGAGCGGATCGACGCCGTGCTTCGTGAGGAGCAGCCGGAAATCGTCATCGGCCTCGGCTACGCGCCCGGGCGCGCGGCGCTCGCGGTAGAGCGCGTCGGCTTGAACGTGCTGGACTTCGACATTCCCGATTCCGCCGGCATCATGCGCAAGAACGAACCCGTCGAGCCGGGCGGGCCCGATGCACGGCTATCGACGCTGCCGCTGCCGGAGATCGTCGCTGCGTGGACCGCGGTCGGCATCCCGGGCTATATCTCCGACAGCGCCGGGACGTATCTCTGCAATCAGTGGCTCTACGACGCGCTCGCGCTCACGACGAGCTCCGCGCCGCCCGTGCTCGCGGGCTTTATGCATGTCCCCGCGCTTCCGGCGCAAGCGGTGCTGCTGGGCCCGGACAAAACGCCGTCGATGACGCTCGACCTCATGAAGCGCGGAATCGAGACGGCGATCGAAGCGATCGCGCTGTGGCTGGAGAGCCGGCCGGCAACGGTGCCGCGCAGCGGCGACAAGGTATGGATCACCCCGCGGACGACGAGACGTTGAACGACGATACCGAGCGCGACCCGCGCCTCATCGCAATCCCCGACACGCACGGGCACGCCAAGGGCGAGCACAAGCCGTACGCCGAGGAACGCCCGCTCCCGCTGACGGCGCGGATGCTGTTCCTGTGGTTCTACCACGCGTGCCGCCGCGGCTTCCCGCGCTTCCTGATGGTCGCGGACCACATGAACTACCTCACGTTCGAGGATCCGGCAGCGGTGAATCTCGTGCGGCGCGCGCTCAAGCTCGCGCAGGCCGGCGACCTCTACGGCGCGGCGGAGACCGCGAACGTCGACGTCGCGCACGCGGCCGTTGTCAGCGAAGGCCTGCGCCGCGGCATGCGCTACTCGATCGGCGCCGAGGTCGACAACGACCCGCGCTCGCGGCCGGACGCGCAGAACATCGTCGACGCGATGCGCCCCGATGCGATCATTCGCTCGGTGCACTTCATCAACATCACGCACCCGGTGTACGGCGAGAACTGGCCGTGGCCGTTCGACAACCCCGAGTTCCGCGATCTGTTCGAGGTCGTCGGTACCGAGCAGACGTGGGAGCTGTATGTCAACGCGCTCGTCGATGCGATCGAACGGCTTCCCGGCCACATCGTCGGGCATTTCTTCGTGCCGGCCGCGTTCGGGCACTGGCCCGACGACGCGAAGCTGAGCGAGTACGAGGACCGCGTGCTCGCCGCTGCCGACGCGCGCGGGATGGCGGTCGAGTTCAACACGCGCTTCTTCTACCGCGACCACAGCGACGAGGAAAAAGACCGCTACCTCGACGCCAACAAGCGCTTCCTGCGCAAGGCCAAGGAGCGCGGCGTGCAGATCGCGATCGGCTCGGACGCGCACTCGCCCAAGGACCAGGGCGGCGCGTTCGAGGTCGTGCTGCACGTGCTCGACCAGCTCGACATCAACGAGATCGTCTTTCCGATGACGGGCATGCTGCGCCGCGTCGCGCTGCGCGTCGTCCGCGAGCCCGACCCCGAACCCGTGCCGGAACCGGCGCCGCAGCCTGAACCGCAGAAGGCTGTCGTTGCTGAGCCTGCCGCTGCTGCCGCCGACGCCGCAGCCGCGGAGCCGGCGAAGCCGGTGCGCAAGGCGCGCCCGTCCGCAAAAGCGACCCGGCAACCCCAGACCTCGCCCGAGCGCCAGCCCGAACGCCCGGAAAACCCCGCGGCCACGGCCGAGCCGCCGGGTGCTCGGCTCGCAGAGGATTCAACAGCGCCGGCCGCCGCGGAGCCCGATTCTGTTCCCGAGCGCGCCTCGGCGACCGCATCGTCCGCACCCGAAGCCGCGCCGGCGGACGCCGCAGCGGCCGGCGTGACCGCATCGGACACCGCCTCAGCGGACGCCGAACCAGGCACCAGTACGACCGTGCCGGCCGTCCCCCCGCCGAGCGACGCGGCTCCGCACGCCACGCCGGGGCCCGTGGCCGAACCAGTCGCGGCAGCGCCTCAGCCTGCGGAAACCGAAGCGGCGCGTCCAGCCGGCGGCGATACGGTTCCTGCGCACGCGGAGCCCGTCACGGCGCACGCCGAAACCGCGTCACAGAATGGCACCGCGCCAAAGCCGGTGCGCATCCGCAAGAGCCGGGCCAAGCCCAAGCCGGCCGAACCCGCTGTCGAAACCGCAGACGAACCCGCAGACGCCAAGCCGAGCAGTGCGGCAGTGCCCGCCGCTGCGGCGACACCAGCCGCCGCGGCAACGCCTGCCGCCGCAGCGGCGCCCGCAGCTCCGGCGGCG
>JAQBPK010000173.1 GCA_028287565.1 Vulcanimicrobiota bacterium
CGACCTCGCCCGCATCGAGCTAGATGAAGCGGTGGATCGGATCGTAGATGCGTTTGGCTCGATGCGCCTGGTTGTCGCGCGACGCGTCGTAGTCACGCGGCATGTCGTCGTCTCGTACCGTTCTCGCTTTGCTGTCGTGCGCTGTGCTGCTCGGTGCGACTGCACCGCCGCGGCTGGCGTACCCTCCGGCGCCGGCGCATCCGGCGAGCGATAGCTACTTCGGTACGACGGTCCTCGACCCGTACCGCTCGCTGGAGAACGCGAACGACCCGCAGACCCGCACGTGGGCCACGGCCGAATCGGACCTTGCGCGGCGCTTTATCCACGCCCAGCCGGCGTACGCCCCGATTCGCGCGCGCGTCGAGGCGCTGGCGAAGGCCTCGCCGTCGCGCAGCCGGCTCGCCATCGCGAACGGGCGCTGGGTGTACCTGCGCCGCACGCCGCCCGCGCCTCAAGCGGTGCTAGTCGCGCGCAGCGGCGAGGGCGGGGCGGAACGCGTGCTCTACGATCCGGCGGCTTCCGCCACCGGTGCGCCGCCCGCGATCGGGTCGGTGTACCTCTCGCCCGACGGCGCGCGCGTCGCGTTCACCACACAGCAAGGCGGTAGCGAGGACGAGACGCTGCACGTCGTCGACGTCGCGTCCGGCTCGATGATGGCGGATACGCTGCCGCACGCCGGCGGCGGGACGACGCCGGTCGCGCTCGCCTGGGACGGCGACGGCAAGGGCTTCACGCACACCGAGCTGCCGCGCAACGCCGACGGCACGTACGCGACCAATGCGATCGTGCTCGTGCACCACGTGCTCGGCACCGATCCCGCGAGCGATACGTATGTGTTCGGGCGCGGGCTCTCGCCCAAGGCGGAGTACCATCTGCTCGCGTCGCGCGACGGCAGCGCGCTCGCCGTGCTGGTTGCCGACGGTGACGGCGTCGCGACGTCCGTGTACGTGCGGCGCGGCAACGGCGCGTTCGTGCAGGTCGCGACGCCGGCGGTGGGGATCGGCAACAGCGCGTCCGCGCCGGTGGCGTTCGTCGGCAACGTGCTCGCCGTGGTGGCGAACGGCAAGGCGCCGCGCGGGGCGGTGATCGGGATCGGTCCGGGGCAGACGGTCGACACCGGCACGACGCTCGTGCCGGCGGGCGATCTCGTGATCGACGACGTCGTCGCGCTGCCGGGCGGTTTCGCGGCGGTGGACGTCAACGGCGGCGATTCGGGGATGCGCGTGTTCGGCGCGGACGGAACGCTGCGCGCGACCGTGCCGGTTCCGGAGGTTTCGACCATCGACACGGTCGCCGCGGATCCGAACGGCGGCGACCTGATCCTCGGTTACGAAGGCTATACGGCGCCGCAGCGCTGGTACCGGTACGATGCGGCGCACAATGCGCTCGCCGCGACGTCGATCGGCGAGACTGCGCCGGGCGGTTTCGCGCAGGTTCGCGTGCGGCGCGTGCTCGTGCCGTCGCTCGACGGTACGGTGAAGATTCCGCTGGAAGTCGTGAGCGGCGCGAACACTTCGGGTGCGCGCACGCCGACGATCTTGGGTGCGTACGGTGCGTACGGCACGATCACGCGGCCGCGGTACAACGCGACGTCGCTCGCGTGGCTCGAGCGCGGCGGCGCGATCGCGTCGGCGATGATCCGCGGCGGGGGTGAGTACGGCGCGCAATGGCACGACGCCGCGCGGCTCGCGACCAAGACGGTGAGCGCCGACGATCTTGCGGCGTGCGCGAAATGGCTGGGCACGAACGGGTACGGCGATTCGCGGCACCTCGGGATCGCGGGCGGAAGCGCGGGCGGATTCTTGATGGGCCTGGCGCTGACGCGCAATCCGGAGCTCTACCGTGCCGTCGTGAGCAGCGTCGGAATCTACGACCTGCTGCGCGTGGAACTAACGCCGAACGGGGCGTTCAACACGCCGGAGTTCGGCACGGTCACCGACCCGGCGCAGTTCGCGTGGATGATCAAGCAGTCGCCGTACCACAACGTGCACCGCGGCACGGCATATCCGGCGGTGCTGATGACGACGGGCGAGAACGACCCGCGCGTCGACCCGGCCAACTCGCGCAAAATGATCGCGGAATTGCAGGCGGACTCGTCGTCGGAGTACCCGATCTTGCTGCTGCAAAAGAGCGGCGAAGGCCACGGCATCGGCAACTCGTTCCAGCAGACGGTCGACGCGGCGGCGGAGCGGTTCACGTTCTTCTGGAGCCAGTTGTCAGGGTAATGTCGCGCTACCGTTCTCGCTGCCGCGGTGTGCGCGGCGGTAACGTGCCGGCGTGGTTCCGACTATTTCGCGGAACGTGCGCGTGAAGTGCGCCTGGTCGGTGAAGCCTGTGTCCGTCGCGATCGCGGCTAGCGTGTCGTCTGTGGCGGTGAGGGCGCGGCAGGCGCGCTGGATGCGTAGGCCCGTCACGTAGTCGCCCAGCGATCTTCCGTGGAAGCGGCGGAACGTGCGTGCGAGGTGCGTTGGGTGGACGCCCGCCGTTGCCGCGAGCGCGCGCAGGTCGAAGCGGCGCTCCGGAGCGTTGTCGACCTCCAGTTCCACCGACGCCAGCCATGACGGCACCGCGATGTCGACGCGCGCGCCGTGCTTCGCCGCGGAGCCGCACAGTTCGAATAGCAGCGACTCGATCGTCAGGTCGGACGCCGCATCGCCGCGCAAATACTCCTGGTGCAGCCGCACCGCGAGCCACGTTGCGTCCTCGCCGTGCACTTGCTGCAGCTCGCGTATCTGGTCGCCGTACGAGGCAATCGTTTCCAGCCATTCGTCGCCGAGCTCGATCATGAAGACGCGCGTTGCGGCGCCCATCTCGTCGTGATGCGACGTCAGCGGCGGGTGGAAGGCGATCGTGAACGGGCGGTAGTCCACCGTCACCGCGCCCGACGTCTCGCGGTAGCGGCCGTCGAGCAGCAGGCTGAAGTACGCCGCTTCGTGCACGTGCTCTTCGCAGATGCGCGCGCGGTCGTGGCGCACCTCGGACAGGACGGCACCGCAGCGGTGCAGCGACGTCGTGCGGCCGAAGAACGTCCCGGGCGGGAGCGGGCGCGCGACGTTCGTCGCCACTACGCTCGCTTTTCGGCGGCGGGCCGGGCGGTGCGCACGAATTCCATGTAGGCCGCGACGTTGTCCGCGACTTGCCTGCCGTGGAAGCGCTCGACGACGTGCAGCGCGAGGTGGATTCCGGACGTCAGCCCGCCGGCGCTCACCACTCGGCCTTCATCGACGAAGCGTTCTCCGCGCACGAGCTTCACCTTCGGGAACCGCTTCTCGAACTCGTCGTAGAAATCGTGATGCGTCGTCGCCGACTTGCCGTCGAACAGTCCTGCTTGCGCGAGCTTGAACGCGCCGGTGCAAACCGACATCATCACCTCGGCGGTCTTGGCCTGCTTTTGCAGCCACGGGATGAGTCCGGGCGAGCCGCCCTGCGCGCCGACCGCGACGACGTCCGGGCGCGGTGCGTTTTCGAACGTGTAGCGCGGCATGAGCTGCATCCCGGCCGTCGCTTCGACCGCGGTCATCGACGGCCCCACGAGATAGAGGACGAACGCGCTCGCGCCCGCATGTCCGGGCAGTGGCGTGTCCTGGAAGACTTCCCACGCGCCGGCGAGATCGATGACGTTCGCGCTGTCGGTGACGGCAAACGCGATGAGGCGCTGGCCGGGCAGCAGCTTGGCGCGAACGTCGTCCGTCGCGGCGGGCGCAGCGGCGGCGTTGTTCGGCGAAAGGAAGAGCGGGGTGAGCGCCGCGCCGGCGAGCGCAGTGAGGAAGCGTGGTCGTTGCATCGCGAAATCTCCAGCGGCGGTGAGCATGCGGCCAGCGTAGCCGACGGCGCGCGGCGCGTCTTGCACGAGATTAGCGGGCGGCATCAGCGCGCTGTTGCGGCGCGCCGGGACGGAGGCGGACGGGGGCGCGTCGAACGTATGTGCCGTGCGGATCGACGACGGTGTGAAGCGGGAAGTCCTCGCGCGCGCCGACATCGGTGAGGTGATCGGGGCGTACGTTACGCTGCGCAAGCGCGGGAACGACCTTGTTGGGTTGTGCCCGTTCCACGGCGAGAAGTCGCCGTCGTTTCACGTCCATCCCGACCGCGGTTTCTACAAGTGCTTCGGCTGCGACGCGAAGGGCGACGTGCTCACGTTCGTGCAGAAGCACGAGAACGTCGGTTTTCAGGACGCGCTGCGCATCCTGGGCAAGCGCTACGGCGTCGAGATCGAGAACGAAGATCCGCGCACCGCGCGCGTGCGCAGCGAGAAAGAAGCGATCTACCACGCGAACGACGTCGCGCGCGCGTGGTTTCACCGCATGCTGCTCGATCCGCGCGAAGGCGCGGCGGCGCGCGCGTACTGCGCGAACCGCGGCATCACCGACGCGACGATCGAGGCGTTCTCGCTCGGCTTCGCGCCCGACCGCTGGGACGGTCGCGGCTCGCTCGGCGAGGAGCTGCGCCGCAACGACGTCGACCTTGCGCTCGCGGCGAAAGCCGGGCTGCTCAAGCCGAGCCAGCGCGGCGGCTTCTACGACTTCTACCGCGACCGGCTGATGATCCCGACGCTCGCGACCACCGGCGAGACCATCGCGTTCGGCGGCCGCGCGCTCGGCGATCAAGAGCCGAAGTACATCAACACCACCACGACGCCGGTGTACACCAAAGGCCGGTATCTGTTCGCGCTCAACGTCGCGCGGCGCGCGGCGGCGCGCGAGGACACCGCGATCGTGGTCGAAGGCTATCTCGACTGCATCGCGCTGCACCAGGCCGGTTTTGCCAATGCCGTCGCCGCGCTCGGCACCGCGTTCACGCCCGAGCAGGCGCGCGAGCTGCGCAAGGTCGCGTCGCGCGCGATCCTGTGCTTCGACGCCGACACCGCCGGCATCGACGCGGCGCTCAAGTCGATCGACGTGCTCACCGCGGAAGGCGTCGTTGCGGCCGCGCTGCGCATCCCCGACGGCAAAGATCCCGACGAGTTCGTGCGCCGTAACGGCGCGGACGCGTTTCGCGCGCTGCTCGACAAGCCGATCCCCGCGACGCAGGTGAAGATCGACGCGGAGATCGACCGGCGCGGCAACCGCACCGAGAGCGGCGCGATGGCGCGCTGGGCGGAAGAGACGATCCGCCGCATCGCGCCGCCCGAAGAGCAAGACCGCTGGCGCGTGTACGCGGCGGGGCGGCTCGGCCTGTCCGTCGACGACCTGCGCAAGGCTCGGCTGCTGTTCAACCCGGTCCACTTCGCGCCGCGCGGCGGCGAGGCGAACGCGTCGCGCCACATCGTTCCGGCGGCGATGGAGTTGCCGTCGGTGGAGCGCGAAGTGCTCTGCATCGTGCTCGACGAGCCGCCGCTGATCGCGGAGTACGCCGAGCGCATCCCGCCGCAGCGGTTCGAGAATGTGCGGTTGCGCCGCATCTGGGAGACGCTGCGGGAGCACGCTCGCTCGCTGGTGCAACCGTCCGACGTTCGCGCGGTGTTTGCAGGAGATGATGACGCGGCTGCGACGCTCGCGTCCGTCTCCGGCGTGGTTCGGCTGAACGACACCGAGGAACGGCGAGCACAGCTCGATCGCGTCGTCGTGCGCTTCGCGCGCGACGATGCACAGCGCCGCTACCGGGAGCTCGAGGAACGGATCGACCGCCTCTTCGAGGCGGGTGACCCCGTTCCGACCGATCTCCGCGCAGAACACGCGGCACTTGCCGCCGAATTGAAAGGATAACCCCTCCGGGGGAGTACATTCTCCGGTTCCCGAGCTCCACAAAGGAAGGGGGTGAAGACCACCATGGCACGCACGAAGAAACCCGCCGCACCGGCCGCCGAAGCGCCGCAACTTTCGATGGACGAGCAGATCAAGAAGCTGCTCGCCGCCGGCAAGAAGCGCGGCACGCTCACGTACGAAGAGATCAACGCCGTCTTCGACAACGTCGAGGACGTCGCGCCCGAGCGCATGGACGACCTCCTGGAAGAGATCGCGTCGCTCGGCATCGAGATCGTCGAAGAGCAGGCGAAGGACGAGAAACCCGCCGACCGCGAGGAGACCGAAGAGGTCGCGATGCCGGCCGGTCTCGCCCTCGACGACCCGGTTCGGATGTATCTCAAGGAGATCGGGCGCGTTCCGCTGCTCTCGATGGAGGACGAGCGCCGTCTCGCGATGGCGATCGAGTCCGGCGAGAAGGAAGCGCTCAAGAACGGCACGGCCGACAACGCCGTCGTGTTCGGCGGCGAAGACGCGAAGCGCAAGCTGACCGAAGCGAACTTACGGCTCGTCGTGTCGATCGCGAAGAAGTACGTCGGCCGCGGCATGCTCTTCCTCGACCTCATTCAGGAAGGCAATCTCGGGCTGATCCGCGCGGTCGAGAAGTTCGACTACCGTAAGGGCTACAAGTTCTCGACGTACGCGACGTGGTGGATTCGCCAGGCGATCACGCGCGCGCTGGCCGACCAGGCGCGCACGATCCGCATCCCGGTCCACATGGTCGAGACGATCAACCGGCTGATCAAGATCTCGCGCCAGCTCCTGCAGGAGTTCGGCCGCGATCCGACGGTCGAGGAGATCGCCAACGAGATGGGGCTCACGCCCGAAAAGGTGCGCGAGGTCATCAAGATCTCGCAGGAGCCGATCTCGCTCGAGACCCCGATCGGCGAAGAAGAAGACTCGCACCTCGGCGACTTCATCGAAGACCAGGAAGCGGTCGCGCCCGCGGAAGCGGCGTCCGTCATGCTGCTCAAAGAGAAGATGCAGGACGTCCTCAAGAACCTCACCGAGCGCGAGCGCAAGGTGCTGGTGCTGCGCTTCGGCCTCGAGGACGGCCACCAGCGCACGCTGGAGGAAGTGGGCCAGGAGTTCGGCGTGACGCGCGAGCGCATCCGCCAGATCGAGGCGAAAGCGCTGCGCAAGCTGCGCCACCCCAGCCGCGGAAAAGCGCTGAAGGACTACTGGTCCAACGAGTAGTCAAAAAGCCCGGACGATGTCCGGGCTTTTTTTGCGTGCGCGAACACTGCACTACATCGGGTCGTCTTCGCCTTTGCCCGCGGTCGGGCTCGGCGTGACGTTCGGGTTCTTGTCGGCGAACTGGCCCAGCGGGTTGGGCACCAGCCAGACCGGGACGTCGTAGATCGCCGGATAGAGGAACACGGCGCTGACTTTCGCCGGGTCTTTCACCGCGCCGGTCTTCACCAGACCGTCGGCGGTCGGGTGCTCGACGTCGCCGACCGCGGCGTACTTCTTCGCGCCGACGGCTTTGCCGTAGACGCATTTCCCCGTCGCTTTGTCGCAGGTGACGAAGTGGACGTGCGCGCCGATGGTGATCACGCGCTGCGGATCGATCCCGAACAGCGACGGGCGGTTCGGCTTGGGCGCGGGCGTTGCGTCGGGATCGCGCCGAACGCTGAAATCAGCACCGATCAAACGGCCCTTGACGTCGTACCAGAGCTGGGCCGGGACCTGGGGGTCGGTCGTGTTCCAGGCTTTCGTGTTCGCGTAGCTGATCGCGCCGGTCTCGTCCTCGTTCGTGTAGCGGACGTAGCCGGCTTTGTTCGCGGCTTCCGGATTCGGATACCGCTTGGGCAGATCGGCCATGATCTTCTTGAGGAAGACCGTCTCGGACGCGGTCGGCGACGGCGCTGCCGTCGGTGCGGCGGCGGGCGTCGCGGGCGCATCCGCGGCGCTCACGGCGAACGGCGCGAGCGCAATCGCGCACGCGAACATGAGAATCGAACGGCGACGCATCATGCGCGGCCGTTCGCGTTCGTCAGCCCGGTATCTTCGTCGCTGCGGGCTCCGGCACCGACGTGGCATTCGGAGACGCCGTCGCGGCCGGGGTGGCGGGGCCTTTGGGCTCGGGCCTCATCATGGAGCGGGCAGACGCGGTTCGCGCCGGGGTCGGCGTGTACGCGGATGCCGGCTGGTCGCCGGAGAGCTGGAACGGGAACGGGATCCGGATCGACCAGCGGTCGCCGATGTGGTCGACTGCCGCTTGAGTCGTCGCCTCGATGAGCGCGCCGGCGGGAACCGGCGGCACGATCTGATCGACGGCCTTGACCGGCATGAGGCCGGCGTTGATCGTGAAGCGCTCGAGCGTGACCAGGGGACGGCGCGTCCCGTCGGGGGCGGTGATCCCGCCGAAGACGAGTTGCGCGCGCGTGCCGGCCGGAGCCAGCACGGTCCCGTCGAGGACGACGTTGTCGCGCAGATGGACGGAAACGACGTCACCCTCGCGCCGACCGGCGTCGAGGGGAGCATCGGTGATGAAGGCGACCACCGTCCCAGCGGGCAGCACGTGCTGCCGCGGGGCTTGGGCGGTCGCCCAGGCTGCACTCAGCAGGAGGAAGGCCGCCGCGAGGACGGCCGTCCGGCGTACGCCGGGCATCCTCCTAGCTGGCCTTTTGCTTCTCTGCCTCGGCGGCTTCGGCCGCCGCCTTCTTGCCCTGCTCGATCAGAGCTTTGACCTTCTGGCCGCCCTTCTGACCGATCGTCTCGTAGAACTCCGGGCCGTAGCGGTCGCGAGTTGCCTCGCCGCCCTTCTTGCCGCCCTTCTTGCCGATAGCCTCGTAGAACGCGTGGCCATGGGCTTTCTTGGTGGCTTGACCGCCCTTGCGCCCGATCATCTCGTAGAACTCGGGTCCATATTTTTTCTTGACGGTCTCGCCGCCTTTTTGGCCGGCCTCACGGACGGACATGCCGCTTCCGGGCTTCTTTGCTTCTGGGGTGGACATCAGTGGGGGAAACCTCGTGGAGTAAAATCGACCTGGTTCAGTAACGTAAGCGAACCCATGATAGTTGTCGGCCGAAGATTAGCACACTATAAGGTTCGGGCGGTCCTGGCCGTCGCGGCGGTCGTTGGCGCGGCGGGCATCGTCCTGACGCCAGTCCAAGCGGCCCCTGGGGAGCAGCCGGGATACCGGCGGTTGGTGGAGCTCGAAAGTTCCCGGACGTTTTCCGACGAGCTGACCGCGGTGCTTGCGTCCGGTGACGCGAGATTGGCGGGGCGGGCGGCGATGGCGCTCGGGAGAACCGAAGATCCTCGCGCGGCCGGGCCCCTAAAGAACGCGACCGCTGCTCGAGACGTTTCGCTTCGAGCTCTTGCTATGTACGGGTACGGTCTATTGGCCGCTAAAACCCCCCTCGAAAGCAAGTTGGTTGCCGAAAAGCTGAAAGATTCGGCGGGACCGGTCCGGATCGCGGCCATCGACGCCGCCTGGCGAGCGAGATCTGCGAAGAACCCGGGCAGCGCAGCGCTCTCCGCGGCACTCCTGAGCCTCCTTGCGACCGACCCCGACCCGGTCGTGCGAGCCCGGGCTGCGACCGCCCTTTCGGCTTGGACGGACGCGCCGGACGCGAAGGCGATCGCCGCTCGCCTTGACAGAGCCTTTACCCAAGAAACCAGCCCAACAGTCCGCTGGCACGAAGCCTGGGCGCTCCGCCGCGCGTTCGCAAACGCACCCACGCCGGCGACAATCCGCGCGGGCCTAACCGACCGCGACGAGCTGGTCCGAATCCAGTTCGCCGACCTACTCGCCCGCCGCAAGCGCCTTTCCGCCCTGAGCCAACTCCAGCCGCTGCTGAAAGACCCGTCCTGGCGCGTCCGCGAGCAAGCCTACGAATCAATCAAAGTCCTAGCCGGCCTCCAACGCACCGACCATCTCGGCGCGATCCCGGCCGAAATCGAGACTCCGAAGCCCGCCCCACAGAACACCGAAGCCCCGCTGCCGCGCCCAACGGGCCTAGGAACACCGCGCAAGCCGGCGCCCGCGGACGCGCGCCTAGACAACGCGGTCGCACCGGCCACCAGCGCACTGCTGGACGGGCCGATGCCGGGCCCGCACCCGCGCGTGCGCATTGGAACGACAAAAGGAACGATCGTCGTCCGCCTCTACCCGGAGTGGGCGCCCCTGACCGTCGCGAACTTTCTCAATCTGGTCGACCGCGGCTACTACGACAACCTGCGCTGGTTCCGCATCGTCCCGGACTTTGTCGCCCAAACAGGCGACCCGAACGACAACGGCGAGGGCGACGCGGGCTACACGATCCCCGCGGAAGAAAACCCGCTAGAACAACGCGCGGGCATCATCTCGATGGGGTTGAACTACACGGACCCGCCAAACGCGCACGCAATCCGCGACTCGGCAGGCACGCAATTCTACATCACAATCTCTCCCCAACTCCACCTAAACCGCGACTTCACGGTCTTCGGCGAAATAGAAGACGGCTTCACAAACCTAGGCCGCCTAACAGAACTAGACCGAATGACAAAGGTAGAACGCCTCGCAGACAACTAGCCCACATCGCGCCGTGTAGCGGTCGGGCACATCACCGCAGCAGGCACTCTGAACGAGCGAAGCGCAGGATGCGCGAGAGCGATGTGAAGACGTAGCGGCCCACGCGCACGATGCGCGTGGGCCGCGTGCCGGCTGCGGTGATGTGCCCGACCGCTACACCGCCACCCGAGCGCGACTCAGCGCTGCAGCACCGACCGCAAAGCAAAGAACACGTTCTCCCGGCGCTCGGTGATGCGCCGGTAAAAATACCCCGCCCAATGCGTCCCATACGGCACGTAGATGCGCACGCGGTACCCGTCGGCCACGAGCCGGCGCTGCACCTCGGGCCGCACGCCGTAGAGCATCTGAAACTCGAACCGCTCGCGCCCGATGCCGCGCTCGCGAGCGAACGTCTCCACACCGGCGATGATGCGCTCGTCGTGCGTCGCGATGCCCGGATAGTTTCCGCGTTCGAGCAGGGCCTCGGCCGAGCGCATGAAGTGGCTTCGAATCGCCGGCATGTCTTTGTACGCGATCTCCGCGGGCTCGCTGTATGCTCCCTTGCACAGCCGAACGCGCGCCCCGAGCGCGATCATGCGATCGACGTCGGCGGGCGTGCGCTTTAGGTACGCCTGGAGGACGGGGCCGACGTGCGCGCCCTCCGCGTACGCGCGTTCGAAAACGCGCAGCGTCGCCTCGGTCACGGCCGAGCCTTCCATGTCGATGCGAACGAACGGATCGCTGTTGTGCGAGGCGGCTTCCGCGACCGCGCGCAGGTTGGCGAGCGCGAAGTCCTCGTCGATCAAAAGGCCCATCGCGGTGAGCTTCACGGAAACGTTCGTGTCGACAGCCTGTCCTGAGCTTGTCGCAGGGCCGCGTTCGCGAATCGCGGCGAGCAGCTCGAAGTAGGCGTCGCGCGTGCGCTCCGCTTCGGGCCGTGCGGTGACGTCCTCGCCTAGGAAGTCGAGCGTCGCGCTCATGCCCTGCGCGTTCAGGGCGGCGACCGCGTCCATCGCCTGGGCGACCGTCTCGCCGGCGATGAAGCGCTTCGCGAGGAAGAAAAAGCGCTGCTGGAACGCTCGCGTTTGAATGACGTCGAGGACTGCCACGAAGCGTCGGGCTTCGGCATGATTGACCGCGGCCCTCGGGGTACCACAGGACCGATGGGTCCCGACGCCTTTTCACGCTCTTTTCTTTCGGTCCGTAGGTCAGGGGTCGAAAAGCTGGAAACCGGGACCTATGGCTTGGCGCGTCCTAGTCGCCGACGACGACCCGGAGATCTGCACGCTCATCAAGACGATCCTCGCCAAGGGACCGTACGAGATCACGCTGTGCAACGACGCCGAGAGCGCGCTGGTGCACATCCAGCGCGACGACCCGTACGACATCCTCATCAGCGACTTCATGCTGCCGGGGATCTCCGGGATCGAGCTGATCACGCAGGTGCGCCAGAACGGTGCGACGTCGCGCATGCCGATCGTCATGATCAGCGGCCACAACAACTACGCGATGGACGCGCGCGCGAAAGCCGCCGGGGCGAACGCGTTCCTCAACAAGCCGTTCACGCTCTCGCAGCTTCGCACGACGGTCCACCAGCTGCTGACGGACCCGCTTTCGGTCCTGGGCGCCTGACCGGCCGGCGCCGCGCGCGCGCCGCATGACCGTCACCGCGTTCTTCAAGGCCCTGTTCGTCGCGCTCTCGCTCGGGCTCGACGTCTTCGCGGTGTCGGTCGGCGTCGGCATGCGCGGAACCGACCGCAACATCAAGATTCGCATCGGGATCGCGTTCGCGGTGGCCGAGATGACCATGACCGTGCTCGGCGTGCTGCTCGGACAGGCGGCGGGGAAGCTGCTCGGCGACGCGGCGGGCTATCTCGGGTTCGCCGCGCTGGTCGGCGTGGGTGCCTACATGATGTACGAAGCGCTGCACGGAACGGAGGAGGGTGGCGGCTTCGACCTCTCGCGCGGCTGGGGACTCGTGCTCGGCGCGCTCTCGATCAGCCTCGACTCGCTCGGCATCGGCTTCTCGATCCTCTACATCGGCGTGCCGCTCGGCATCAGCCTCGTGTTCATCGGCATCACGTCGGTCGTCTCGACGACGCTCGGGCTCGCGCTCGGCAAGCGGCTCGGCGTCGTGGCCGAGGAGACCGCGGCGCTGTGGGCGGGCGTCGTCCTCATCATCACCGGTGTAGCGTTTGCCGCGCTCAAGTACTTCCATATCGGCGCCTGAGGCGCTCTACGCGCTCGCCCTCGCGAACGGGCGCAGCGTCATCGTGGTCGGCACGGCGAAGAACGCGGGGAAGACGACGACGTTCAACGCGCTGCGCGCGGTCGCGCACCGCCGCGGCGTTGCGG
>JAQBPK010000260.1 GCA_028287565.1 Vulcanimicrobiota bacterium
CGGTTCGTGAAAGACATCGAGCGTATTCGTGCGGCTGTAGCGGCCTTCGCGCAAGGTGACTGGAAGCGGCTGGAGAAGACGTCGCGCGACGAGCTGGGCGGGGCGCTCGTCGACAGCATCAACGACATGGCCGTCGCGGTCGCGGAGCGCATGAGACGCGAGGAAGCAGAGAGCTGGAGAAGTCTCGTGCGCGTCGTTTCGCATGAGATCAACAACACGCTCGCCCCGATTCGGTCCGTCGCCGGATCGCTGCGGTCGGGCCTCGACAAGCGACTGCGCGGCGACGACGCGGGGGCTGACGTCGACATGGCGCTAAAGCTCATCGTCGAACGCGTCGATGCCTTGACGACATTCATCGATGGATACGCGGAAGTTGCAAAACTACCGGAGCCGGACCGTCGCTTCACAGACGTCGCGCAGCTTGTCAGCGCGGCGTCGGCCCTCTTCAATGAAGAAGCGAAGCGACGCGGCGTAACGATCGACGTACACGCCGAAGATCTTGGAAGCGTCGAGATCGATCCGCAGCAAATGGAACGAGTGCTCGTCAATGTGATCAAGAACGCGGTCGAGGCTTCGCCTCCCAGCAGCGCGGTCGAGGTGACCGCCCTGCGTACGCCCGGCGGAGTGGAGATCATCGTTGCGGACGCTGGCCCGGGCATTAGCCCCGAGGCACGTCGCAACTTGTTCGTTCCCTACTTCACGACGAAGGCGGGTGGCAGCGGAATCGGACTGGCGTTGGCGCGTCAGATCGTTGTCGCGCACGGCGGGACGATTACCGCAGAGCGGAGTCCGTCCGGTGGGACGCTGATGCGAATCGTCATCCCGGACGTCGCGCACACGCACCCCTATCGCGAGCTCGGATGACGGGTCGACCGACGATTCTGGTCGCCGACGACAATCGTGCGGTGCTGCAGGCGCTGACCATGTTGTTTTCCGACGATGGCTGGCGCGTCCTCGCAGCCGAATCGCCGTCGGCCTTGTTGTCACGGTGTGCGTCCGATTCCGTTGACGTGATCGTGTTGGACATGAATTTTCAACGCGACACGACCTCCGGCCAAGAAGGAATCGATCTCATTCGTCAGCTTCATCTCTCCTGGCCACAGCTACCCGTCGTATTGATGACTGCGTGGGCCACCGTCGAGCGCGCGGTCGAGGCGATGCAGCTCGGCGCGCGCGACTACGTCCGTAAGCCTTGGGACAATGATCGGCTGCTCGCAGCCTGCCGCACGCAATTGGCGCTGCGGCGGGCTAACGCCGCGAACGAGCCAGACGCTGGTTCGGATGACGACATGGGCCGCTCGCCGGCGATTCGCGCCGTGATGCGCATGGTCGCTGCCATCGCACCGACGGAGGCGAGCGTTCTCATTGTGGGCGAACCGGGGACTGGCAAGGAGCTCGCCGCGCGCGCGATCCACGAGCGCAGCCGTCGCCACCGCGGACCGTTCGTGAAGGTCCACATGGGCGCCTTAGCCGATTCGCTCGTCGAGCGCGAGCTATTCGGCCATGTCCGTGGTGCCTTCACCGACGCCGGCGAAGATCGGCCAGGGCGATTCGCGGCGGCGGACGGCGGCACCATCCTCCTCGACGAAATCGCGACGATGACGCCGCAGCACCAGGTCAAGCTGTTGCGCGTCCTGCAGGAGCGCGAATATGAGCCGCTCGGCTCGACGCGGCCGATTAAGGCCGACGTTCGCATCATCGCTGCGACGAACGCAGATTTGAAAGCCGAAATCGCGGCGGGCCGGTTTCGCGCCGATCTCTTTCACCGGCTCAATGTCGTCCAGGTCGCGTTACCGCCGCTGCGCGAACGTGCGGACGACGTGTTGCTGCTCGCCGATCGGTTCCTGGCGCGAGCGAACGCACGTAACGCAAGGTCGCTGCGCGGCTACACGGAGGCGGCTCGCGCGGCGCTGCTGAGACACCAGTGGCCCGGCAACGTGCGGGAATTGGAGCACGCCATCGAGCGCGCGGTCATTCTCGCGCACGCCGACTTCCTGGACGAGGCTGACCTGGCAATCGGCGCAATTGAACGATCTTCGCACCCGGCCGGTGGCGACACACTCGACGCCGTCGAGCGAGTGGCGGTCGAGCGCGCGCTGCGCGAGCACGCGTGGAACGTGACGCGCGCCGCCCAGGCTCTCGGACTGACCCGTCAGGCCTTATATCGGCGCATGGAGAAATTCGGGTTCACGTGACCCGAGCAGGAATCTGTTTTCGGAAGTTGGCTGCGGGCCAAACCATCGGATTCGACGACGCCCTGCGGACGCAGCAGCGTCGCGTGAAGCGCCGCTACTTCCTATCGGAGTAGTCGATGATGTGGATCCTCGTGACGACACGCCGCACGAACGGAATCTGCGGATCGACCTTACCGGTAGTTTCGTCGAAATGGACGCGCATGCCGGCCGCGATTCCCTGGTTTCGGGGATCGCCCTGTGCTCTTCCGATCAGAGGTGGCGTCGCGACAACGCCTGCATCGCACGCAAATCTCGCTGTAGCTCCCGTGTTTCCGCTCGGGCGCAACC
>JAQBPK010000265.1 GCA_028287565.1 Vulcanimicrobiota bacterium
GGATGTTCTCGCGCCGCCCCTCCTGCGAGAAGTCGACGTCGCTGGTGAGCCCGGTGCGCAGCGTGTCGCCGTCGAGCGCGTAGACGTGATATCCGCGCCGGAACAGCTCGCGCTCGACGCGCATCGCGATCGTGGTCTTCCCCGCCGCGGGCAAGCCGGTGAGCCAGAAGACGAGGCCGCGATGGCCGTTGCGGTGCGCGCGCGCCGTCGCGTTGATCAAATGCGAGGCCGCGAACACGTTCGCACCCTGCGGCTGCAGCTTCACCGCGTGCGCGGCCGCGATCGGCAGGCCTTGGCGCGCGATCGCACAGCGCTCGTCCTCGTCGAGCGCGATCGGAACGGCGGTCCGCAGCGCCAGCGCGTACACCGTGCCGCGCGACGTCGCGCCGTGCTCGGCGGCCTGCAGCGTGCGGGGATCCGTCGCGTCGAGGATGCCCACGATGCGCGCGGAGACGTCCGCGCTGCCGGCGCGCAGTCGCACCGTCTCGTCGGCGTGCGGCGGCTCGCGGTCGAACCAGCACGCGCGCACCTGCAGCGAGCGCACCGTCACCGGTGGGTCCTCCTCGTGCGAGAGAAGGTCGCCGCGGTCGACGTAGACCGGCGCGTCGAACACGACGCCGACCGCGTCCCCCGGGCCGGCGGACTCCACGTCGTGCGGCCACGCACGCAGCGCCGCGACGCGCACCGTCTTCCCGGCAGGCGAGATGCGCAGCGCGTCGCCGACGCGCACGCGGCCGCTGCGCACGGTTCCGGCGACGACGCGCTCGTCGCCGCGGCGGTAGACGTCCTGCACCCAGATGCGCAGCGGCTCGCGGTCGGCCGTGTCCTCGCGCGGCACCATGGCGGCGAGCAGCTCGGTGAGCGAGGGGCCGTCGTACCACGGCGTGCGCGCCGAGCGCGTCGCGACGTTGTCGCCGTCGCGCGCCGAGACCGGAACGATTGCGTTCACCGTGACGCCGACCGCTTCGAGCGCGGTCTTCGCCGCGTTCCCCGCCGCGACGATGCGCGCGGGGTCGGCGACGGCATCGATCTTGTTGACGGCCACGACGACGTGCGGGACGCTTAGAAGCCCGAGCAGATAGATGTGGCGGCGCGTCTGGTCTTCGACGCCGCGCTCCGCGTCGACCACGAGGATCGCGGCATCCGCGTCGCTCGCGCCGGTCATCGCGTTGGCGAGGAACTCTTCGTGCCCGGGCGCGTCGATGATCGCGAAGCGCCGGTCGCCGAGGCGGAACCACACGCGCGTCGTGTCAATGGTGACGGCTTGATCGCGCTCGTCCTGCAGCGCGTCGAGCACGAACGACCATTCGGTTTGGAGACCGCGCCGGCGGCTGCTCGCGACGACGTCCTCGATGCGCGCCGCCGGCAGCGAGCCGGTGTCGAACAGCAGGCGCCCGATCAGGGTGGACTTGCCGTGATCGACGTGCCCGAGCACCACGACGCGCGCGTCGCGGCTCACATGTACCCCCCGGTCCGCAGCCGCTCGAACGCCGCTTCGCTCTCGTTGTCCATCGTGCGCCCAGCGCGCTCGGGCTCGCGCGTCGTCGCGAGCTCGTCGATGATTTCGTCGATGGTCGCCGCGTTGCTCGCGATCGGCACCGTGATGTTCATCTCGCCGAGCGAGCGATAGCGCATCCCGCCGCGCGCAAGATAGAGCGGCACGATCGGAATGTCTTCGCGCTTGTGGTAGCGCCACACGTCGAGCTCGGTCCACGGCAGCAGCGGGTGAACGCGCACGTGCCCGCCGTGCGGGATGTCGGTGAGCGTGTAGCCCCAGAATTCCGGCGGCTGCTCGCGCACGTTCCAGTTGCCGTCGAGCGCGCGCGGGCTGACGAGGCGCTCCTTGGCGCGCGTCGCCTGCTCGTCGCGGCGAATGCCCACGAACACGGCACGAAAACCCTCACGCGCCAGCAGCGCCCGCAGGCCTTCCGTCTTGCGGGCCGCGGCTCGGGCCTGCGGCGGCAGGCTCGGATCGCACGACTCCTCGGGCGGACACGTCTCGACCCGCAAGTCGAGGTTCCACTCTGCGGCGATCCGGTCGCGGAACTCGTAGACCTCGGGCAGTTCCATCCCGGTGTCGAGCTGGACGACCGGCATGGGCACGACACCCAGGAAGGCCTTGCGCATGAGCCACAGCAGCGCGGTGCTGTCCTTGCCCATCGACCACAACACGGAGCACGGGGCGAAGAGCCGGTACGCGTCGCGTATGACCGCGATCGCTTGTCCTTCCAGGCTGTCGAGCTCTTCCGTAACCGATCCCTCCAAACGGAACCGTTCGTTCCGTCCACACTCCCGTCCCGGCCAAAGCAAACGCCCCGTCCCTCTGGAGGGCCCGGGGCGTCGTGGGACAGTGGGCTTGTTCGTCCCGGCAAACGTGTGCCCGCCGCTTCAGACATTCAACACCCCCGGCGGCACTGTTTTACACACGCCGCACGGAAATGGGCAGCCGAGCAGTGCAGGCAGCCGAAGCGAGGCCACGGAAGGCGCTTCTCCCTTATTTTCCGGGAGGCTCATATGAAAGCAATCGCCTCCGCGGCGGCGCTGGCCGTCGCGTTCCTGATCGGCACCATGGCGCCGGCGTCCGCGAAGCAAATCGTCGTCCCGCTCAAAGCCGTCGGCGGCTCGGGCGAGATGGGCCGCGCCGTCCTGAGCGACGTAGCGGCCGCCGCACCGGTCGTGAAAGTGTCCATCACTGTGTCCGGCGAACCGCCGGGCGCGATACAGCCCTCGCACATCCACAAAGGCGTCTGCGGCTCGAACGGCCCGATCGTCAAACCGCTGACGAACGTGGTGAACGGCCACTCCGTGACAACGCTCCCCGGCGTCACGGTATCGCAACTGATCGCGATGGGCACGTACATCAACATCCACAAATCAGCCGCGATGCTTACGGTAATCGTGAGCTGCGGCAAGATCATGTAGCATACGCGGTCCGTGCGGAAATCAGTTCCGCACGGACCGTCGCAAGTATGCCGCAGCCGCTTCGAACCGAGTGAGATCTTCTTCGAATAAACCGATGGCGGTATTACAAGCATTGCACAGCAAGCCGCGGACGGTTTTACGGCGGTGATCGTGATCGACGCAAAGGTAATGGAGAAAGATGTTCTCGTCGCGAGCACGCTTCGCAGACTTGCAGCACGTCCAATGCTTGCGACAGATCGCGCAGCTATCACCTTGCTCGCTGAGAATTTGCTCCAAATGCTCGAACGTAAGTCCGTATCGTCGCAACACGTACGAGCACCGCTCTTTGTGCCGCCGCAGTGCGCTGCCCTGGTAGTATTCGCGGCCCCGCCGGTTATGGCAGGATAGACATCGCGACGCTCCACTCTTCAATAGGATTTTCTCCGCGCCGCATATCGAGCAATTTGACGTTCGAGGCTTCGCCATAACGTTCGCATCATAAGTTCTAGAAATGCCAACGTCCCGGCACAGTTACTAAAGCTTTTGAACAAAAGCGAAACCCCGTCACACTGTTCATATGACGGGGTTTGCTGATTGGTGCCGAGACCGCGGATCGAACGCGGGACACCAGGTTTTTCAGACCTGTGCTCTACCAACTGAGCTATCTCGGCGCGACCAACCCGGGTTCGGCGGGTCGCGCTTCGGCCCTGCCTATGTGCGGGTGGCCGGCGTGAGGAGCGGCGTGCAGGCGGCGGCTGGGAGCGGGTGGCTGAACAGGAAGCCCTGGACCACGTCGCAATCGAGGGCGCGCAGGCGGTCGAACTGCTCTTCGAGCTCCACGCCTTCGGCGACGGTTCGTACGCCCAGGCCCCGCGCGAGCGTCGTGACCGCGCGGACCACCGCGCCGTCGAATCCGCCGTCCGCGAGGTCGGCGATGAACGTGCGGTCGATCTTGAGCACGTTGACCGGGAAGCGCTTCAGGAAGCCGAGCGACGTGTAGCCTGTGCCGAAGTCGTCGATCGAGACGCGCACGCCGAGTGCGCGCAGCGCGTGCAGCAATCGCACCGCGGCAGGCACGTCGCGCATGATCGACGATTCGGTGATCTCGATCTCCAGGCACGATGCCGCGACGTCGTGCTTCGCCAGAAGCCGCGCCACCATCGTCGGGAGCGTGTCGCCGTCGAGCTGGCGCGCCGACACGTTCACGCTGACGCGCACCGCCGGGATCCCCGCGTCCGCCCACTCGCGCACCTGCGCGATCGCGCGGTCCATCGCCCACGCGCCGATCTCGCCGATGAGCCCGAACTCTTCCGCGACCGGGATGAAACGATCCGGCAGCATCAAGCCGTGCACGGGATGGCGCCAGCGCAGCAGCGCCTCAACGCCCGCGATCGTGCGCGTCTCGATGTCGTACATCGGCTGGTAGTAGAGCTCGAACTCCGCTCGCTCGATCGCGCCGTTGAGATCGCGGCGCGTGAGCATGCGTTCCAATGACGAGGTCGATCCGGCCGAACGGTACCAGCGAACGGTGTTGCGGCCGGAGCGCTTCGCCTCGAACACCGCGGCTTCGGCCATCCCGATCAGGGCGAGCACGTCCGACGCGTGATCGGGCGCGGTCGCGACGCCGATGCTCGCGGTGAGGTACACCGGCTTTCCGGCGACCGTGAACGGGTGCGCGAACACAGCCGCGGCGGCTTCGGCGGTTGCACCCGCCGCGCCCGGGACGTCCTCGCAGCGGAGCAGGACGAACTCGTCGCCGCCGAAGCGTGCGACGTACGCGTCCGGAAGCGCGTGGCGCAGGCGTGCGGCGACCTCGCGAAGCACCGTGTCGCCCGACCCGTGGTCGCCCAGCTCGTTGACGACACGGAAGCGATCGACGTCCAGGAACAGCACGGCAAGCGAATGTCCGACGCGCTCGCACTCCGCCAGCGCGCTTTCCGCGTGTCGCTCGAACGCCGAGCGCTGCGGAAGGCCGGTCACCGGATCGCGCTGCACGTCGTGTTCCAGCGCGCCCAGCACGATGACGTCGACATCGGTGCTCTCGATGCGGTCCAGCGCTTGCGCGAGGGTGAGCGCGTGCTGAACTTCGACGGAAACATCGGCCGGAGCGGACTCGATCCAGCGCACGGCGTCGTTCGGATCGGCGGTCACGATCACCGTCCGAATATGCTTGCGCGGGAACTTCGCTCCGTCGATGTTCACAGTACGGTTTCTTCCCAACGGGGCGACCGGGCGGGTCCACGAGGCGCGTCACACCGAGATCGTGCGATCCGTCACGCGCAATTCGTGCGGCACGTCACGTGCGGCGCTGCGCGCTCCAGGGTATAGCGATTCCTTCGAGCCAGTCGACGATCGCCGCGAGCGAGAAGCCGAGCAGCGACACCGCGACCAGCGCAGCATACAAGCGCTCGACGTCGAGCAGTTGCTGCGCGTTGAAGATCGCAAAGCCAAGACCGGTGCGCGTGAGCTGGTACTCGGCAGCGACCGCGAGGACGATGCCGATCCCGATGCTCAACTTCGCGCCCGCGTAGATGTTCGGCAGCGCGCCCGGCAGCAGCACGCGGAAAAAGAACGTTGCGGGCCGGATGCGGTATGCGCGCGCGACGTCCAGATAGATCGTCTCGATCTGCCGCACGCCGGCCTCGGTGTTGATGGCCATCAAGAAGAAAACGCCCACCGCGACGGCCGCCCACTTCGCCGCGTCGCCGGTGCCGAAGATGAAATAGAACAGCGGTAGGATCGCGATCTTCGGAATCGGGTAGAGCAGCGCGATCACCGGCTGGAAGTACGCGCGCACCCAGCGGTTCATGCCCATCGCGAGGCCGATCAGCGTCCCGGGGATGCCGCCGATCAGCAGGCCGATCATCAACCGCGAGAGCGTCGCGGACGCGTTCGTCGCGAGCTCGCCGCTCGCGGCGTACTGCGCGAAGTTCGCCGCGATCGCGGTCGGCGGCGGAAACAGCCCGGGGTTGAGCCAGCGCGTCGACACCGCGATCTGCCACAAGAGGATCAGCGACAGAGGCGCGGCGATCTTCAGCCAGCGGGTCGAGCTCATCGCAACAGCTCCCAGATGTGCACGACGTGCTCGCCGAACTCACGTGCGCCGCGAATCGTCACCGCGTCGCGCGGGCGCGGAAACCCGATCGGAATGATCTCCTTCACCCGGCCGGGGCGCGCGCTCAGCACGACGACGCGATCGGCGAGCGTGACGGCTTCTTCGATGCCGTGCGTCACGAACACGATCGTCTTGGGCGAGCGCTCCCACAGCCGCATGAGCTCGTTCGCGAGGCCGACGCGCGTCTGCTCGTCGAGCGCGCCGAACGGCTCGTCCATGAACAGCACGGGCGGGTCGGTGACGAACGCGCGCGCGACGGCGACACGCTGCTTCATCCCGCCGGACAGCTGGTGCGGCCAGGTGCGCTCGTTCTCCGCCAAGCCGACGAGTCCGAGCACGTCGCGCACACGGCGCCGCACCTCGTCGCGCGGCACCGGCAGCGAGTCGAACGCGAACGCGACGTTCTCGCCGACGCGCATCCACGGGAACAGCGACGCTTCCTGAAACACGGTCGCGCTGGGAAGCTCGTCCGCGCGCGCCGCGGCCCCGGCGATCGTAATGCGGCCTTCGGTGGCGACGTCGAGTCCCGCGAGGATGCGCAGCATCGTGCTCTTGCCGCAACCGCTCGGGCCGACGACCGCGACGAACTCACCGTCGTCGATCTCGAGGTTCACGTCGTCGAGCGCGACCGTTCCGCTTGCAAAGCGCTTCGTCAAGTGCTCGATCGCGATCGACGCCACGGCCCCCGTGTTCGCACAGGCGAACGCCGGACCTCGTTGTGAGATCCGGCGCTCGGGACTTGGCGACGTTGATGGGGCTCGAACCCACGACCTCCGCCGTGACAGGGCGGCGCTCTAACCAACTGAGCTACAACGCCACGAGATGGTGGGCACGGTTGGGATTGAACCAACGACCCCCCGCGTGTGAAGCGGATGCTCTCCCACTGAGCTACGCGCCCACGTCCACTCGTTTTTTTGGCGAACCGGCGTATTCTCTCAGCCCGGAGACACACCTGTCAACAGCAGATGCGGCAGGTCAGCCCTGCGCCGGGCAGCCATGGAACCCGAGCGGCTCATCGCCGACGGCGCCGCGGGGTAGAAGGCTCGCTGATGCTTCCCACCGAGGGTCCGGAGGCCGCGAAGGCGGCGGGTCTGCGCTACACCACCGACGCGATCCCCGGGATCCGGCGGGTGAAGCGCGGCAAGCACTTCGCCTTCATCGCCGCGGACGGCAAGCCGCTCACCGACAAGGGCGAGATCGCGCGGATCAAGTCGCTGGCGATCCCGCCCGCCTATACCGACGTGTGGATCTGCCCGCAGGCGAACGGCCACCTGCAGGCTACCGGCCGCGACGCGCGCGGGCGCAAGCAGTACCGCTACCACAAGCGCTGGCGCGAGGTGCGGGACGAAAACAAGTTCGACCGCATGATCGAGTTCGCCAAGGCGCTGCCGAGCATTCGCGAAAACGTCGCGCGCGATATCGCGCTGTCCGGGATGCCGCGCGAGAAAGTGCTCGCAACGATCGTCTCGCTGATGGAACGCACGGCGATCCGCGTCGGCAACGAGGAGTACGCGCGCGAGAACGACTCGTACGGGCTCACGACGCTGCGCGAAGAGCACGTCGACGTGAAGGGCGCCACGGTGCGCTTCCACTTCCGCGGCAAGAGCGGCAAGGAGCACGAGGTCGAGGTGCGCGACAAGCGCATCGCGCGCATCATCCAGAAGAGCCAGGATCTTCCCGGTCAACAGCTCTTCGAGTACGTCGATGACGACGGCACCGCGCGGCCCGTCCGCTCCGAGGACGTCAACGAGTATCTCAAAGAGATCAGCGGCGGCGACTTCACCGCCAAAGACTTCCGCACGTGGGAAGCCACGATGATGTGCGCGCTCGAGCTCGCCGCGCTCGAAGCCCAAGAGCACAACCAGACGGAGCGCAAGAAGCTCGTCACCGAAGTGATCACGAAGGTCGCCGAGCACCTCGGCAACACGCCGGCGGTGTGCAAGAAGTCGTACGTCTATCCCGGCGTGGTCAACGACTTCTTGAATAACGGCGCGCTGGAGCTTATCGAGAAAGCCGTTGAGAAAGCGTCACCGCACGCGCTTGACCGGCACGAGACGGCTGTCGTCGCGCTGATCGAGCGCATCATCACGAGCGAGAACCAGCCGCTCGCGGACGTGCTAGCAAAATCGGTGCGTGCCGAGCGTGCGAAGCGCAAAAAAACCGCCAAGCGGACGGCTGCGCCGAAGAAAGCCGCTTAAGCGCGAACCGAGGCATAGCCCGGTTGCCGGGTACACCGTACGCATGCGCATTCATATCATCGCCGCGATCGTCGCGGCTCTCCCGATGGTCGCCACGGCGATCGTCGCGCCGGCACCCGCACAAGCCGCCACGGTCGGTTCCGCGTGGGTCGAAGGGACGCTCGTTCACATCTCGTCGAGCAACATTAAGATCAAAGACGACAAGACCGGCAAGGAGCTGGGCTTCCTGCTCGTGCCGCACTTCGATCAAATCTTCTCATCGGACGGCAAGACGACGTACCAGATGAAGTCGCTGCACTCCGGCCAGCTCGTCAAGGTCTACTACGACCAGAAGCTGCTCGGCGCGCGCCATGCCGACCGCATCCTCGTGCTGACCCGCACCGAAAAACCGGTCAAGCAGCAGAAAGGCTAGATCCTCGGATCGCTACTGCGGGAGCCGCGACGCGAACGTTACCGCGTGACCGCCGGGCTCCCGCACTGTGATCTCGTGCATTCCGTAGAACGTCTTGCGCAGCGGCACGATCACGTCCGCGTCGGCGACCGCCGGCACGACGAGATCGACGTTGCTGACGGTCACGTACAACATGACGGCGCCGCGGCCGGAGATCGTCTCGTTGACCGCGCGCGCCGCATCGTGACCGACGTCGTCGATCACGCTCGCGTGCGACTGGATCATCACCTCGACGCCGTCCTTCTCCAGCACCGCGAACCCGATCTCGTCGCCGTCCGCGATCACCGTGGTCTGCGCGAACCCGAGCCGGTCGCGAAAGAAGTCGCGCGTGGGCGCGACGCGCTCGACGATAAGGACGGGAGCGATCGACTCGTAGCGCAGGTGCAGGTTCGACATGACGGCGCCACTTCGGCGTGTCTCGCGCAGCACATCGTAGTGCACCGGCGGCGGTAAAACGGCCTCGAGGCGCAGCTCGCGGCTGCGCGCCTCGAGGCCGTTCCCGTGATCAGCGTCCCGGCGGGGTCGGGGTCGGGACGGGCGTCGGCGCCGGCGTGGCGGGCGCGTCGACGATCACCGGGATCGCGAGCGTGTCGTCCGCGTCCGTGCCGTGGTGGTCGTTGTCGTGGTGGTCGCGGTCGCCGTCGTGGTGGTCGCGGTCGCCGTCGCGGTCGCCGTCCGTGCGCGACACCGTGATGGTGCACGTCGCCGGGCCTGCGCCGTTCGGCGTGACCGTGATGACGCCGCTCGCGCCGTCGTGCCGGTCGCGGTCCTTGTCCCCGTCTTCGTCGGTGGGCTTCGCCTTGAGCTTCGAGGGCGTGACGGACGGGCAGTTGCCCGTTCCCGCGATCGAGACGGACAGCTTGCCGCCCGACTTCGCGGCGATCGTCACCGTCTGCATCGTTCCGGCCGCGGCTTGATCGGCGGTGAACTCAAGGCTCGCCGGGCTGGCGGCGAGCTCCGGCGTCTTCGCTTTGTGGCTGGCGGTCGAGCGCGTCGCCGATTGGGCCGCCTGCGCGGCGGACTGCGTGCCCGTGGGCGACTGCGGCGGGAACGCCGGCGGGCTGGCGGCTCCGCCTTGGCATGCGGCGAGCATCGACGCGGCGGCAAGCACCGTCAGGATGCGCGGAAGAGAACGATATTCGAACACGAGAGGCCCTCGACTGGTGCGGTGAGTGATCTTGCAGCGGCCCGACGCATCCGTGCCCGGGCGTTACGCGCTCGGTCGACGACCTGCCACCTGCTCACTTACTATCGGCGGGCGGGGCGATTGTAATGAGCCGGTATAGTGCGATCCCGCTCACACCGCACCGCTAGTGCCACGCGAATGCCGCCGCGACGAGCATTGATGAAACGTTGAGGCCGCGGCGAGCCCGGCGTCGTTATGATGGTCCCGTGCAGACGCGAGCGGAGTGGCTTACCTCGGTCGGGGCGTTGCTCGTCCTGGTTGCCGCCGGCGACTCGGCAAGCGTGGCGCACGGCGCGCCCTTCGCGCCCGGTCCGTGGCTCACGCTGAACGAGGACGGGACGGTGACGATCGTCGCCGGAAAGGCCGAGCTCGGGCAAGGCGTCCGAACCGCGCTGCCGATGATGGTCGCCGAGGAGCTCGACGTTCCGTGGTCGTCCGTGCGGGTGGTCCAGGGCGCGCCGAGCGATGCCATCGACATTGGCGACGTCGGGCAGCGACAGCGTCGCGGACGGCTGGGTGCCGCTGCGCACGGCCGGCGCCACCGCCCGTGCGATGCTGCTCAGCGCCGCGGCAGCCAAATGGGGCGTCCCGGTGTCGGCGCTGCGAACCGAGCCGGGAACCGTAATTGACGCATCGGGCCGGCGGCTGGCATACACGGAACTGCTCGCGGACGCGGCGCGCCTGCCGGTCCCGACCGGCGTCCCGCTCAAAGCCCAGGCCGACTACCGGCTTCTCGGCACATCGGTCGTGAAGGTGGACGCGCGCGACATCAGCGAGGGCCGCGCGCAGTACGGCATCGACGTGCACATTCCCGGGATGCTGTACGCCGCGGTGGCGCGTCCGCCGCATGCGTCGTGCGCCGCGCGAAGCGCGGACGAGCGCACGGCCCGCGCGGTCGACGGCGTGCGCGACGTCGTGCGCATCCCGACCGGCATCGCCGTCATCGCCGACTCCACGTGGGCGGCACTGCGCGGCCGCGACGCGCTCGGCGCGACGTGGGACGACGCGGCGTGCGCCGGACTCGACTCGGCGTCGATGTGGAAGACGCTCTCGCACGCGCTCGACGGCGGCGGCCGCGTCACGCGCACGACCGGAACGCCGTCGCAAACGCCGGCCGGGCACGTCGCGATGAGCGCGGAATACCGGTATCCGTTCCAAGCGCACGTCGCAATGGAACCGTTGAACGCGACGGTGCGCGTGACGCCGGGCCGCATTGACGTGTGGGCGGGGACGCAGCGCGCCAACGTCGTGCGCGCGGAGATCGCGAAGCGCGCCGGTCTGCGCGAGGACGACGTCCACGTCAACGTGCTGCTCACCGGCGGCGCGTTCGGCCGGCGCATCGCGCGCGACTTCATCCTCGAAGCGTACGAGATCGCGCGCCATGTCGACGCGCCGGTGAAGTCGGTGTGGTCGCGCGAAGACGACGTCGCGCACGATGCGTACCAACCCGCCGCGGTCCACCGCATGAGCGCGCTCGTCGACCACTCCGGTTTTCCGAGCGTGTGGCGCCATGCGACCGCGTCGTTCCACCTCTCGATGTTCGGACCGTTCGATCCGAAGTCGGCGGATGTGTGGGACGGCGAACCGTGGGCGGGTCACGATCTGCCGTACGCGTTCGCCTCGCACCAGGCGCGGTTTGCCCCGGTTGCGGCGCCGGTGTCGACGGGTGCGTGGCGATCGGTCGAGTATCCGGGCGGCGTGTTCGCGCGCGAGTCGTTCGTCGACGAGGTCGCGCACCGTTTCGGCACCGATCCGCTCGCGCTGCGGATGCGCGCGATTCCGTCGCCCGGCGTCGTTCAGCGCCGCAGCGGTCCCGTGCCAAACGGCGATCGTTTGCGCGACGTTTTGCGCTTGGCTGCGGAACGCGCGGCGTGGTCGTCGCCCGCGCCGGTGCGCGCCGGGCGCCGCAGCGGGCGCGGCATCGCGTGCAACTCGTATTTCGGGACGGCGATGACGGCAACCGTCGCGGACGTGTCGGTCGGCGACGCCGGCGACGTGCGCGTGCACCGCGTCGTCTGCGCCACCGACGCGGGCCAGATCATCAACGAGAGCGGGCTGCGCGCGCAGATCGAGGGCGGGATCGTGTGGGGGCTCAGCACCGCGCTGCGCGACGAGATCACGTTCGCGCGCGGCCGCGCGCAGCAGCGCAACTTCAACGGATTCCGCGTCCTGCGCATGCCCGAGTGCCCGCAGATCGACGTCGTGCTCGTGCGCAGCCCGCTGCGACCGTACGGCGTCGGCGAGTCCGCGGTTCCGCCGGCGATGGCGGCGGTCGCCAATGCCGTGCGCGCCGCGACGGGCGTCGCGCCGCGTTCGCTGCCCATCCGCGTCGCCCGCCGTGAGGTACGCGCGTCATGAGGCGCCGCATCGCGCTGAACGTCAACGGCGCCGCGACGCCGGTCGACACCGATCCGGCGATGCCACTGCTGTGGGTGCTGCGCGACGTGCTCGGCCTCACCGGAACGAAGTACGGCTGCGGGATCGCGCAATGCGGCGCGTGCACCGTCGAGGTGAACGGCGCGCCGGCGCGCAGCTGCGTCACGCCCGTCGGGAGTGTCGAAGGTGCGGCGATTCGCACGATCGAGGTGCTGCGCAACGATTCTACCGGCGCGCAGCTCCAGGACGCGTGGGTGACGCAGGACGTCGCGCAGTGCGGCTACTGTCAGAGCGGGATGCTGATGGAAGCGGTGCACCTGCTGCGCACCGAGCCGAACCCGAGCGACGAGCGGATCGACGCGGCGATGGCGGGGCACATCTGCCGGTGCGGAACCTACCCTCGCATCCGAACCGCGATCCGGGCAGCCGCGGCGAAGCGCTAACCGCGCGAGCTCGCAAGGGACGTCCGCCGCAGCGCGAACGTCGCGGCATGGATCTCGAGATACGCGGGCGCGTCGCGCTCGTCACCGGCGCTAGCGCGGGAATCGGCGCGGCGAGCGCGCTCGCGCTGGCTGCGGAAGGCGCTCGCGTCGCCGTCGCGGCGCGGCGCACGGCGCTACTCGACGCGGTCGTGCGCGACGCGCAGGCCGCAGGCGCGCCGGACGCCGCGGCGTTCGCGGTCGATCTCGCCGATGAAGCCTCGATCGACGGGCTGCTGCGCGCGGTCGGTGAGCGCTTCGGCGGCGCCGACATCCTGGTCGCGAACGGCGGCGGCCCGCGGCAAGGAACGCACCGCGACATGGAGCTCGGCGACTGGGACGCCGCTTATCGCACGACCTTGCGCGCGATGCTGCAGCTCGTGAACGGCGTGTTGCCGTCCATGACGCAGCGCGGGTGGGGACGGATCGTCGCGCTCACGTCAACGTCCGTGAAGCAGCCCATCGCGACGATCGCGCTGTCCAACGCGTTTCGCAGCGCGCTGACGGCGGCGCTCAAGACGCTCTCAAACGATGTCGCGCCGCTCGGTATCACCGTGAACACGATCGCAACCGGACGGATCCTCACCGACCGACTGCGTGCGACATACCCCGATGAAGCGGCGATCCATGAGGCGGCAAAGCGCGAAGTCCCGATGAAGCGGGTCGGCACGCCGCAGGAGCTGGCGGCGGCCGTCGCATTCCTAAGCGGTGGCCCCGCGTCGTACATCACGGGACAGACGCTTGCGGTAGACGGCGGCCTGATCCGCTCGCTGTTCTGACTCTACGCGCGCTGTTCCGAGGCCCTGCGCATAGACGCCCTGCGCATGAGCGCTACGCGGACGTCGGGGCCGGTGCGGCGACCGTGCGCGCCAGCGGGCGTTCGTCGATCGGGAACTGGATCAAGAACCCGAACGCTGCGACGGCTAGTGAGACGATCCACATCAGGTTGTAGCTGCCAGTGCGGTCGACGATCACGCCGCCCAGCCACGCGCCGAAGAACGCGCCGATCTGGTGCACGAGGAACGCGATACCGAACAGCGTCGACACCCACTGCATGCCGAACTTCTCCGCGATCACGCCGCTGGTCGGCGCGACGGTCGACAGCCACAGCAGCCCCATCGCCGATGAGAACACGATCACCGACACCGCGCTGATCGGAATCAGCACGAACAGCAATATCGCGACGAACCGCAGCCCGTATATCCCCGACAGAACGTAGCGCTTGGGGAACGTGTCGGCGAGCCGGCCGCTGGCGTAGCTGCCGATCACGTTGAACGCGCCGACGATCGCGAGCGCCGCCGCGCCGATCCCCGGCGACAAGCCGGCTTTCGCGACGATCGCGGGCAAGTGCGTCTGGAAGAACGCGATGTGGAACCCGCACACGAAGAATCCCGCGCTGAGATATCCGTAGCTCGGCACGGTGAACGCCTCGCGCAGCGCTGCGCCCAGCGAAAGCGACTGCGCGGTCATGACCGCGCGCGCGGGTTCGCGCAGGATCAGGGCGAGCGGGATGATGCCGATCCCGATCGCGGCGAGCGCGACGAGCGTCGGAAACCAGCCCACGCTGCCGATCGCGATCTGCGCGAACGGCGGATAGAACAGCTGGCCGAGCGATCCCCCCGCGCCGAGCAGCCCGAACGCGACGCTGCGCCGTTCCGGCGGGACGAGCGCCGCGACCGGCCCGATCAGCACACCGAAGGACACCGCCGCGAGCGCGAGCCCGAGCAAAATGCCGCCGCCCCAGGAGAACACGGCCGGGTTGTGCGTGGTCGCCATCAGGCCGACGCCGAGCGTGAACAGCACGCCGCCGGACGCGACGGTCGCGCGCGCGCCGAACCGGTCGGCGACGGCGCCGGCGAATGGCTGCGCGATTCCCCACACGAGGTTCTGCAGCGCGAACGCGAGCGCGAAGACCCCGGCCGACCAGCCGCGCGCGTCTTCGAGCGGCCCGATGAAGAGCCCGAAGCACTGGCGCACGCCGTAGCCGACGGAAAGTGCGACGCAGGCGGCGAGCAGCACGCCGAGACCGGGACGAAGGCGCATGTACCGCTCAACCGCGCCTGCGTCCCGTCGGATTCAGCGCACCGCGCGCGCCTTCGCGTGGATCTCGGTCGGGTTCTGCACCGTCTGCTGCGTCCCGGCGCCCGCCGGGTGCGCGCCGCCTTCCACGATCGAGACGACCTCGTTGAACGCCGCCCAGCCGAACCCGAGCTGCGGCTGCAGGCCGTAGCCCCACGTCGGGTCGGCGAACGTGTCCACGTGCGTGCCGCCCTTGACGATGTACTGCCAGTACATCGACCCTTTCCCGGCCGCGTTGACCGCGGCGAGATACGGCGTGGCGTTGTTGGCGGCCGTCACGAACATATCCGCATTACCGGCGACCGACACGAGCGGCTTTCCGATGTTGCCGGTATGCCGGAACGCGTTGATCGCGGTTCGCGCCGCCGCCGATGGAACGTAGTTCTGGCGCGCGACCGGATCGGCCAACCCGCTCACGCCGGCGGACGGTGTGCCGGGGAGCCGCGCCGGGTTCACGGGATTGGGCGTGAACGTCGCCGTGGGCGGCAGCGTCGACGTCGCCGCGGGATCGACCAGCAATGCGTACGCGAATACCGTCAGGTCGGTGTAGAACGACACTTGGCCCGCATAGTACTCGAACCACAGCGACGGATGCGCGTTACCGCCGGTGCCTTTCACGTCGGCGGGATAGCCCGCCGCGATGATCGCCGCCGCGGCGACGGGATCGGTGAACCCGCTCGCGACGTACTGCGGCATCCACTTGAGGAACTTCGGCATGTAGTCGAGGATGCTCAAGTTCGGCGACCAGTACACGCCTTCGACTTCCGCGCCGCCGTCGACCACTTCCGGATGCTGCTCGATCAGCGAGCGCACTTGCGCGCCGCCGTTCGACGTGCCGACCGCGTACGTTCGCGTGGGCGCATGGTAGAACTGCGTCAGATAGTTCTTCGCCGTCAGGGTGAGCTGGTAGAAGTCGTCGTTCCAGCCCGCGATCGGCTTCTTGTTCGGATAGATCGCGCCGAGCCGGTACGAGAACTTGAGCGTCTCGAGGCTTGCGATGTCGTAGCAGATCGGGAAGTTCACGTTCGAGTTGGGACTCGCGGGCCATTGCTCGGCGATCGCGTTGAACGGAATCCCTTTGTTGCTGCACGCCGTCGCGTAGCCGCCCGCGAGCAGAAAGTCTTGCCAGATGCCGTCGTTCGCGAACTCGCTGCGAAACGCGGGCGTTCCGATCACGACCAGCTTGCCGTTCCACGCGTTGGGGATGCGCAGGACGTACCGCTCGTCGGTCGCGTACGAGCCGAGGACCTGCACGCCGGGGATCGGGCTCGTCGCGGGTGACGGCGAGGTGGGGAGAATCAGCGCGGCCGCATCGCCCGCCGGATCGTAGCCGTTGCCCGTGAGCGGCACCGGCGCGAAGTGCCAGCGCAAGTCGGCGACGTGCCCGGGGCCGACGCCGCTGGGCGGCAGCGGCCCAGTGCCGCTCGTGCTCGAGCCGGACGTGCACCCTGCGAGGCCGAGCGCCGTGGCGCCCGCAATGAAATGAGAACGTCTCATGCGTGAAACTCCCCTCCGGAAGCGTGGGAGCAAAGCTGGAGACATCTTCCCGCGTCGGGCGCCCAAGCGGTACACCCGAACGGGGGTAGACGCTAGAGCAGCCCGGCCTCGCGCGCTCGGGAGATCGCCTCGACGCGGTTGCGCGCGTCGAGCTTCTGCATCGCGTTGCGCAGGTACGCCTTCACCGTGTTGAGGCTGAGGTTCATCGCGCTCGCGATCTCATGGTTCGTCTCGCCGGTGGCGACGCGCCGCAGCACGTCGTACTCGCGCCGCGCGATCAGCGAGGGCGCGCCGCGCCGGTGATGGCGGTCATCGCGCGACGCCGCCGCGCCGGGCTGCATCGTGCGCGTGATCGCCGCGACGAGATCGGTGCGGCTCGCGTCTTTGGGCAAGAAGCCGTACGCGCCGGCTTCGAGCGCGGCGTCGAGCGCCGGATGATCGGGATAGGCGGTGAAGATCACGACTTTCGCGTTCGGCACGACGGCGCGCAGCTCGCGGATCAGCTCGGGCGCGAGCATGTCGGGCAGCCGCAAATCGAGCAGGATCAGGTTCGGGTTCACGGACGGCGCGATGCGCAGCGCTTCTTTTCCCGTCGCCGCGTAACCGGCGATCTGCACGGTCGAGCACGTGTGCGCGAGCAGCTCCATGCCGTCGCGCACGACGGGATGGTCGTCGACTACCAGCACGCGCACGACGGGCTTCAGTACGGCACCCACGCGCGGAAGCTCACGCCGCCGTCACCGTCCTGGCTCACTTGAAGCCGGCCGCCGACTTGAAAGAGCATGTCGGACACCGCCTCAAGGCCGAAGCCCTGGCCGTCACCGACCTGCAGCCCGACGCCGTCGTCGCGCACCGTGACCGCGGCGCCCTCGTGCATGCTCGCCAGCGTCACGACGACCTTCGTGGCGGACGCGTGCTTCTCGACGTTGAGCAGGCCTTCTTTTGCCGCCGCCACGAGCGCTTTGCCGCGCTTGGCTTCGAGCGCCGGCAGCACGTCGAGCACGATGAGCTTCGTACCGATGCGCGTGCGCTCTTCGAACCGCACGCACGCGGCTTCGAGCGCCGCGGCGAGCATCAGCTGATCCGCCGGCGAGCGCATCGCGCGCAGCGCGTCGCGCAGCGTGCTTGCCGCATCGCTGGCCTGCCGTTCGATCGCGGCCAATCGCGCGCGCACCGCTTCGTCCACCGTGTCGCCGCTGACGCCGCGCACGCCCGCCGTGATCGCGAACAGCATCGCGCCCACCGTGTCGTGCAGATCGAGCGCGAGCCGCTGGCGTTCTTCGTACACCGCCGCTTCCGCCGCTTGGCGCGCGCGCTCCGCCGCGACGAGCGCCTGCGCAGTGCGCTCGGCGACGGTCTCGACGATTGCAGCGGCGCGCCCGCCGAATGAGCCGTCGGCGCGCAAACCGCCGAGCAGAACGCCGACGGGCTGCGCGCCGCTGCCGATCGGCGCCGCGATCATGCACTGAATGCTCTCGTCGGCGACCTCGCCGTCGTAGTCGTGCGTGATCTCCGGCGATGCGAGGTAGTCGTTCACCCACTCGACGCCGCCGAACGCGAACACTTTGCCGCCGAGGCCGCAGCCGTTGCGCAGCGTCAGCCCGTGAAAGCGGTCCGTGCGGTTGCCGCTGGTGTGGCCGATCACGACGCCTTCGACGCCGTCGCGCTCGGCGACCCACGCGCAGTGAAAACCGAAATCCTCGGTGAGCAGCCGGACCGTCCGCGCGAGGACCTGATCGCGGTCGAGCAGCGCCACGAGCTGTGAAAGCTCGCGGTTGAGGAAGGCGAGCTCGTCGACCGCCACGTGGAACTGAGACAGGGTCCTGTCGACGCGTGCCAAGTGCGCCCCGTTCGGGTGCAAGAAATTACCTTCCTTCGGGTGTACCGGCGAACAGCGCGACCCCGGACAATGACGCTGAACGCCTCCACTGGCGCTACGGCGTGAAAGAGCGTCTGCCCAAGGAGAATATAGCTTGAAAGTACGTCACGTTCTTGCAGCGCTGGCCGTATCGGCGTTGACCGCCCAGCTCGTCACGCTGGGCGGCGCGGCTCCCGCGGCCGCAGCCGACGCCAAGTCGCCGGTCAACGTGGGGCTGGTCTATTCCAAGACTGGACTGCTCGCGTCGTACGGCGCGCAGTATGCCGAAGGCTTCGCGGTCGGCCTGGACTACGCGACTAACCACACCGGCTCCGCGGGCGGCCACAAGATCAACGTGACGGAGCGCGACGACGCGGGCGATCCCGCCAAAGCGGTCGCGGCCGCCAAAGAGCTCGTGGGCCAAGGCTACAAGATCATCGCCGGCTCGACGGCCTCGGGCGTCGCGCTCCAGATCGCGCCGGTCGCGAAGGAGAACAACGTCCTGTTCGTGTCGGGCGCCGCCGCGGCTGATGCGATCACCGGCAACAACCGCAACACGTTCCGCTCGGGCCGCCAGACGTACCAGGACGTTCTGACGGCGGGCACGATCGTCGGCAGCAACCTGCGCGGCAAGAAGGTCGTGGTGTACGCGCAAGAGTCCGCGTTCGGCCAAGCCAACGTGAACGCGGTGCGCACCGTGCTCGGCGGCGCCGGCGCGACCGTTGATCCCGTGACTGCACCGCTCTCGGCCAACGACTTCGCGCCGTTCTCGCAAAAGATCAAGGACGCGAAGCCCGATCTGCTGTTCCCGGCGTGGGCCGGCGCAACGGCGCCCGCGATGTGGAAAGGTCTCGACGACTCGGGCGTGTTCGCATCCACCAGAGTGGTGAGCGGGCTCGATCAGCGCTCGTCGTACGAGACGCTGGGGTCGGCCGCGACGAAGATCTCGTTCCTGTCGCACTACTTCTACCTCGCCCCGAAGAACAAGGCCAACGACGCGCTCGTCGCGGCGCTCAAGAAGCAGGGCAAAGTGCCGGACCTCTTCCATCCGGACGGCTTCGTCGCCGCGCAGATGATCGTGCACGCGATCGAAAAAGCGGACGGCGAGGATGTCGGCAAGATGATCGCGGCGCTCGAAGGCTGGTCGTTCGACGCGCCCAAGGGCAAGCAGACGATTCGCGCGGCCGACCACGCGATGCTGCAGCCGATGTTCGTCGCGAAGCTCGAAGGCTCGGGCGCGAACGTCACGCCGCATCTCGTGCGCACGATACCGCTACAGGCCGTCTCGCCGCCGGTGCGCCCGTTCAAATAACGGCATGACGGAAACGGTGCGCGGCGCGGTGATGTCCACCGCGGGCCTGGGCCTGCGCATCGGCGCCGCCACCATCGTCGACGACGTGACGCTCGACGTGAACGAGGGCGAGTTCCTCGTGATCATCGGGCCCAACGGCGCCGGCAAGACGACATTGTTCAACCTGCTGTCGGGCGTGACGCGTCCCACCTCGGGACGCATCGCCTTCCGCGACACCGACATCACCAGCGCGCCGCCGTGGGTGCGCGCGCGCCTGGGGATCGGGCGAACGTTCCAGACGTCGACGATCTTCATGGAGCTCGCGACGCTGGAGAACGTGCGGCTCGCCGCGCAGGCGCACGCCGGCGGCTCGAACCGCCTGTGGGTGCTCGCGGACGAGCAGCGCGAGCCGCTCGAGCGCGCGCACGCGGCGCTCGCATCCGTCGGCCTGGAACAGCGCGCAGGCGTGAAAGCCGCATCGCTTTCGCACGGCGAGAAGCGCAAGCTGGACCTCGCGATCCTGCTGTGCGGCGATCCGCAGGTGGTGCTGCTCGACGAGCCGACGGCCGGGATCGCGGTCGAGGACGTCCCCGAGATGATGAGCCTCATTCGCGGCATCCATCGCGATCAGAGCAAGACCGTGCTCATGGTGGAGCACCGCATGGATCTCGTGATGGGGCTTGCCGACCGGATGGCGGTGATGCACCACGGCGCGCTGCTCGCCGTCGACACGCCGGAACGCATCATCGCGAACGAGGTCGTGCAGTCGGCGTATCTTGGTGATCCGCTATGAGCGCCGCGGTGCAGCCCGCGGCAGCCGCGGACACACTGCTGGCGGTGCGCGATCTGGACGTCTACATCGGCGAGTCGCACATCTTGCAGGGCGTGTCGTTCGGCGTGCGGCGCGGCGGCATCACCGGGTTGCTGGGGCGCAATGGTGTCGGCAAGACGACGACCCTGCGGGGCGTTCTCGGGCTCATTGCGCGAACCGGCAGCGTGCTGCTCGCGGGCGAGGAGACGACGCGGCTTGCGACGCACGAGATCGTGCGGCGCGGCGTCGCGTACGTCCCCGAAGACCGCGACGTGTTCGCCGGCTTGACGGTCGAGGAAAATCTGCGGCTGGCGGAGCGCGCCGGAGCGCCGCTGCGGTACGATCTGGTGTACGAGCTGTTCCCGGAGCTGAAGCAGCGCGCGGCGCAGAAAGCCGGCACGCTGTCGGGCGGGCAGCAGCAGATGGTCGCGCTCGCGCGCGCGCTGCTCAACGGCGACAACACGATTCTGCTCGTCGACGAGCCGACCAAAGGCCTCGCGCCGCTGGTGGTGCGGCACGTCGTGGACGCGCTGCGGCGCGCCGCGGAGATCGCGACGATTCTGCTGGTCGAGCAGAACCTGTCCGTCGCGCACAGCTTGGTCAAAGACGTCGTCGTACTCGACCAAGGCCGCGTGTCGTTCACCGGCGACGTCGAGCAGCTGATGGGCGATCCGGCGCTCGCGCGGCGCCACCTCGGGCTTGCTGCGGTAGGGGGCCACTGACGCCGTGACGACGATCGCGCTGCTGCTCATCACCGGGCTCGGCCTGGGAGCGCTCTACTTCCTGATCGCCGCCGGACTGTCGCTGATCTGGGGCCTCATGCGCGTGCTGAACTTCGCTCACGGCGCGTTCTTCACGGTGGCGGCGTACGCAGGCTGGTCGGCGGGCCGTCTCGCCGGCGGTGCCTCGCCGGATCTGCAATGGCTGATCGCCGTGGTGGTCGCGGTCGTTGTCGGCGGCGTGTTCGCAACGCTGACGGAAGTGGTGCTGATCCGGCCGCTGTACGCGCGTCACGTCGGGCAGGTGCTCGTCACCGTGGGGCTCGCGCTCGCGACGATCTCGCTGGTGCAAGGCGGCTTCGGCAGCGACCCGCAGCGGCTCGCGCTGCCCGCGTGGATGACGAACACGACGACCGTGCTGGGCGCAAACATCCCGAACACGCGGATGCTCGTGATCGTCGTGGCGCTGATCGTCTTCGCACTGCTGCTGTTCTTCCTGCAGCGCACGCGCTTCGGCCTCATCGTGCGCGCCGGCGTGGAGAACCGCGCGATGGTGCAGGCGCTGGGGATCGACGTGCAGCGCGCGTTCACGCTTGTGTTCGCGATCGGCGGGATGGCGGCGGGGCTCGCCGGGATGCTCGCGGGAACGTACTACGGCTCGATCGATCCGGGCCGCGGCAGCGCGATGCTGATCTTCGCGTTCATCGTCGTGATCATCGGCGGGCTGGGTTCGGTCACGGGATCGGCGGTCGCTGCGGTGGTCGTCGGCGAGCTGCAGCAGTTCCTGAATTTCTACGGAGCGGCGGGCGTCGGCGATTTCTCGGTCGTGCTGTTGCTGGCGATCGTGCTGCTCATACGACCGGGCGGATTTTCGGGGGCGTCGACATGACGCCGCGCGCACGATTCGGGGGCGCAGTATGACACCGCGCGTGCGAATGATTGGGCTTGCGGTGCTGCTGCTCGTGCTCATTGCGCTGCCGTTCATCAAACTGACAATCCCCGGGCTGTTCGGCGGCTCGCTGGACGCGCCCGGCACGCTGAATTTGCTTGGGCTGTGCTTCGTGTTCGGCGCGCTCGCGCTCACGTACGATCTCGTGTTCGGCTACGTCGGGCTGCTGTCGTTCGGGCATGCGCTCTACTTCGCGACGGGGGTGTACGTGACGGCGCTCGCGCTGACGCGCTGGCACTGGTCGCTGCCGGCGGCGCTCGCGCTCACCGCCGTCGTCTCGCTGGTGCTTCCGCTGGTGCTCGGCGCGGTGTGCTTGCGCATGCGCGACATCCCGTTCGCGATGGTGACGCTCGCGTTCGCGCAAGCCGGCTCGATCCTCGTGATGCAGAACCCGTTCGGTTTGACGGGCGGCGAGGAAGGGGTCGCGCTCGGCGGCGACACGCTGCCGTCTTTTTTGGTCGGCGTCGCGAACACGCGCAACGTCTACTGGGTCGCGCTTGTGCTGCTGCTCGTCGTGTACGCGATCGCATGGCGCGCGGTGAACTCGCCGCCGGGCCGCGTGTGGCAAGCGATCCGCGAGAACGAGCGCCGCGTCGGCGTCCTCGGTCTGAACCCGTATCTCTACAAGCTGGGCGCGTTCGTGCTGTCTGCGTTTCTGGCGTCGGCGACCGGGGTGGTCTATCTGCTGCTGCAAGGCGGCGCGAATCCCGAGGTGACGACATCCGGCTTCACGCTGGCATTGCTGGTGATGGTCGTGCTCGGCGGCATCGGCACGCTGTGGGGCGCGGTCCTGGGCGGAATCGTGTACGAATATCTCGACTTCCGGCTCGTCGCGCTCGCGAACACGCCGTCGGTTCAGTCGCTGCCCGGCGTGCTGAAAGTACCGCTGACGCAGCCGCTGTTTCTGCTCGGCGTGCTGTTCATCGTGCTCGTGCTGTTCGTACCGGGCGGTCTGGGCGGCTTGCTGCGCCGCCGTTCGGCGGGTTGACATTCCGTGATGCTCGGGGTGTTCTTCAGCTACGTGCGCGCCTGGGGCGAAGAGTTCGCGCGCGACGTCGAGCAGACGCTCGACGATGCGGTGGACGACGAACGCGTGCGCCTCGACGACCTCTTCGACGCGAACTACGTCGAGATCAAGGGCGACGCAGTGCGCAGCTTAGCGCGGCTGTTCGACGTGGCCCGCGTCAGCCGTGACGGCTTCGCGCCACCGAAATACCGCACGATCTACGACCATCTCGTCGATGAGTCGCTCGCACCTGTATGCGACGAATATGCGGCGCGCGACAGCAAGCTCGTGTTCGCCAGCGTGACGGACCTAAATGGCTTCGCAGTGATGGTCCCCGGACCGCTGCGCCGCGACATCACCGGCGACCGCCTGCGCGACCTCGAAGGCAATCGCATCAAGCGAATCTTCGAGGACACGGTCGGCCTGCTGGCGGCACGCGTCGCGCTGGACCGCGCAGGCGAAGCCCCGCGCCGCGCCTCGCGCACGGCACTGCTCGAACGCGGCATCGACCTGCGCCGCCCCCCGGGCGCGCGCCCGTTCATGCTGCAGACCTACGCGCGCGATACGGGGCAAGTCTTCAACGACGTAGCGTTCCCCGTGTACGTGAAAGGCGAGCGCTTCGGCAGCGTCCGCCTGGCCTACGACCCGGCCGCATAGACTGTACGTAAAGAATGTCGGCCCACGGGTATATATCCGTTGTATATATCCTCAAGCTGGGGTAACCTACGAGACGATGGCAAAAATTTCGATGGTGGTGCCGGACGCCGACCTGGCGCTTATCGACGAGGTGGCTGCGCCGAACCGAACGGCTTTCATGCTCGCTGCCGCTAGGGAAGCCGCCGTTCGAATACGACGCCAGCGCGACGATGCCGAAATTGCCCGAATCCTTGACGCAAGCGCCGAAAACGATCGGGCGATCCTTGCCGAATTCGCCGCCACGACGGCCGATGGTCTGTGAACCGCGGAGACGTTTATTGGTTCAACCTGGACCCAACGGTTGGGAACGAAACTCAGAAAACCCGCATGTGTGTGGTCGTCCAACGGCTCAACACCGAAAAATCGCCTGTGTTGATCGTGTGTCCAATATCCGACGCGGGAGCCCGGCCGCCTAACCTCTTAAATCCGGCCGTGCCTAGGGGCGCCGGTGGAACGACAAAGGATAGCCGGGTCTTGGTCCATCAAATTCGCACGCTCGACAAAAACCGGATTGTCGGCGCTAAGGTCGGGGAATTATGCGAGAACATCATGGCCGACGTGTCGCGGGGACTGAAAGCGATTCTCGACCTTTAGATGACGCTCGCCGCCCTACGGTCGAGCATGCAGAGCAGCAAGCGATCCAGAGGAGCGAAAGGGTTTGACGCGACGCCGCCATATCGAGTAAACTCACCCTTTGGACGGGCGGCTAGCTCAGTGGGAGAGCGCTACATTGACACTGTAGAGGTCAGAAGTTCAATCCTTCTGCCGCCCACCATTTGAAAAGCCTTGTAGTACAGGGCTTTTCTTCATTGTTGGATATCCAACAAAGCCGCGGGAGGCTTTTGTACCCCTTCGGACGCGCGCAGGAGCATACCGACCAAGCGCCCAAGGTCGGAGCCAGCACGATCTTGGAGGCCGTCGCGTGAACGATCAGCAGCGTCGGTGCGTCAACTGCGCGCAAGCGATTCCCGCTGATGCGGCTTTCTGCCCGAGGTGCGGCTGGCATTCAAGCGCTGCACTTTCAAAGGCGCCGGCGAGGGCTTCCGGAGCATGGTGGGGGTGGCTCGTCGCGATCCTCGTCGTGCTTGGCGGGCTGTACGCACTCGGCGGCACTAAGAATGCTACGCCCGCGTCCTCCGACACGCCCGCCATCACGGAAGATGTTACTACACCAAGCGGACGCACCCTACATGCTGTCGCGGTCGACGGCGTCCTCTACGCGATCGATAAGGCATATGTCGCGCATGCGCTCGGAACCCAAAGCGCATACCAAAAGCAAACGAATGCGCACGGCGAGTTCATCGTCGTGCGCGTCTACGCCGACAATCGTTCCAGCAAGAGCGAATCCGCGAGCCTCCACGATGCGGTACTTATCGATCGCACCGGGGCAGAATACGCGTCGTCATTCGATGGGTTGTACGCACTGCACGAAGCCGGCGATGACGAGGCTCTTGGCACGCATGACGATCTAAACCCCGGCCTGCATCGCTTCGTGAAGCAGGCGTTTGACGTGCCAGACGGGTTGCAATCTCTCACTCTGAAGATCCCGCACAGAATATTCTCAGGCGACAAAGATGGATTGCTTGAAGTTCCGCTGTGATCGTGCCGAGTGGTATCATGATCCTCTTGAGCTCTACCATTGTGGCGAAATGCGGTCGAGTGGCTAGCGCACCCTGTTTCGTTGGTGAAACTACCGTCTTTGCCCGACGATCGTCCCGTGATGAGTAATGCCTCGCGATTAGTAATCGTGCTAACAGCGACTGCCGCGATTATCGCGGCAATCGCTATGACGCGCTGGAGCGCGCACGAGCAGCGCATCGCTCAATACGAGCAGCGGGCGGCCGCTTCGACCCGTCTAGCGCAGTCTTACCGCAAAATCACGGACCACCTTGAGGCGCGACGCATCTCTAGCAATGAGTTACTGAACCGCCTGCACGCCGCCTATACTAATGCGCGCGGAAGTGAGGGGATTGCAACACTAGTGCCGATTCGCGACCGCATGGACGCAGTACGTCGCGGAGATCACTTTGAGGATATTATCGACGAGGCGCGGCGCACGCTCCCGTCATCTGAAGCGAAAGCGCTTGACCACGATTTTACGGTGTTACTCAGACGCCAAGAGGATTCTCGCGACGCCACGCAGGCCCTTAGCGCTGGGCTGTCCGCGTACATATCCAACCCGTTCCTTGGTGCGATCAGCGCGGGATCACCTGACAAGCTCAAGGCGCGCGAGGCAATGGCGCGAAAGGCGTTCAATGCTGCATTCGAAGTAGTTCAGGGAGACCTGTATCAACGGTCGACGCGGGCGGGCCGACGAGCGGCAGACGACAGGGCAGCGGTAGTTGCAGCCCGTGGCAAGTCAGTCATAGACGCCGTATGGGCGCCGTGACGCGCCGGGACGAGGTTTGGTCCGTCGCCGACTGAAGAGCAGGACCCATCACACGCGTGCAGCGCGAAGGTGCCTGGCATTCGTTTGGATCTCACGGGTGCGCTGAAACAAGCGCAGCCGGGTCGCCGTACCTCGGCTAGACTGCCAGCCGTTGGGAGGCGTTCGTGACTTTGATCGGCTTCTTTTGGTTCTTCAGCGCCATGTGGGTCGCCGCGCTTGCGATGCAGCATCCCGAGCGATTCGAACGCTTCTTCGACCGCATCAACGCCCGGCTGAATTCTCGCTAGCCGCGCGACGCTTCCTAGAGCGCGGCGCCGTGCGACGCCACCAGCCGCGCTAGGCCGTATGCCACACCGGCCGCGAGCGCGCCGATGAACCAGGTCTGGAGCGCACCCACGACGACCGGCATCGCGAGCACGCGTGCGCGCACCGCGCCGAACACGAGCAGCGCGATCGTGGTGCACAGGATCGACCAGTACAGCGCGTCGTGCGCGTTGGGCACGAACAGGTACGGTGCGAGCGGGAAGATGCCGCCCAGCACGTAGCCGCCGCCCACCAGCGCGGCGCTGCGCGGCGCCGCGCGCTCGTCGGGGCGCTCGAGGCCCAGCTCGTTGCGCATCATGAACTCGACCCACTGCTCGCGGTCGCTCGTGATCTCGTTCACCACGCGGGTGAGGACCGGTTCGCGCACGCCGTAGCCGTGGAGGATCTGGGCGACCTCAGCCTTCTCTTCGTTCGGAATCTCCTCGGTCTCGCGAATCTCGCGCGCGTACTCCTTGACGTAGTGCGCGATCTCGCTGCGCGCGGCCAAGTAACCGCCCAGTCCCATGGAGATCGCGCCCGCGACGATCTCGGCGAGGCCGGCCGTGAGCACGATCCCGCTTGCGGCGACGACGCCTGTTACGCCCGCGGCGAGCGCAAAGGGGACCGTCAACCCGTCGGCCATGCCGAGGACCAGGTCGCGGATGGTTTGGGTGCCGGCGCCGTGGCGCTCGTGCTCGGCGGCTTGAATCACCGGCCGATAGTAGCCGAGGCGGCCGATTTCGTCACGCCTGCGGTCCGTTGTGAGGCACGCCGAATGCTTCCGGCGAAGGGAGCCGCGTGACGACCTTGACGCCTCAGGAGCAGACGCACCCGCCCGTGGACATCGCACACCTCCGCCACACGGCGGCGCACGTGCTTGCGTACGCCGTACAGGACCTCTTCCCCGAAGCGAAGCCGACGATCGGGCCCGCGATCGAGAACGGGTTCTACTACGACTTCGACCGGAGCGAGCCGTTCACGCCCGAGGACCTCGAGAAGCTGGAAGCGCGGATGCGCGAGATCGTCGCGTCCGACTACGCGATGACCGGCCGGCGCGTGTCGCGCGAAGACGCGATCGAAGCGTTCCGCGACAATCCCTACAAGGTCGAGATCGCGCGCGAGATCCCCGAAGGCGATCCGATCACGCTGTACACGATCGGCGAGTTCACGGACCTGTGCCGTGGCGGCCACGCCGACTCCACCGGCGCAATCGGGGCGGTCGAGCTGAATTCGGTCGCGGGCGCGTACTGGCGCGGCAAGTCGGACAACCCGATGCTGCAGCGCATCTACGGCACCGCGTTCACGACGCAGCAGGAGCTCGACGACTACCACGCGTTCCTCGACGAGGCGGCGAAGCGCGATCACCGCAGGCTCGGCGCCGACCTCGATCTCTACCACGTCGACGAGCTCGCGGGCGGCGGTCTGATCTTCTGGCATCCCAAAGGCGCGCTGATGCGCGGGATCGTCGAGCAGTTCATTCGCGACGGCCTGCGCGAGCGCGGCTATCTCCCGGTCATCACGCCGCATGTCGTGCACGAGAACCTCTACGCGACCTCGGGGCATCTCGAGAACTTCGCCGACTCGATGTTCGGCCCGATCGAGGTGGAAGGCCAGCGCTTCCGGCTCAAGCCGATGAACTGCCCGGGCCACATCCTGATCTACAAGAACGACGCGCACTCGTACCGCGACCTGCCGCTGCGCTTCTCCGAGTTCGGCACGGTCTACCGCTTCGAGCTGAGCGGCACGCTGCATGGTCTTACGCGCGTGCGCGGCTTCACGCAGGACGACGCACACCTCTTCTGCACGCCGGAGCAGTTGCAGGGCGAGTTCGAGCAAACGCTCGACGAAGCGCTGCGGCTGATGGACGCGTTCGGCTTCTCCGGCTTCGAGTATTTCCTGAGCACGCGCGCGGAGCGCGGCCCGACCGACGACATCGCCGAAGCCGCGATTCGCAACGCACTGGAGTCGCGCAACCTGCCGTACGGGATCGACGAGGGCGGCGGCGCGTTCTACGGGCCGAAGCTCGACATCAATCTGCACGATGCGATCGGCCGCAAATGGCAGCTCGGCACCGTGCAGGTCGACTTCGTGCTGCCCGAGCGCTTCGAGCTGAAATATCGCGGCGCGGACGGCATGGACCACCGCCCGGTGATGATCCACCGTGCGCTCGCGGGCTCGATGGAACGGTTCTTCGGCGTGCTTATCGAGCATTTCGGCGGAAACTTCCCGGCCTGGCTCGCGCCCACGCAAGCCGTCGTCGTGCCGATCTCGGAGCACCAGCTCGACTACGCGTACGAAGTGCGGGACAAGCTACGCGCGCGCGGCTTCCGGATCGACGTCGATTCGTCGAACGAGAAGCTCGGCTACAAGATCCGCCACTGGAAGACGCAGAAGGTTCCGTACATCCTGGTCGTCGGCAAGAGCGAGTTGGCCGAGAGCAAGGTGAACGTCAACGAGCGCAGCGTCGAGGAAAAGCGCAACGTGACGGTGGACGAGTTCGCCGAGGAACTCGCAGCGAAGGTCGCCGCGAAGCGTTAGCCCCCGGCGACGAATGCCGGCGCTAACGTTATCCCGCGACGATCGGTTCCGCGAGTGCCGCGCCTGGGCTGGGTCGCGTCCAGAACATTGCTGCGAGTGCGGCGGCGAGCAGTTGCACGACGAGGATCAGCGCGACCGTCGCGGGCCAACCGCCGCGTGACCACACTGTCGCGGGGAGGATCGCGCCAAGCCCGCCGCCGGTGTAGTACACGGTGAGATACAGAGCGGCGGCGGTCGAGCGGCGTTCGCGCGCGACGATGCCGATGTAGCCTTGCGACGACGCTTGCGCCGCGAAGACGCCGGTCGTCATCACGGTGAGGCCCGCGACGATCGCGACGATCGACGGGATCAGCGTTAGCAGCAGGCCGGTTGCGCTCGTCGCGATGGCGATGAGAACCGTCGCGCGGTGGCCGAGGCGGTCGATGAGCCGTCCCGCGAGCGGCGTCGCGACGACGGCCACGAGGTATACGAAGAACACGTTGCCGAGCGCGACGGTGCCCAGCCCGAACGGCGGCGCGGCGAGGTGGTACGTCACGAACGTCAGCGCGGCGACCAGCGAGAACAGCACGCTCCCGCCGACCGCATATGTCGCGAGGAGCACGGGATCGCGCACGAAGCGCCCGATCGCGCGCACCGCTCCGACCGCGGATGCCTGGCGCGTGAAGCGCTTCGCGCGCGGCAACAGCGCCCACACCACCGCGCCGCCGCCGAGGTTCATCACGCCGAGCACGACGAACGCGACGTGCCAGTCCCAGCGCGCGGCGACGATCGCCGTGACATACCGGCCGAGAAATCCGCCGAGTACGTTGCCCGCGATATAGGCGCTGATCGCGCGCCCGCCGATCGCGGGCGGGAATTCCTCGGCGACGTACGCGACGGTCACCGCGAACACCGCCGGCATGAACAACCCCTGCACGAAGCGCCATGCGAGCAGCGCGTGCAGCGTCGTCGCGCCCGCTGCGGCGAACGTCACGAGCGCGAGCCCGAGAATCGCGGTAACGATCACGCGCTTGCGGCCGAGCGCATCGGCGAGCGGTCCGACGAACGGCGCGGCCATGGCGCACGCGAACGTCAGGACGGAGATCGTCGCGCCGACCGCCGCCTCACCGGTATGGAACTCGACGCGCAGCTCGGGCAGCAGCGGCTGCGTGGCGTACATGTCGAGAAACGCGGTGCCGCCGCAGGCGCCGACGGCTAGGTAGCGCGGGTCGAATCGCACCCGAGCACCATACCGCAACCACGGGCGGGGCGCTACGAGTCAGATCGTAGGTGCTGCTGCTCGGAATCGAGACGTCTTGCGACGACACGGCGACGGCCGTCGTCCGCGACGGTGTGCACGTGCTCTCCAACGTCTCGACCAACCAGGACGAGTTCCATGCGAAGTACGGCGGGATCGTGCCGGAGATCGCCTCGCGCCGCCATGCGGCGCTGCTGTCGGCGGCGGTCGACGACGCGCTGACGCGCGCGAACGTCTCGCTCGGCGAGCTCGACGGCATCGCGGTGACGTCGGGGCCCGGGCTCATCGGCAGCCTGGTCGTCGGAGTCGCGGCGGCCAAGGCATTGGCGTTCGCGACCGGCCTGCCGCTATATGCGGTCAACCACCTGCACGGCCATCTCTTTGCGGCATTTCTGGAACGCGACGAACCACCGCCGTACCCGTTCCTTGCCCTGCTCGTCTCGGGCGGCCATTCACAGCTGGTCGAAGTTCATTCGCCGGTGTCGCTGCGCATCATCGGCAAGACGCGCGACGACGCCGCAGGCGAGGCGTACGACAAGACTGCGCGCCTCTTGGATCTGCCGTTCCCGGGCGGCCCGGCGCTGGACGCGCTCGCACGCAACGGCGATCCCAAAGCGATCGCGTTCCCGCGGCACCGGCCGGATCCGGGCACGCTCGACATGAGCTTCTCAGGCCTGAAGACCTCCGTGCGGTATTTCCTTACATCCGACGCGGGAAAGCGCGCGCGACGCGAGGATGTCGCGGCGTCGTTCCAAGCTGCGGTCGTCGACGTGCTGATCGACCGTGTCGCTCGAGCGCTAGACGCGGGCGAATACCGCGCGCTGGTCCTGAGCGGCGGCGTCGCCGCGAACAGCGCACTCCAGACCGCGTTCAGATTACTCGGCGAGCAGCGCAGCATTCCGGCGTACGTGCCGGAACGCCGCTTCTGCACCGACAACGCCGCGATGATCGCAGCGGCAGCAGAGCGGCGCGGCGACGCCGCATCCGCCGATCCGCGAACGCTGGTCGCAGATCCGAACCTGCGCTTCGCCTAGACCGGCTCCTGAAGTAAACCGTCGCCATGATATCTTAAATGCTTGCCTGCTGCGCCGTGAGCCGGTCATCGTGGACGTTGCCGGTGTTCACGACGTCATCGCGTTCGAACAGCACGATCTCGGTGCCCGGTTCGGCGACCGGCTTGTGCTCGACACCGTGCGGAACGCGCAGCAGCTCGCCCGCGCCGAACCGCTCCACCTCTTCGACGCCGTCGCGGAGGTAGTGCATCGCGATCTCGCCGCGGATCACGAAGAAAATCTCGTCATCCGTGTCGTGATGGTGCCAGACGAACTCGCCGCCGATCTTCACGACCTTGAGCGCGAAGTCGCCGACGCGCGCGATGATCTTCGGCGACCATTGCTCGTCGAATGCGTCAAATTTCTCGCGGAGCGAAATCTTGCGCAGCGATTCCACTAGCTAACCTCTAGCCGGTCGCGATCGTCGACGATCGCCCAGCGCTCGTGGTCGCGCCAGGCTCCGTCGAGGAACAGGTAACGGGGTGAAAAGCCTTCCTTCGTGAAGCCGGCGCGCCGCGCGAGCGCAAGCGAACGCGCGTTTCCCGGCTGGATGTTCGCTTCGATGCGGTGCAGGCCGAGCTCCTCGAAGCCGAACCGGACGGCCTCGCGAAGCGCGTCGGTCATAAGGCCGCGGCCGCCGGTGCTCGGGTATCCCCAATAGCCGCAGTACGTGCTGCGGAAAAAGCTCAAGACGATGTTGCTGAAGTTGATCACGCCGACGACGGCATCCGTGGCGCGCTCGCGCGCGATCAGAACCACGTTCGCGCCGGTGACGCTCCGTTCGAACCAGCCGTCGAAGCCGGCGCGGTCGGTGAACGGCGCTTCCCACGGCATATGATAGCTCGTCGAGGCCCGGTTCAGCGCGATCAGCTCGTCCGCGTCGGCGCGCCGCACGCGCCGCAGGATGACGCGCGATGCCGGGACCGCCGCCAGTTCCGGCTCGTCAGACGGCACTGCCGCGCTCCAGCAGCCAGTCGATCGCGTGCGCGAAGCTCTCTTCTTTGGGCTCGTCCTCGAACAGCAGATCGTTCAAGAAAAACGCCGGCGTCCCGGGGATCCCGCTCTCCTCGCCGCTCTCCTTCTGCTCCTCGACGAGCGATGCGTACGTCCGTTCGCGCAATGCCGTCGCGAGCGCGCCCGCATCGAGGCCGAGGTCGCGTGCATAGCCGAGCAGGTGCTCTTGGCCGAGCGCGCGCTGGTGCTCGAACAGCGTGTCGTGCATCTCCCAGAACTTGCCGTGGTCCGCAGCGAATTCCGCGGTTTCGGCCGCAGCTTGCGCATGCGGGTGCTGGAGGAGCGGAAAGCTGCGGAACACGACTCGCAAGCGGTCGCCGTAACGCTTCTCCAGCGACTTCACAAGAGGGTATGCGACACCGCAATACGGGCACTCGAAGTCGCCGTACTCGACCAGCGTGACCGGCGCGTCCAGCGAGCCGCGCACGTGATCGTCGGGACCGACCGGAACCGCGAGCCCGATGAGACCGTCGCCTTCCATCACGTCATCGTTCGAAGGTCCAGCGGCGAA
>JAQBPK010000269.1 GCA_028287565.1 Vulcanimicrobiota bacterium
CGATGTTCTCGATGACGACGATCGCGTCGTCGACCACGAGACCGGTCGCGAGCGTCAGGCCGAACAGCGTCAGCGTGTTGATCGAGAAGCCGAGCACCTTCATCAGGAAGAACGTGCCGATCAGCGACACGGGGATCGTCAGCGCGGGGATCAGCGTGGTGCGCCAGTCCTGCAGGACCAGGAAGATGACGAGCACGACGAGCGCGATCGCGATCAGCAGCGTGATGACGACTTCCTTGATCGACTCGCGCACGAACTCGCTCGTGTCGAAGGCGACTTTGTAGCTCACGCCGGCCGGGAACTTCGCCGAGAGCGTGTCCATCGTCGCGCGGACCTGCTGCGAGACCGCCAGGGCGTTGCCGCTCTGCAGCTGCAGGATCCCGAGCCCGATCGACTCGTTGCCGTCGAACCACAGCGAGCCCGAGTAGTTCTCGGCGCCGAGCGCGACGCGCCCGACGTCGCGCACTTTGACGTAGCCACCGTCCGGATTCGTCTTGAGCACGATGTTCGCGAACTGCGTCGAGTCGTGGAGCCGCCCCGTCGCGAGCACGGAGTACTCGGTGGTCTGATGGCCGTTCGTCGGCGGCGCGCCGATCGCGCCGGCCGCGACCTGCACGTTCTGCGCCTGCAGCGCGGTGACGACGTCGCCGGCGGTCAGGCCGTTGTCGGCCAACCGCTTGGGGTCGACCCACAGCCGCATCGCGTACTTGCGCTCGCCGAACACGCGCACGTCGGAGACGCCGTTGATGCGCTTGAGATCGTTGACGACGTTGTTCTCGAGGAAGTTGGTGAGGTACGCCTGGTCCCAGCGCTTGTCGGTCGACACGATACCGAGCGCCGCCACGAACGTGCCCGAGTTCTTCGAGACCGTGACGCCGATCTGCTTGACTTCGTTGGGCAGCCGGCCTTGCGCGAGGTTCACGGCGTTCTGCACGTCGTTCGCGGCCTGGTCGAGATTGCGGTCGAGATTGAACGTCGCGGTGATCTGCGAGGTACCGTCGCTGCCGGACGACGACTGCATGTAGCGCAGCCCTTGCACGCCGTTGATCGCCTCTTCGAGCGGAACGGTCACGGACGACTCGACGGCCTCGGCGCTTGCGCCTTGATAGACGCCCACGACCGTCACCGTCGGCGGCGCGATGTTCGGGAACTGCGCGATGGGCAGCGTCGGGATCGAGATGAGCCCGAGCAGCAGGATGACGAGGGAGAAGACCGATGCCATGATCGGGCGTCTCAGAAAGAAATCGACCACGGTGCCTTCGACCTCGCATGGAGGGGAGTGGTTGCTGCCAGATGTGCCTCAACGCGGCGGCGGCCCCGCGCGATCCGCGACGCCACGCTCGGCGGCGCGGCGCCCCGCCGCGCGACGATCGTCAGCGCCTTGCGCCGGGCGATCACCGCGAGCCACGGCAGCGGGCTGCGGGCATCGTCGAACGTGCCGCGGAACCGCCACGCGGCGAGGAACGTGTCGTGAAGGGCGTCATCGGCGTCGTCGGGATCACCGGTGACGCGCGCCGCGACGGACCTCAGGGAAGGCGCGTAGCGTTCGTACCACAGGGCGACGTCCGCGGCGTGAGTGCTTGTCTGCATGGAGCCGAATGGTTATAATCCTCGAAGGTGGTACATGTCAAGTAACGGCGGCCGAGCCTGGAAGGCTCTGATCGATCTGATGCGCTCGCAAAAGAGCCATGCCGCGGCGCGCTTCGCACGGCTCGATCTGACCATGCAGACCGCGCACGCGCTGCACGTGCTGCCCCCGGAGGGGATGACGATGCGCGCGCTCGCGGAAGAATTATCCTGCGACGCTTCGAACGCGACCGGCGTCGTCGACCGGCTCGAGAAACGCGGGCTGCTCGAACGCCGCAGCGACGAGCACGACCGGCGCGTGAAGCGCGTTCATCTCACCGCGGCGGGACGCCGGCTGCGCGAACGCGCCGAGTCGCTGTTTCTCACGGCCCCGCCGGCGATCGCGGCGCTCTCCACCGACGACCAGCGCACGCTGCGCGCGATCCTCGAGCGCGCGCTCGCGCACGCCGAGACCGCGCGCCTCGACTCGAGCGCCTAGCCGCCCGGCACCGCCGCCGGAATCCAGCCCTCGAGCGCGGCGACTTCCCCAACCGCGCGGCCCGCGACGTTCTTCACCGGCACGACGGCATGCTGCCGCAGCGCCGTGCGGGCGCCGGGCTCGAGCCCGTGCAGCGCGTCGAGAACCGCCAGCGTCGCGGGCGGCGCCGCGCGGCGCGAGCCGTCGATCACCTTGAGCGCGACGCCCAGCCCGGCGTCGAGCAGCGCGTCGCAGTGGAACCCTTCCGCGCCGGCCTTGCAGACGATGCGGCCGTGCGTCGCGCGCATGAGGTCGGTGTCGAACCGGCCAGTCCCCGCGACGTACCACGGCTCGTTCGCCATCGCCGCGGCGACGCGCGCCAGCGCCGTCGCGTCCGCATCGTCCACGCCGCGCAGCGTCGCCAGGCGCGCGAACGACACGGCGGCCTTGTGCAGCGTGGTCGCGTACGCCGGGATCCCGCACCCGTCGACTGCGAGCTTGTCGCCGTCGAACACGTCGTCGCTGACCCGCTCGCACATCGCGATCACCGCGCGCTGTGCGGGATGGGACGCATCGAGGTAGCCCGCGAACGGCGCGCCCAGCTTCTTGGCGAGCGCGAGGATGCCGGCGTGCTTGCCGCTGCAGTTGTTGTGCAGCTGCGACGGCCGTTCGCCGCGCGCGGCCAGGACGGCCGCGGCCGGCTCGTAGGACGGCGGGTGCGCGCCGCAACCCAGGTCGTCGACGGTCGCGCCGATGCGCTCGAGCATGGCGGCGACCAGCTCGACGTGCCCCGGCTCGCCGTTGTGCGACGCACACATCACCGCGAGCTCGCGCTCGCCGAACCCGAACTCTTCGAACACGCCCGCGCGCACCGACGCGGCCGCGATGAACGGCTTGGCGGAGGAGCGCAGAAAGACGGGCGTCTCCACGGTTCCGACGCGCAGCACGATCTCGCCGTCGACGTCCGCGGCGCAGGCGGCGACGTGGTGGACCGACTCGACGCGCGCTCCGCGCCGCACGGCGACCGCCGGAACACCGGCCAGCTCCCAGTACACGGGGACGCCGCGTTCGCGCGCGATGCGGCGCCTCCTCGGCACGGCGCGCGCCGTCCTGGGTACGAGCTTGGCATGGACGCTCGACCGAACGCATCCAACGTCTCCCTTCATCCCGAGGTCGTCGCTGAGTTCGCGGACCACTGGCCGTCCGGGATCGCGCCCGCGCGCGACGGGCGCCTGTTCCTGAGCTTCCCGCGGCTGGATCCCGTGAAGGCGCCGATCAATCTCGGCGAGCTGATCGACGGCAAGCTCGTCCCCTTCCCGGACGAGCTGGTCAACGCGATCGACCCGACCGACGCGGAGCACCGCTTCGTCAACGTGCACGGCATCGCGCTCGGACCGCGCGGGCGTCTGCTCGCGCTCGACAGCGGCGCATCGTCGCTCGACGGCTGCGATCCGAGCGCGGCAAAGCTCTACGTGATCGATCTCGAGCGCAACGCCATCACGCACGGCATCGGCTTCCCGCACGGCAAGGGTTTCCCGCACGACGTCGTGGTGTCGACGTCGTACCTCAACGATCTGGTCATTGATTACGCGCGCGGCAAAGCCGGTTACGCGTACATCAGCGACTCGGGCGCGCAAGGACCGAACGCGATCATCGTCGTCGACCTCGACAGCGGCAAGTCGTGGCGCCGGCTCAGCGGCGACAAGAGCGTTCGCACGAACGCGCGGCCGGGATTCAGCATCGCCACGGAAAGCGGCCCCATCACCGTGACGGTCGGCATCGACGGCATCGCGCTCTCGCCCGACGGGCGCACGCTGTGGTGGACGCCGCTCGGCTCGTACGATCTGTACTCGATCGACACCGACATCTTGACGTCACCGCACCCGAGCCCCGAAGAGGTCGCGCGCCACGTGGTGCAGCACGACGCGCGCGACTTCGCGAGCGACGGCCTCGACACCGACCGCGAAGGCCGCGTGTACTTCACCGACGTCACGAACGGCACGCTGCAGCGCCTGATCCCGGCGGAAAACCGGTACGAGAAGCTGCTGCACGGCGAGCACTATTTCATCTGGCCCGACGCGGTGAAGCTCGGCCCCGAGCGCACGGTGTATGTCACGGACAGCCAGGTGAACCGCATGGCGAACTTCAACGGCGGACAAGACTTGCGCACGCCGCCGTACCGCCTGTACCGGGCCGCGATGGACGCGGACCCGGCACAGTACTGACGGTTACGCCAGCGCGGGTTCGAACACGTTCGCTTCTTGCTCCGCGAACAGCGGGCTTGAGAGATACCGTTCGCCCGTGTCGCACACGATCACGACGATGGTCTTGCCCGCGTTCTCCGGGCGCGCCGCGACTTGCATCGCTGCCCACACGTTCGCACCGGTCGAGATGCCCGCGAGGATGCCTTCCTCGCGCGCGAGCCGGCGCGCGACCGCGATCGAGTCGTCGAACGACGCTTTGATCACTTCGCTGTAGACCTTCGTGTCGAGGATCGACGGCACGAAGCCAGGCGCGAATCCTTGCAGCTTGTGCGGGCCGGGCGAACCGCCCGACAGCACGGTCGACGTATCGGGCTCGACCGTGATGCACTCGACGGACGGCTTGCGCTCTTTGAGCAAATGGCCCGCGCCCGTGATGGTGCCGCCGGTTCCGACGCCCGCGACGAAGATGTCAACCGTGCCGTCGGTGTCGCGCCAGATCTCCTCGCCGGTCGTGCGGTAGTGGATCTCGGGGTTCGCCGGATTGTCGAACTGGCCGGGCTGGAAGTACTTGGCGGGGTTGGACGCGACGATCTCTTTGGCTTTGGCGATCGCGCCTTTCATGCCCTCAGTCCCCGGCGTGAGGACGAGCTGCGCGCCGTACGCTTTGAGCAGGTTGCGGCGCTCGACCGTCATCGTCTCCGGCATGGTGAGGATCAGCGGATAGCCTTTGGCCGCGCACACGAACGCGAGCGCGATGCCGGTGTTGCCGCTGGTCGGCTCGACGATGACGGAGTCGGGACGGAGCTTCCCGTCGCGCTCGGCGGCCTCGATCATCGCGACGCCAATACGGTCCTTGACGGAACCGGCCGGGTTCTTGGACTCCAGTTTACACAAGATCTCCGCGCCCAGGCCCTTGTTCAGCCGCGGGATGCGGACCAGCGGGGTGTTCCCGAACGTGTCGGCGATGTTGTCGTAAACGCGCACTGTGCTCTGATTGCTCCAATGACGAGGAGTGTGGTGGACCGGTAAACCCCATGCTCCTTGGAAAGGGTGCGGCCCCGAGTTGCCGCGAACAGACGTTCGACCCACCCGCCTCCAGGACCGCCGTTGTTCTCCCTCGCCGAGAGGTCGCTCTACGTCAGCGACCTCGACCTCTGGATCGACTCCATGCGCCCGCGCGCCCGCTGCTACGTCTCGCACGGGCACAGCGACCACGCGCGCGAGCACGACACCATCGTCACCACACCCGTGAACGCGCGCATCTGCGCCTCACGCTTCGAGCGCTCGATCGCGCGCGCCAAGCAGACGTCGCTGCTGCCCGAGCGCCCGCGCCCGGAGTGCGCGTTCGAGGAGCACGAGTTCAACGAACCCTGGAGCGACGGCGAGCACACGCTCACGCTGTTCCCCGCGGGACACGTGCTGGGCAGCGCGCAGCTCCTGATCGAGGGCGAGCGCGGCCGCTTCGTCTACACCGGAGACTTCAAGCTCGCGCGCTCCTACACGTGCGAGCCGGCCGAGGTGAAGAAGTGTGACGTGCTCCTGATGGAGTGCACGTTCGGCCGCCCGCAGTACGTGTTTCCGTCGCGCGACGAGGTCGAGGACGCGATCGTGTCCTTCGCGACAAAGGCGCTCGAGGACGGGTGCGCGCCGGTATTCAACGCGTACTCGCTCGGCAAGGCGCAAGAGGCGATGGCGATCCTCGGCAAGGCGGGTATTCCGATCACCGTGCACGGCGCCGTGCACGCGATGGCGCGCGTGTACGAAGCGGCGGGCGTGCAGCTGCCGCCGTACGAGCGCTACGACGCGGTAACGTACGACGGCACGCGCGCGCTGATCTGGCCGCCATCGGGCAAGACGCTGCCGAAAGCGCTCAAAGGCAAGCCGTCGCGCACGGCGATGCTGACGGGCTGGGCCATGGACAAGAACGCAACGTTCCGCTACGGCGTCGATGCGTGCATCCCGCTGAGCGATCACGCCGACTACGACGCGCTCATCCGCTACATCGAGCTCGCGCAGCCCGAAAAAGTGCTGCTGAACCACGGCTGGAAAGACTTCGTCTGGCGCCTGCGCCGCCTGGGTATCGACGCAACGTATCTCGAACCATACGAGCAGCTCGCGCTGTTTTGAAGGCGGCTCACTCCGCGAAGAAGCCGCGCAGCGCGGCGTACGTCTCGTCCGGCGCTTCTTCCGCCATGAAGTGGCCCGCGTCGATCGCGTGGCCGCGCACGTCGTCGGCCCAGTCTCTCCAAATGCCGAGCACGTCGTACCATTTGCCCACTTCACCGCGCCCCGCCCACAGCGCGAGCAGCGGCGCGGCGATCTTCTTCTTGCCGCGGTCGGCTTCGTCGAGCTGGAAGTCGTACGTCGCTCCAGCGCGATAGTCTTCGCACGACGCGTGAATCGTTGCAGGATCGCGGTACGAGCGCATGTAGTCGTCCAGCGCTTCGGGCGCGTGCACGTTCGTGCGGTTCGGGCGGCCGGTGAGGAACCACGCCGGATCGGTGCCGATCAGCTTTTCCGGCAGCGGGTAGGGTTGCGCGAGGAAGAACCAGTGCCAGTACCCGAGGCCGAACTTCATGTCGGCGCGGCGGAAGTGCTCGCCGGTCGGGATGATGTCGAGCGTGGCGATCTTGCGCACGCGCTCGGGATGATCCAGCGCGAGCCGGTACGCGACGCGCCCGCCGCGGTCGTGTCCCGCGACGGCGAACCGCTCGTGCCCGAGGTGCTTCATCACGGCGACCGCGTCGCGCGCCATCGCTCGCTTGGAGTACGGCTCGTGGTCGTCCGTGGTGGGAGGCTTCGAGCTCTCGCCGTAGCCGCGCAAGTCCATCGCGACGACGCTGTACTCGCGCGCCAGCCGCGGTGCGATGCGGTGCCACATCACGTGCGTTTGCGGGTAGCCGTGCAGCAGCAGGAGCGGCGGACCGCTGCCCCCGTGGCGCACGCGAATCGTCGCCTCCGGCGTCTCGATGTGCTCCAGGGTGAAATCGTCGAACATGCGCGACCGCGTACCCCGGCTCGGCGGCACGTCCCTGCGCGGGCACCCACCACGCCGGCGCGAGGCCCGGGAAGCGCGTGCACGCGACGTGAACACGGCGGGCGTGAGGCCGAAGGCCGAGCTTGGCATCTTTTACGTCGCCATGGTCAGCACCGCGGCCGGGTTCTCCGTGCGCAATTTGCCGAGCATGGCGGTCGAAGGCTGGCCGCTGATCTTCTGGTACGTGCTCGGCACGCTGCTGTTCTTGGTGCCGCTCGGGTTGACCGCGGCCGAGCTCGCGTCGACGTGGCCGCGTGACGGCGGCGTGTACGACTGGGTCGCCGAAGCGTTCGGCGAGCGGACCGGATTCATGTCGGTGTGGTCGATCGTCGTGCTGAACCTGCCGTGGTATCCGACGGTGCTCGCGTTCGTCGCCGTGTCGCTCGCGTTCGGCTTCGATCCCACGCTGCAGGACAACCGCGTGTTCGTCGCGGCCGTGATGATCGCGATCTTCTGGATGCTCACGTTCGTCAGCCTGCGCGGGCCCGTAGCCGCTGCGAAGTTTACGTCGTTCGGCACGCTGTTCGGTTCCATCGTGCCGGCCGTGGTGCTAATCGGCGCCGGGATCGCGTGGATCGCCGCGGGCAAGCACGTCGCGCTGCCGCCGTTTACGCTCGCGGGTTTGGTTCCGTCGTGGGATCTCGGGCGCATTCCGTTCGTGTCGTCGCTGCTGCTCGCGTTCACCGGCCTCGAAGTCTCCGGATTCTACGCGCTCGCGGTGCGCAACCCGCAGCGCGACTACCCGAAGGCGATGCTGCTGGCGCTGCTTGCGATCTCGGGACTGAGCATCTTCGCCACTCTCGCGATCGCGCTCGCGATTCCGGCCGACAAGATCAGTCTCAGCGGCGGCGTGATTCAGACGTTCGGCGTGATCTTCGGCGCGTTCGGCATCCCGTGGGCCGCGGCGGTGCTCGCGCTGCTGACGGCGCTCGGCGCGATCGCGCTGATGTGCGCGTGGCTCGTCGGCCCGCTGCTCAGCCTCTCCGCGGTTGCGCGCCACGGCCTGCTGCCGCCCGTCTTTCGCACGCTCAGCGCACGGCAAGTCCCCGCGGCGATCATGCTATGGCAGAGCGCCGTCGTGACGATCATCGCCGCCGCATTCGCGCTGGTGCCGTCGGTGAACCAGGCGTACTGGATCCTCACCGCGGCCGTCACCGCGCTGCTCGCGTTCTACTATTTGCCGATTTTCGCAGCGGTGATCCGGCTGCGCTACACCCAGCCCGACACGCCGCGGCCGTTCCGAATCCCGGGCGGAACGGCCGGCGTGTGGCTCACCGGCGGCACGGGCTTTGCGGCGACCGCGTTCGCGGTGTTGGTCGCGCTGCAGCGGCCGGGCAACGTGACGTTCGTCTCGGACGGCGTCTACGTCGCCGCGATGATCGTCCTCGCACTCATTTGGATGGTTCCGTGGGCGGTGTTTCTCGCGGTGCGCAGGGCATCGTGGCTCGCGTAATGCGGATCAGCGCGGCTTAGCGAGCTCACGGCGCATTTCGCGCAGGCTCATGACGGTGAGCGCCGCTAGCGCGATCATCAGCACGCAGCAAACGATGAACACGAACGTGTTCCAGTGCTCACCCGACCTACCCCAGACCACGAGCGCAAAGAGCGTCGCGAGCACGACCTGCGAGGCGGCCGTCCACGGCCGGCCGATCCGCAACGTAAAAGGAGCCGTCAGGACACTGCTCGCGATGACAAAGACGTCCAGGAGCTGGATGAGCTGGGACTCCGTCATGTCAGTCTCTCAGCCGCACCGCTAACGATGCTAGATCGGCGCGCGGATTGGCGCCACCTGGTTGAACTTCGAGAAGCGGATCGTGTTGTCGCTTCCGTCTCCGTTGCCCTTGCCGACGATGCGGTGGACGTACCCGTCGCGCGCGATGTACACCGTGCTTTCGGTGCCGTCGCTCTGCTTCATACGGTAGGCGTGGAGCGACTCGCCGTCGACGGTCTTCATGCCGAGATCGGTCGCGGTGACGCCGTTGGCCTGCTTCGCCATCTTGCGCACCCGGTCGGCGATGTCCGTGGGGCCGGCGCCTTTGGTGTCCGGAATCTTCATCCACTTCGCGCCGGAGCCCATCTTCATGTACGTCGTCTTGCTGACGCGCACCATCTCCATCCCGCTCGACTGCATGTGCATGTTATCCGGCTTCACGAAGTCCATCGTGCCGCTGCGCGCGCCTGAGCCGAACGACATTTGCCAGGACGAGAGCCCCGCGAAGCGCATCATCGCGCCGCGCACGTCATCGGTGGGGCTTGCATTTGCCGGCACGGTGGCGAGGGTGGCGAGCACAAACAGCGCGCTCACGGCGATCGATCGAATCAAGCAAACCTCCTCCTAAAGCGTCAGTCGACGCCGATGTCCCAGACCATCCCCAAATCCCGCTTCGCGAACGAGCGGAACGCGATCAGCGTCTCGGTGGCAGTGATCCCCGGATGCGACGCGATCCGCTCGGTGACGAGGTCGCTGAGCTCTTCGTGCTCGCGCACGCGCGCGATCGCGACGAGGTCGTACGGCCCGGCGACGCTGTAGCACTCGGTCACGCCGTCGATCTCGAGCAGCTCCTCCGCCAGCGTGCGGACCCGGCCGGGCTCGACGGTCATCAGAACGATCGCGGTGATCACGCCCCGGCCCTACCGCGGCGGCGCGGCGGTCACCTGCGGCCCCCGTCGAAGCGGCTGCGGCAGTGCCCTGCCGGAATGTCACCCCGAGCCTGTCGAAGGGTGAGCCGCAGCGATGATCGCCTTCGCTCAAACCTGTGCTGCGATCGCGGCCACCGCCAGCAAGCTCGAGAAGATCGCGCTCGTCGCGGCGTACCTGCGCGACCTCGACGACGGCGATCTCGCGCCCGCGACGCGCTACTTCACCGGCAACCCGTTCCCGCAAGCACAGGAGCGCAGCCTCGCGGTCGGCGGCCGCACGATCGTCGAAGCGGCGGAGACGACGTGGGGCGTGGACGACGCCGCGCTGGGCGTCGCGTACCGCGCGACGGGCGACCTGGGCGCCGCGCTCGGGCCGTTCGTGCGGCCGTCGCACGATCTCGGCTTGTTCCGCGAGACGCTCACGCCCGCGCGGCTTTATACGCTGCTGGTCGAGATCGCGGACGCGTCGGGCAAGAACGCGCAGAAGCGCCGCCGCATCCTGTGCGAGCGAATCTTCTCTGCCTGCACCGACCCGCTCGAAGCGACGTACGTCGTGAAGATCATGACGGGCGAGTTGCGCATCGGCTTGCGCGAAGGGCTCGTCGTCGACGCGGTCGCGCAGGCGTTCGACCGCGATCCGCGCGCGGTGCGGCGCGCGGCGAGCGCGGCCGGCGATCTCGGCGCCGTCGCGCTCGCGGCGAAGCACGACACGCTCGACCAAGTGACGATCGCATACCACGCGCCGGTCGCGTTCATGCTCGCATCGCCGATCGCGTACGGCTCCGAGTACAAGGATCTCGCCTCGGCGACGTGGCTGGTGGAGGACAAGTACGATTCTTCGGATTACAAGCAAGACTTTCGCCCCATTGCGAGAATTTCTTGATTCCAAAGGTTTTCCAAACAAGATAATCCCATGACCGCTGAACCATCGCAATTCCGAGATGCAACGTCCCGCATCGGGATCTATTGGACCGACGAACGGTTCCGCATCGACGGCCTGTCCTACCCCGGGATCCCGATGCTGGTGGATCGGCGGACCATGCGGCATCTGCTCGTCCCGACCGAATGGCTTGTAGACCTCGCAGTCGTCGACGGCCGGGCTCAATCGCCTCTCACGTGGCGAACTTATGCTTACGGCCTTCGCGACTTTCTCGCTTTTTCGGACGACCACGGGTGGGACTGGTCCGCGCCGACTGAGGCGATGATCGCCACGTATTCGAATCACCTCGCGCAGAGCGGTCGGAAGCGGAACACGGTCAACCGCGCAGTAACGATCATCTGCAAGTTCTACGAGTGGGCTCACGCTCGCAAGTTCATCCGGACGCTGGATCTCCGATACGAAGCGGTGCGGATGACGCAACACGGGTTCCTCGCGCACATCGTTGATGAGACGAAGCTCTCCGCCAGAGCGGTCGTCATCCCACGCCACCGGCGCAACGAGCGACTGCCCCGATTCTTCACGAAAGCCGAGCAGGAGCGCATCATTGAGGCGCTCAGTCCGCGAGACCAACTCATCGCGTTATGGGCGGTGAACACGGGTGCCCGCGAACACGAGATTTGCGCCTTGCGCGTCGCGCAGTTGCCATCGGACGCCTCGTATGCGTCGCGGCGTCGCGTGCGAGTGCCCCTCACAAAGACGAAGGGGAACGCTCCGGGCGACCTGTGGGTCTCGTCATGGCTGATCGACCGCACGTTCCAGCACGTCTCCTTCTTCGGCCGGCGAAGAGTAATGCGCGCATCCGAGCAGCGCGGTAAGTCGATTCCCGACAACATCTTCTTGGGCCGTTGGGGAACACCATTGAAGCCCGACTCGGTCTACAATAACTTCAAGGCGGCAATCCGCACACTCAGCATGGACGGGACGTTTCACGACCTGAGACACACCTTCGCGATCACGATGCTGGACGCGCTGATGAGGCGTGCGGCGAGCGCAGACGGCCCGAAAGACGGCCGCAATCCTCTTCTGACGCTTCAGAAGCTGATGCGCCACGCGAGCATCCAGACGACAATGAAATACCTAACCGCGCGCGAGTTCTACCTCACCGAGATCGATTCGGAACACTGGGAACTCCCCGACGAAGAATGATCGCGCACCGCGCACAAACTGCGAAAGCCACGATGACGTCAAACCTGACTGAACGCTGTTCCTGGACCTACACGACGCTTACAAATCACACGGCGACCCGTTCATTCGTCAAAGAGTATCAGCTTATCGGCGAACCGCTGACCGAGATCTTGGACGCCGCCAAGCGTCGCGGCCTGCATAAAGCGCCGAACACGGTCGCCGGTCTCCAGGACAGCGTCAAGTGTCTGGCACGTGCGATCAGCACCCACGCTTCAAATGGACACGAGGTCGCCGATTGGGAGGCGGCGCTCGTCTCGTATCTGCGGACGTTGCGCGTCGCGGATCGTACGCGTCACTCGCTGTTCACGAAAGCGTGCCCAATTCTCGCGGAGATCGCCCGAACCCGACGTCAGGCCCATACCATTCGAGTCAATCCCTTCTCGAAGATCGCGACGCGAGACGCGCCGTACGTCGAGTCAGCGACGATCAACGTGATCCTGAAGAGTGCGAAAGCCGATGCGCTGGCGTTCTACCGGCGCTTCTGCTCCCCACCGGCAGAGTACGCTCCATTCGTCGCCGAAGGGCGCTTGATCGCTGCGGAGAACCACGGCTGCCTACCGCGCTACCAATTCTCCGACGCGCGATTGCGCGATGCCTTGGGAACGCGAACGTTGCGTCTGATGAACCGGGCGCGCTACCACGGGATCGATACTGGTCTGTTGCGCAGCTTCCTCTGCCCGCAAGCGATGGATCTGCTACCTTTCTTTCTCTTGATGACGTACGCGCTGGCCGCGAACGTCGAGTCACTTGCGAACTTAAGATGTGACGCAATCCGGCCCTACGACAACCCACTTACTGGTCGGCGCTTACTGATAACGTTAGATAAGCCGCGTGCCGGTGGTGAAATCCCGCCATATCAAGTAAGCGCAGACGCCGCCACTCTGAGCGTGTCCTGGCTCATTGAAGCCGTGTCGCACATGACCAGCTTCGCTAGATCGCACGCGGCCGCCGGTAAACCGCGCACGCTGCTATTCCTGTTTAGCGGGAACGGAACCCTGCTCTGGTTCGGGGCCGGAATACGATACGCGACGACCAAGAAGTATTTGGCGGAGCGCGGTCATCCGCACATTGCTCTGAATGCGTTGCGCCCGACACGGCTGATCGACGACTTCCGAAAACACAAGGACGTCGACCGGGCGCGCGTCATAGCGCGACAGAAGTCAGTCGCGACCACCCTGCTCTACTTAGACCATTCTCTAGCTCGTGAGCAAGACGAGGCGCTCGTCGCGCGCGCCCAAGGTGAGCTCTACACCGAGCGGACCATCCCCGATACAACAAGTCCCGCACGAATCAACGCACCCAGCTCAGCGGCGACAATGCCGACGCATACGTGCGCCAACCCCGAGGATCCGAACATGCCGCATGATGCGGATGGGAAATGTCTCAGCTTCACTTGGCCGCTTAACGATCGGCACTTTGTGATGCTCCTGGAACCACGGCCCATAGCATTCCTCTTGCGGGATTACGACGAAATGTGCGAGGCTCAGTTGCGCTTGCCCGGTGGGCGCTTCGAGAAAACGTACGGCCCGAAGAAGCGCTACATCGAGCAGCACTATCTCCCGATGCTGGACGAGACCCTCATCCGGTCAGCCCGTGAAATGATACCGTTGCTGCCGAAAGGGCCTGTCCTTGCGTAACCCGAGCTCTACCCCGGCTCAGCTCCCTTCGTCGGGGCGGGCGGCCGATGAACCGCTGCCAATGCCGTTTATCGGCACCCAGTTCACGGACGACGAATGGAGAGTACAGACGGCGGCAAAGATTCACGATCGAATTCTGTGGGGTAGCATTCCGTTCGCCGACGGGACGCGGCTCACCGATACGCAGCACTGGCGGCTGCTAACATCCAGCAAGACGTTCCTGAGTTTGCTTGCTGCAGGACGTGGCCTACGGAAACGAGGGAAGTTGAAGGGAGGATCGGTTCTAAACGCTGCCTTTTATCATCTCGAGTTCGTCCGCTACATGTATGATCGGCACAGCGTGCGCCGGTTGGACGCCCTCACCTTGGCGCATCTGGTGGCGTTCCGCAATTTTGCAAGGCGAATGCGCGTAAGAAAGCATGTTGGTAACCGCAAAACAGCGCCGACCGAGAAACATGCAGCGCCGGCGAGCCGTGAGCTCCGGCTCATGTACCTCCGGTACTTGATCGAGCTGCAGAACGAGATCCCCGACGGCCCGAATCTCGATCGGTTCGAGGCACAAGAAATTTTACGCTCGTCGAAGACCCTCCCGGAACAGCGCACCGAGCGGATACCGGACGATGTCTTTGTTATCTTGATGAGCGAAGCGACGCGCTGGGTGAACGAGGTCGGTCCAACGCTGGTCACGTTCTGGAACGATCTGCAGCGCCACAGAACCCGTACCCTTCGGACTTGGCGGAGCAGAGGTCGAGTCGAACGCGCCTTCAGCTTCGTCTCCTTTCGCGAATCGAGACCGGACCCTATCGCAGTACGGATCGCGGGAATCGACATAGACCTTAGAACTCAAAACGTGAAAGCGCTCCGTACCTGGCTCAGCGCGCTGAACGGTGCGTGCTACACGCTCATCGCGGGGCTCACCGGCATGCGGGTGAGCGAGATGCTTGACATCGAACGGAAACGGCCTCTTAGCACTAGGCAGCTCCCCGACGGCCGCAGACTCCTGCGGCTGCACAGCACGCTGCATAAGACCGTTCGCGCGGACGACGGGGAGCCAGCGTATTGGGTCGCCGGATGGGACGACGCCACGAACCCCGTGAAGCGGGCAGTCGAGCTACTACAGCTCTTCAACCGGCGTTCCCCGTACCTCTTCTCGTCGACCAAAATCTTGGACGAGGACGACGAGCGGCTATCGCCATCATCGATCACGCACAATGTACGGCTGTTTTCGGACCTCGCCGGTCTCGCGCCGCGCTGGACGATCGCGACGCATCATTTTCGGAAGACCTTCGCGCGCTTCGTCGCGCTCTCGGCGCCGGGCGCCGCGGGCGCGCTGCAACGACAATTCAAGCACCTCAGCATTCAGATGACCGAGCGATATTTCCCGGATGACCCCGAGCTCATCGACGATATCATTGACGCCAGCCTGGAAGTCGCGGAACAGCGCTATGAAGCAATGCTGTCGGCCGACCGGCTAGGCGGCATCAAAGGCGCAGAGATTCTCGCTCGCAACGCCGAGTTTCGAGGTTCCGCTGCGGCGAAAGAGCGACGCGAAGCGGTTCAGTTGGCGCTACTCGACACGTCATGCCGCCTGGTATTGCATTTCTACGGTGCATGCATCTACGACGCACCTCGGGCAAAGTGCGGCGGCCGCCTCGAAAATGTAGGACTCGACACCTGCGTCAGTTGCGTCAATCTCGTTGTGGAGGCTCACAATCTACCGATGTGGGAAGAACATACCAAAGGCCTCGAAAACGCGCTACTCGCTCAGTCCCAGAACGGAGTCGTTGATATCGAACTGCAGCGACAGCTGGATCATGCCAAGAAGATCGTGCGCCAGCTAGAGACCGACAATGCCGCGCTCTAATCACGACGAGGACGGACGCCGGCTACGAAGCGAACGCACACGGAAGGCTATTCGCGCAGCTGTCGAGCGTCTTAGACGCGGAGAAGGCAGTCATCCGCGCCATGCGGGTATCACGATACCACTTACGAAGGCGGCGATCGCCAGAGAGGCGCGCGTCGACGTCTCGACGCTCTACCGTTATCCGGGGCTCCTAGCCGAGATCGATTCAGCGCCATCGACCCCCTCAGGTAGAACGGCAAAGGCGTCCGTCCAGCGGCGCAATAAACTGGTCAATCGAATCGAGGAGCTGACGCGCGACCTCAACGCAGCGCTACAAGAAAATCTGAGGCTAAGCCGGATCCTGGCGAAGTATGATCCGACGCTCGGAATACCACAGCCAACGAGCCTATCGGAAAAGCGCATCAGCTCGAAGAGCGCGGTACGACCGGCTCGATGATCGTCTTCGCCCGGACTTGCGCCGTAATTGCAGCGACCGCGAGCAAGCTCGAGAAAATCTCGCTAGTCGCGACCTATCTCCGCGATCTCACGAACGGGGACCTCGCGCCGGCTACGCGCTACTTCACCGGAAACCCGTTCCCGCAAGCACAGGATCGAAGTCTCGCGGTCGGCGGTCGCACGATCGTAGACACCGCCGCGATGACTTGGGGCGTCGACGACGCAGCGCTCGGGATCGCTTACCGGTCCACTGGCGACCTGGGCGCCGCACTCGGCCCCTTCGTTCGGCCGTCGCACGATCTCGGTCTCTTTCGAGACCCACTCACGCCTGCAAGGCTCTACGCACTGCTCGTCGAGGTCGCCGATGCAGCCGGCAAGAACGCGCAGAAGCGCCGACGTATCCTGTGCGAGCGGATCTTCTCCTCTTGCACTGATCCGCTCGAAGCTACGTACGTCATCAAGATCATGACCGGAGACCTGCGAATCGGCCTGCGCGAAGGGCTCGTCGTCGACGCAATCGCGCAGGCTTTCGAGCGCGATCCACGCGCCGTGCGCCGCGCAGCGAGTGCTGCCGGCGACCTCGGCGCAGTCGCGCTCGCGGCGAAGCACGACACGCTCGACCAAGTCACGATCGCATACCACGCGCCGATCGCGTTCATGCTCGCCTCGCCGATCGCCTACGGTTCCGAGTACAAGGACCTTGCCGGCGCAACATGGCTGACGGATGACAAGTACGATGGTGTCCGCGCGCAGGCGCATGTGACCCCAAACCGAGTGTCCTTGTTCTCGCGAACCCTAAACGATGTCGCCACCTCCTATCCCGAAGTCGTGGAAGCGCTGCGGCGACTACCCGGCTCATTCGCGCTCGATGGTGAGATCGCCGCGGTTCGTGGTGACCAGATCCTACCGTTCCGTTTCCTGCAAGCGCGCCTCCAGCGAAAGGACGTCTCAGTGGATCTGCTCCGCGAGATGCCGGTTCGTTACATCGCCTTCGACGCGCTCGCGGCGGAGGACGACTTTTTGCTGGACCATCCATTAGCAGAGCGCCGCGCACGTTTGGCGGAATTGCTCGCGAACGCCGGTGAGAGCCTGTTACTCGCACCATGGACCGCGCTCGAGGTTGGAGCGGGACCCGAAGTGGTGCATGAGCGGTTTGAGGCTGCACGTGCGCGCGGAAACGAAGGATTGGTCTTCAAGCGAACGGAGGCCCCGTACACTCCGGGACGCCGCGGTAAGGCATGGCTAAAGTTGAAACGCGAGCTTGCCACCCTTGACTGCGTTGTCGTCGCCGTCGAGCGCGGACACGGTCGCCGCGTGAACGTTCTTTCTGACTACACCTTTGCCGTGCGCGACGGAAGCCAGCTTGCCGTAATCGGCAAAGCGTACAGTGGTCTCTCGAACGTCGAAATTGCGGAAATGACGCAATGGTTCGAGCAGCATCGCCTCCCACCACCTCAAGCGGAAACCGCGTATGCACGCCTGAATCTGAAGCGCCATGAAATCTTGGTAGAGCCGAACGTCGTCGTTGAGATCGCCTTCGATATCATCCAGAAAAGTAAATTGCACGCGAGCGGCTTTGCGCTCCGATTTCCGCGCATCGTCCGCTTGCGGCCAGACAAACCGCCGGCGGAAGCCGACACGCTCGAGCGTGTTTACGAACTCTATGCCGCAATGCTCGCCCGTGAAGGAATAGACAGCTAAAGTGGTAACCGATTCCCGTCGGACGTCCTTCACGCGAAGCCGCGCCGGACTTTCTACTTAATCTCGATTCGCGCGGCAGAACGAGCGGTACAAAGTTGTAGCCTACCGCCTGCGCCATTTCTTCGACTCGCTCAATTTTTGCTTTGCTCAAACCGCCCTTGAGGTCGCGTGATATAGCCGAAGGCTGTCGCGAGACACGCCGGGCCAGCTCAGCCGCGGTCACATGCTCACGATGCATCGCGTCTAAGTACGAATACATCGAAACCTGGTATAACAGCAGGAGGCTTCACGTAACCGTGGGGTACCAGAGCCCCGTCGGATTCGAGGCAGTCACACAACGTTGCTTAACTCAACCGTCCACCGTACCGGGTCAGGTCCAATTCTTACTGCGTACGCGGCGGGAGATGCCGCAGAAGAGCTGCCACTCTTTCGATGAACTGCGGATACAGGTCCTGAGGTCCGCTAAACGCCGTAGCGATCGAAAATTCAGCCATGTGCTGATTCATCTCGAGGAGCATCGGCAAACTTTTTAGCCGCTGAAAGAACTCGTCACATCGAAGCGCCTCGACCTGAACCACGTCCGTGACGTCAAGTGCGTCGCGCCACTTCGTAATAGTTGAGTCGAACATCTTATCAGCACTAACTGCGGAGTCAGCGAAGAATTGCCCCCACGTGGAACTTGGGGTCAAACTCGGATATTCAGGATCGTGACGAATTTCGAAACGAGACCACGTATCTCGAAAGGCAGGGTCATTGAGCTTGGTTACCGAGTATTCGGAGTCACGATAGAAGCGCGTGCCATCATATTCAATCCCTGCGGTCCTCTCGGTTCCGCTGCGAAGTGGCAACCCGTAGGCAGCATTTTCCAAGAGTAGTTCGAAAGGATACAAAGCGCGATCCAGCGCTTCTCGCAGAGCCTTTTTTGCTACGCCTCGAAGCAGGACGAGTTTGTTCTGATCGGAACGGACCATGATAATTGCTACAACAAAGCTCACGAAGGCGACTACAACGATCATCCATCCGAACAATGTGGGCCTGCGCGTCTGTTCGTTCCAGGAGTGGCCTGTAATTCCGGCGACGACGGCTGCGAAGGCACAAATTGTGGGAACATACTTCATTCGACCAACTGTCCTTTCAACAGGTAAATCGTCAAGGGTATCGCCGGCCGACTCCTTTGCGTTCAGCAACCATTCCGACGCTACGCTGTTATTGCTTCGGCTCCGTCCCTCGTCATAGTCCGCCACATTGCCACCCGAGGCGGGTGAGCCTACGTATTTTGCTCGAATTGACTAGAGGAGCAAGCATCTCCTGTGCGATCCGCCACATCACGACCGATGGGCGACGACGCCGCATGCGGCTGAATCGCTCGCACCGGTCAAGTTCGTCGGAGTTTCCAGCAACGACCTACGATCTATGATCGGCACCCGCGCATGTTGGAGGTGCGACGCCCTCAGCGTTTAGTCCGCAGGCTTCCCCGCGCGCCCGCCGCCGAACGGTCCGCTTCATTTCCTCCTTATCAGACTGCAATAGACGCGGACCTCACGGCGCTCTTTGGCATCGGACGCGCGCACGGATCTGACGAACATCGCAAATTGCCCCACGCGTGCCCCTCTCGGTGACCCGCAGCTGAGCAACGCCTTCCCATCACTGCGATCGCGCATCCTTTTCGTTGTGGCAGTAGTTGATCTGTCTCCGGGCAGACGAACCAAAGCACGAACCGACTGATGATCGACAACCGCAAGGGAACAGAGGGCGATGGACGACAGGATCACGGACGCTATCGAGCAGGGCCGAAGGAACGCGCAGGCGAGGCTCCTTTTTGCGAACCACTGCCTGAACGGTTCGATCGATCTCACGAGCATGGGCATGCTTGGGCGCGCAGAAGGGCTGCCGATTGGCCACGCGGAGATCCGTTGCCGGTTCGCCGAGCCCTTCAATATCCAGCAGTACGACCACATGGCGCTCGCTATGCAATTTTACGAGGCGCGCTGCGAGGGCTGTACCTACCGGCGACCGAGCGGCAATCTGCCAACGATTGTCGGCGAAGTCGAAGCCGCGCGCGTTCAACGGGCGGCGGCCGACGCCGAGGAACGAAAATCGAAGCAAGCCGAGGAGGACGCGTGGACGGCCCGCCAGGCACGACGCGAGGCCGCAGTGCTCGGGCAGCCATATCCCGTGAAGGACCTCGCGCGTCACCTCGGTCTAATGGACCCCAAGCCCGGTACCGTCTCTTCCACCGAAGCCACCGAAGCCACCGAGAAGGCCCGCCGCAGTGTCGTGAAGAGCGCTCGTCAAGCGCCGCAGCTCTTCAGTGAACCGCTGGTCGAGACGCTGGTAGCCCGCGCGAAGGACCTTGACGCCGCTGCACATACGGCGCTCCGGCACCTTGCAGAACGAGCCGCCGTGGATCCCGGGCGCGTCGCGCAACTTGCCGTAGGCTCGCTGGCCCGCTCGGCGATGCGGGAGGCCGGGCAAACGGTAGCCGCGTTCGCGGGCACCTTGAGCGATGACGACGTCGCCGCGGCGTGCCGCGGTGCAATCTGGCTCGCTGCTGAACCCGAGGACGGCCACGACGCACGCGAAGCCGGCGCAGAACCAGCCGCCCTTCTCGCACTTGCCAAGCGTTCATGGCCCGCAGTCCGCGAGGCGGTTGTATCACAGTTAACAAGCGACGAGCCGTGGTCTCGTGAGGCGGCGGCGCATGCGGCCCGCGAGCTGGTACGCGACGATGCAGGGCGGATCGCGGCGTTCCTCATGCCCCTAATTCGATCGATCCGCGGCGAGGATGAGGGGTACTTCCCGTCTCCGAAGCCGACGTCTGCGGCGACGAGGGCACTCGCGCAATGTTGGCTGGCTGAACCGGATCAGGCCGTCGACGCTCTCGAAATCGCAGCCCCAACAGTCGATGCCGCTATCCGCGAATTGTTGGCCGACACGCCGCGACGCCTTCTCCTGAACCAAGATGCTGAAGCGCCGGAAAACGCGCGGCGGAGTGCCATTGCGTTCCTGGTACGCCGCCTCGACGGCGGCTGGGGGACAAACGCGGCACAGGATGCCATTCGCGAGCTTGAGTACGTCGCTGGCCGGTCGCCCGCCGATTTGGCGCCACATCTTGACACGCTGTTCGCGGCGTTGCTAGACGCATGCGCTCCAATGCCGGCGCCGTCCGCCCTCGCGCCGCGACCTCACGATCTCGAGCGGCAGATCGCGATCCGGGGGCACGCCGCACGGCGCGATGACCTCGCCGAGATCGTCGGACGTATTGCGCACGCAGAGCCCGGCGCGGTGCTGTTGCGCATTTTCACATTGATTGACGCGACCGCCGGCGACGCGGAACTCGATGAAACGACCCGCGCGGTACTGGTTCGTGCACTTGAACACGCGGTCACCAGTGAGACCATCGGTCGGATCCTTCCGCGGCTATACACACATCTATTGCGCGACGAACCTACCGTGCGCGCCGCCGCCGTCCGCTTGTGGGCCGCCTGCGCTCGCGTCGCGGCGCCCTTGCCGGACGAGTTGACAGCTCTGGCGTCGCAATTCATCGTGGATCAAGACGTCCACGCGGAAATGGTTGGCGTGGTTCAGCGACTCGGCCTGACAGATGCCGACGCGCGGGAACTCTACAACTCGATCCTCGCAGTTGTTCGCGCATATCGAAACGGTAACGCCGATGTGCTCGCCGATGCAGTTTACGCGTTGCTCTGGTCTGCGCGGAGTGGGCCCGACGATATGCGCAAGCACGCCACCGCCGTAGCTTTGCGGGTATGTAGGACGCTTGACCCGAGCACGCGGAAGCGGCTGCTCCTGCATTGCGATCTTCGGCCATACATCACTGCGGACGCCTGGGGAACCGCGGCGATTGAGCTGCTCTTCGATGATACTCAGAAGGGCTACAGCATTTCCTCGCGTGACGATCGCATCCTAGAGACGCTTTTGGGCGAGCCGCGCGGATTGGCGCACGTGCCGCTCGACCTGTTCCGAACGCTCGCGGCGGCGTACGGCAATCGCCGGCTGGGTCCTATTTCGGAATTGGTTGAACTGCTGCAGCGTGCCGAGAGGTGGCGCGACGCCTACACTCTTGCGAGCGAGGTCCTCGCCACGATACCGGAGACAATCGAGTATACGCGTCTGCGCACGTGGTTCAGTAGCGTCGTAGACGCCGCATGGTCGGAGTGCGCCACGTACGAAGGAACTACGGTGGCGGCCGCCCAGCCGGTGGGGGACGGCCCGGAGAACACGCCCGAGGAAGACGCCGTACGGCTTCATGTGCGTGCGCGCGCTGCCATCCGCTCCGTGCTCACCGTTGTACCGGTGCAAGATCCGGTTGCCTCAGCAGCCGTGCTGGACGGGGCCATTACCGTAATGACGGCAACAGGCGTTGATGACGCGCGCCTTAACGGATACGTCGAGGCCGTGCGCATCGCTGCCCTTCTGCTGCGTCACGACGCCGCGGCTCGACGGGGTGACGCGGCAGGCGCGACTGCCATGCTGGTAGCGGCGCGACGTTCCGCGTCCGTGGCGTTGCAGGCATTCGACACGTGGTGCTCTGATGAAGATCCGCTTCGCCGCTTCGCAGCTAGCGCCGCGAACGCGACGACCGAGACCGTAGACGAACTGCTACGCATGTTGGCCAGCGTGGCGCTTGCGTTGCCGCTACGCGACCGTACGTCGCAGCGCCGATCGCGCGCCAACGCACAGTTGAAACCTGCCAAGGAGAACGACGAATCGGAGGAGGAGCAGCCTCTCGTCGTTTGCGTGCTGTCGTTGAACGGCCACCCGGTCTTCGACACCCAAGTCATCTATGACGATTTGCTACATGACGTTACGCTTGACGTGCGCCTCGACGCTTGGCCCGCGTGGGCCGAAGTCTGCCGCGTGCGGCTACTCACGACCGTATCGCGCGATGTGCTGGTTGCGCCGGAGTTCGAATTTCGCGCCGCGGACGCCATTGTGGACGAATATGGCCTGCGTCTCTCACAGACTCACACGCTCGCATTTCGAGCGAAGCGCCCGCCGGGAGCGCCCCCGATCGATCTGACGTTGCAGGCGGTATTCACTTCGCCGGACGGCCGACATCGCGAAACAGCGATCGTCGCAGGATATCAGCGCTTACGCTTGCGACCATACGACCCAACTCGCGACGTAATGACGCAACATCGGCAAATGGACCAACGTCTTCTCGTGATGTTTGCGGCGCTGTACGACGATCCTACACTTGATGTGCGAGACGTCGAAGCGTTCTGTCGCTTCTTTACGGCGTGCGTTGATGCGGCTCAGACAACCAGGTTCGACAAAGGATTTCGCGTCGGCACAACCGTGTCTGAAACGCAATTTCACGACGCGCTTGAGAAGGCGCTCTTCACATACCCCCAGCTCGGTGGTCGCCTCACGCGGCGGGATCGAGTCGCAGGCGGCTTCGATGATTTGTTGCATGACGATATCATTGCAGAACTGAAGGTCGAGAAGAAAAGGTATCGCGCCGTGGAGGACTGCGCCAAGTTCATCGGTCAGCCTACGCAGTACGGCGTAGGTCGCGGAAGTCGCTTGTCGATCCTCGTCGTACTCGACCATTCAAAGAAGGCGAGTCCGCCGGCGGTACTGGAGAACGACATCGGCTGGTTGTTTCCCGTCCAGCACGGTAAGGACGATCCCCGTTACCCGTCGCGTGTCGGCGTCCTTGTAATCCCTACAAACTGGCCAGTTCCGAGTGAATGGTCCCGCCGCAGCAACGCAATGCGGCCTCCGGGCTCTCGCTCGTGATGCGGCTCTGCGATAACGATGCACGAATGAGAACCGGAGACGTAGATGTGATCGGGGAACAATCTATTGCGAGAGTGGAGATGATCGTGAGAGGAAACGGCTTGCCCAAGCCGACCGCCGCCGCCTCGAACTGGGACTAACCCAGTAGGATGCAGCGAGCGCGATACGTATCGCGACGCAGCAATCAGAAGCTGGAAGCGCGCGAACTCAACATCATGCTCTGAACCCTAAGTCGCGCCATGAAGGCCCTAGCAGTACAACTGAGCGACTTGCTCACGTAGATGCGTCTTTCTCCGCGCACGATCACGGGCCAACGCTAAGAACGGGCGTGTGTAACCTTCGAGACCTGCGACGCCCCAGCGATCGCCGCCGCAGCGGCGGTCGGCGCGGAGCTATTCGTTAAGGGAACATGAAACCGACAGTAATACGTCCGTATCTATCTCTTGAAGGCATTACGTATGGGCCATTCGTGACTCGCCACAGCGCTTCAGTCTTGACGGGGGTTAGCAGCGACTCGCGAGTCCCAACCATCGTAATCGTCCCGACGGGAACTGTCGTGGCCGGCTGGACTTTTGTCGAACAGTTTGCGGATAGTCGCATATACCGAACGCCATCAATCTCAACCGGGTTCATCACAAAATTCTTGATATCTTTTCCCGTAAATCCCATCGGCATCACGATAAGAGGAATCAAGACTTCAAGGTGACAGTCGTCCGCGTTTTCGGTTGTGCCGTCGTTGTGAAGGAAAACCTCAAATCGAAACTGCGCGTCGTTAATGGACTTCCGAACAGGCGTAGCAGCGGCGAGCGGGTTTGCCCCGGGAAATTCTCCCCAGAACTGTAACTCGATGATGGCATGAGCACTCGCTCGCTGCTCGCGTACTACCTCGCGCTCATCTTGTCGGCGCGCATATTTTAGTTGCTGCGCCATTAGATAAGACTGCAAAATCGGTACACCGGTTACAAGGACGAACCCCGACACGGCGCCGATTATGCCGACCAAGACACCAAACTTAACGTTTAACGCCGCAAATAAGACTATTGCAATCATAGCGGCGAAGACAAGCCGCATCGATCTCGGGCCCGACGACCGTACCATTACACCGGCGCTTCACGAACGAAGGCGACCTCGCCTCCCACGTGAGTCGACGCGTTGATCCAGTAACGACGCTCATTCGCGCGAGGTAATAATCACCCTCGCAGCGACGTCGTTGATACAACTCGAGGTTCCGTTTCCATCGTGTGCAGCAAGACTGAAGTATCCTGCCGCGGTCGGACTTCAAGGAAACCGCCGGCGCCCAATTTCCATCCACCAATTGTTTCCGAGGTTCCGCCGTCTGAGCACCAGTTGCGCGCACGCCCGAGTCTCGCGCCGCCTTGGCAACTTTAGTAGTGGCTTCAACCAGTTACGCGCTGCACTAGCCGCTCGCAGGGTGAGTGTCCGAAGGACCCGAACAGGCGTTCGATGCACGACAGCGCGCGGCCTCGCGGCGGTCACGACGTTCACGGCCTGACTATTCGTCAGCTGATCGAGAGCCGTTGGTTCAAAGGCCCGAGCGCCGACCGCATGAGCGGCATCGGCGCGACGACGATCGACGGCCGCCCGCTTGCAGACGAGCCATACTACATGCGCACACCGGCGAGCCACGAGATGAGACTCGCACCGAAACATGCGGAACTCATTACCGTCGCCAGCGTCCTCTTCGACATCGGCGAGCGCCGCGTCGCGCTACGCGTCTATGAGCGCCCCGATTTCCTTGCGACCTTGCACGACGGGCGTAACATTGGCATTGAACACACCGAAGTTAACCCCAGCGCAGCCGACGACAGCGCGCTTGCCGAACTCAACAACTCCCTGAAGGCAGCCGTCGACGCGGAACCGGACCTCGTTCCCGCGAACTCGCTGCTGGCCTTTTCCTTTGGGCCGTGGGTACAGCACGTCCCCGGCACGCGGGAGCGGGAAGCGCTCGTCGACGAGATCCTCCAGACGTTGCGCACTGGCGCGTGGACGGACTTTCAGCGGTCAACCGACGGCGTTCGGCTGCGCGCTGCACGGCGTGACTCACTTGTTGATCGGTACGGACTCGTCGTCCATGTCGGACGAGTTAACGGCGCAAGGCTGGTGCAATTTCACGGAAACGCAAGCGTCTTCAATCCGGAGGGATTGGTCGCGCCGGCACTCAAGCGGCTCGTCGACAAGATAGCCAAAGCGCACGGCTACCGGATGCGCCCACTGTGGCTCGTGCTCGCACTGACCGACCGTCCTGGATTGTACGGTGACTCGGTCCGCGCGCTCGTACGTCTTCGGCCATCGATCGCGCCCTTCGAGCGCGTTATAGTGACAGATATGCTCACAACCGAGGTGACGGAGTGAATGGCGGAAGTCCCAGATCGAGGTCATATGCCTGCGCGATATCGGTGAGATCTTTTGCGGGACTTGTCACCAGAATCCAGAACGTCGACGGCCTCATTCGCGTCGGTCAGGACCCGCTGAATAAGCGCGGGATCGTGATCCGCAAGCACCGAGTATGTGCGCGCTCTCCACGACAGAGCAGCGCCGTGGAGACTTCTTAGCGAGCAGTCCGGAGAACTGCGCGCAACACGCTCTACCCTGCTAAGAATCTCGGCAGCTTCACAGGCGACGTCCAGCAAGATCTTCCCTGGGCGAGACTCCCAGGAAAACGTGCAGAGCGCTGCGCCGAGCGAAAGGTTTGCGGCGGACTCCATCGAGGTCATGCCCAGGTGCTGAAACATTCGGGCAGCGTCGCGAAGGCCTGAGATGCCGTCTTGCGCCGTGTTCATCATCGGCGTCCGCCAACGCCTTGGCGACAAATAGTGGCTGCCATTGGAACAGGCTGCCGAGCACCCGCATCATGATGCGGCGGCGTTGACCGGGACGGCCTCCGTACTAAAATCGAGGCGTATCATCGTTACGCCGGATATGTCCACGTTACGGTTGTCCTCAGGTCGAAGCTCGATCGTCCAGACGGCGAACGGGCTCAGGCGGAGAAACGACCCGTCGACTTCTGATTCACCTTCAAGCGACTCGACGATACTGACGCCGCTATCGAGCGGCACATATGCCAGGGTCACGCGCGGCGCGTGGGCGAAATGGTGCCATCGGCCATCGACGTTGCGAATACGCGTATCGCCGCGGTGGACCAGATTCACCACGGCCTCTGCCGGTCTAGTACCGGCGGAGGGACTTGCTTTCAGCCCGACAATCGTCAACTTCACGGCGCGTACCTTCGTCAAGGCTTGACCGATGAACGCAGGATGGTGGGGCGAAATCGAAAATCGCAGAACATTTGTGCTCGCGAAGACGGTGAATGCGTCACGCAGATCGTCGCGAGTAAGAACCACGGACCTCGTCGGTAGATTTTCGACGCCGCGTCCCACATTGGCCGAGATGGCGAGTATCCGCTCTTCGATCGTGCTTGCCGCAACCTTCAGCTCGACAACACGAAAATCGCCGATTGCGCGAAATGCGGTCTCGTCAAGTGACCAATACATGAAGGCGCGCTGTCTGGAGTAAATCGCTCGGATGATGCCCGCTTTCGCGGTGATCAGCATCGTTTGAACGAAACTGGCAAACGCCGCAGCGTCGGGATCAACGCTCGCCGTTCGTTGTGCGGAAAGGCGCTCCAGTTCCCCGTTTTTTTGCTGCAATAGATTCACGAGCTGTGAAAGCCTCGTCGTAATACCCGTAAACTCGACCAGCTTGGCATTGAACGTCTGCGCCGTGCTCGTGAACAGGTGCATCGCATCGCGATACTGCGCCGCTTCGTTCATATCGAGATACGGCTGCAAAACGGCATCGAAGTCACTAAGCGTCATGCCGATCTTGAGCGCGTTTGGGTCGACTTCGGGAGTGCTTTGGAGCTGGTGCAGTTTGTTCAACGCCGCGGTGATCTTCGTGACGTTGTTTTCGACGATTTCGACGTTATGGACGATGCGCGCATATGTTTCCGCATGCGACACCAGATCGCCGACCTGAGCCGTTACCGCGCCGAGGGCCGCTGCGGTGCCGGTTGCGACAGCGACGACCGCAGACGCGAAGACGATGCAATCGGCAAGGCTGCAGCCGTTACCGTGAGTTTTGACCGCATTCTCGAACTCGGTACCCAAACCGAGGAGCGCGGCCCGTTGATGTTCCAGATCGTTGCCCAGCTCAGTGATGAGCCGGTTCAGCCCGTCCGCCCGGTCGCCCAAATCCTTTTGTTCGGCCAGAAGTCCGTCCAAAACGTCTTTCGTAGCCCTTCTTGAGTCATCCAGGGCATGAAGCCTATCGTCGACTCCGGCGGCTTTGTTCGTAAACATATCGAAAGCCAATTCCAGTGCGGTAGCAGTCGCGAGAAGCGTCTGCAGCAGTTCCGCGAACGACTTCTGGCCAACGAGCGGAACGAAATCGTACGGATTTCCGAAGTAGTCAACACCGGCGATGATCTGCGCAAGGAGCTTGTCGACGCGTTGGCGAGTCGATGTCTGCTCGCTGCTGCTTATTGCCGAAGCATCGTCGGCGAGTCCCGCCATGTTGTCCATCGCGAATGCAAGCCATGTCAGCAGCTCTTGTGCCGTAGTGAGATCGTTATTGAGATATGCGAGCTCGGCAGCGTGAAGCTCGAGGAGTATCTGCGGAAAGAGCAGGTCGAATCCGCGAACACCCGCCGTCAGTGTTTTGATTTCGTGATCGCCGTCGGACCCATCCCGCCCACGCATGTTGTCGAAACTCTGGCCCGGCGCTCCCGCATTACCGGCGATACCGGACTTTCGAATGTTGGGATCATCTTCACACGTATCCGGTTTTTCGCCGCGGCCGCCATGATGGACAATGCGCCCGGGCATTGGACCCTTGCCGGGAAGACCCCCGGAGCCGCCCGATCCGCCCACACCTCCAACACCGCCCGAGCCTCCCGTTACGGACGGCGTCACAGTCCCGGCATCAGGTGATCGAAGCGTGAAGACGCGGACCACGCCTCCGTCAGCGCCCGAGCCGCCAAAACCGCCGTCGCCGCCGCGTCCACCTGCTTTACCGTCACGCCCGTCTAGCTTTAAACTTTGATCGTCGCAGAAACGGCGGTTGTCGTCACCTGCGTCCGCGCCGTTTCGCCCGTCGCCGCCCGGCTGCCCGTTTACGCCTGCCCCCCCGCGCGCGATCAAGGCGAGCCGCCCTGACACGACCTTAGCGAAGAGCTCGATTCTGCCGGGCGGCGATCCCGCGGCTCCATTGCGGCCATTGGTGCCGGACGCACCCGCCGTTACCTGGGGATCAGGTTTGATGACGCGGTCGTTGGCCGGTGGATCGCCCGAAACGTCGATTGACGCATTGGCGTCCCCGACGATGCTCCGCGCAACGATTTTTACCTTGCGACCTGGGAACGCTAGAGTGTCGCGGATTGTAACGACATCGCTGTAGACGACGAGGTCGGAAGAGGGGTCCAAATCACCCATTTCGAGGGTCACATTGATCCCTTGAATTCTGATGAGTGATTTGTCGCCGTCGCGCGTAATGAGTTCGCGCGTTTCGAAATGCAGGGGCTCAACAGCCGGCAACATGGACGAGGACGATAGCATGGCCTCTCCTCATATAGACTATTAAGGGTGTCAGAAATTCAACCTACGCCCAAAGCCTCGAGCCGGCGACAAGATGGGCGCTAGAACTACTCCGCACCCGAGCACCACCCTTCTCGGATCGGGTTTTTCGCGACGACGTGCTGGTGGAAGCCGTTTGGGGCCCGGGAAGGATCTCCGCGAAGAACACGCGCCGTAGCGACGACCTCGTCGAGCAGAGGTGGCGCCGGTTTTTCTGGACACGGATTGGCCTTCGTTTTGTGACACCTCGCCGGATATGCCGCCTGCGCGGTCGGCTGATTGAAGAATACGCGGTCCGGTGTGCTGCCGTCGAGCGCCGAGTGCGGCCGGACCTGGTTGTAGAACGCGATGTAGCGTCCGATTAAGTGCTTGGCTTCGGTCGCGCTCTGGTATGCGCGAAGATAGGCCTCCTCGTACTTGATCGAGGGCCAGAACCGCTCGACGAAGACATTGTCGCGCCGGGAACCCCGACCGTCCATGCTGATCGCGATGCCATGGCCCCTGAGCAGGGTCGAGCAATTGATGGTCGGTGGACTGCGCGCCTTGGTCCGTGTTGAAGATCTGGGGGCAGCCGAACGCCGCCATCGCCTCCTCGATGGCGTCGATGCAGCAGTCGGTTGTCAGGCTTTAGAAGCTGCCAGGCCAGCACTCCGCGCGTCGCCCAATCAAGCACTGCACGGCGGCGGCATGGTCCAGAAATTCCGAGACTCGATAATCCGAATAAGTACGACGGCATTCGCGCGCAGGCGCACGTCACGCCGAACCGCGTCTCGCTCTTCTCGCGCACGCTCAACGATGTCGCCGCGTCGTATCCGGAAGTCGTCGAGGCGCTGCGCGCGCTGGCGGGCTCGTTCGCGCTCGACGGCGAGATCGTCGCGATTCGCGATGACCGCGTGCTGCCGTTCCGCTTCCTGCAGGCGCGGCTGCAGCGCAAGGACGTCTCAGCGGAGCTGATGCGCGAAGTCCCGGTGCGCTACGTCGCGTTCGACGCGCTCGCGCGCGACGACGAGTTCCTGCTCGACCACCCGCTGGCCGACCGCCGCGCACGGCTCGCGGAGGTTCTCGCCGGCGCGGGCGACGCGGTCGCGCTCGCGCCGTGGACGGCGCTCGAAGCCGGCGCAGGCGCGGAAGCGATCCACGAGCGCTTCGAAGAATCGCGCGCGCGCGGCGACGAGGGCCTCGTGTTTAAGCGCACGGACTCGCTCTACACGCCGGGCCGCCGCGGCAAGTCGTGGCTGAAGCTAAAGCGCGAGCTCGCGACGCTCGACTGCGTGATCGTCGGCGTCGAGCGCGGCCACGGCAAGCGCGTGAACGTGCTCTCCGACTACACGTTCGCGGTACGCGACGGCGACGACCTCGCGGTGATCGGCAAAGCGTACAGCGGCCTCACCGACGTGGAGATCGCGGAGATGACGCAGTGGTTCGAAGCGCACCGCCTCCCGCCGCCAGAGGCGCGCGCCGCGTACGAGCGGCTCGACCTGAAACGCCACGAGATCGTTGTCGAACCGTCCGTCGTCATCGAGATCGCGTTCGACATCATCCAGAAGAGCGATCTGCACAAGAGCGGCTATGCGCTGCGCTTCCCGCGCATCGTGCGCCTTCGCCCCGACAAGCGTCCACAGGATGCCGACACGATCAAACGTGTGGCCGAGATCTACGCGGAGATGCTTGTGCGAGAACAGATCAGCGAGTGACGTCCCACCGCTGATTTGGTGGTATACAACGGGACGCCGAATATTGGAATACCACGCACCGGAGGATCGTCGAGATGCCGCTTTCTACGCCGGGTTAGCTTGCTTAAGAAAGGAAGACCGGCGTCCTCCCAGAAGGCCCATTAATGGCGAGCATCTCGCGTAGCCGCCCGGCTATTTTTTGTGTCCGTCGCGCCGTGTTCACAATTGCTTTTCTTGCGCTGACCGGGTGTCACGCGGACGTGACAGAGCGGCTCGATTTTAGCGGTGACGGCAGCGGCACCATGACGGTGCGGGAAGTAATGGACGAGCAGTTCGCGCAGATGGCGCGTTCACAGTCTCAAGATCCGTTCGGCATCGAGCAGGCCAAGAAGAAGGGCTGGGACGTCGAGCAGACGCTGGACGACAACGGAAACCATGTTGTCACGATGAGACATTTGTTCGCAAAGGGCGGCGCGAACGACGCCTTCCATGCGACGGGGCTGGGCGAGAAAACCGACCTTGGGAACATCGACGTCGTGCAAAGCGGCAACCCCTTCAGCACGACGGTTCGGTTGCGCACGACAATTCCGAGGCTTCTCCCGAAGGACCGGTCCGGAAATCCATGGGCGACCGCTGGTGAAAGCATGGCCGCGTCAATCGTCAGCATCCACCTCGTGATCTCGGCACCGGGACGCGTCGACGACACGAACGGCGAACGCGCGAACGACGGCTCGGTGAGGTGGAACGTCTCCTTGACGGAACCGACGACCATCGCGATGACCGTGACGTACCTCAACGTGGCGAATTTTATCATGATAGGCGCCATTGTGCTGGTCGCTGTGGTGGCCGCGATCGTTGCCGTTTGCATGCAGCGCCGCCGGCCGTCGACCGCCTATTCGGCATAGCGCGTGCCGGCAGACCGCTTGCAACCCATAACGGGACACCTTGTCGGGGAGGGTGCCGGCTTTGCCGGTCGCACGATCCCCCTGGACAAAGCTCGCCTCGTCATCGGCCGCGACGCCGCCGCCTGCGATGTCGTCTTGCCGCAGCCCTTTATCTCAAAATGCCATGCGGCGCTCGAGACCGATGAATCTGGACGCACCACCGTGCGCGACCTCGGCTCGAAGTTCGGGACATTTCTTAACGGCGAGCGCATCACGGACCGCTCCCTTTTAGACGGTGACCGAGTCGGTCTTGGCCCGGACGGTCTGCTTATCTTCCGCTATAGGGTGGATCGCGCTGCGGCGACGCAAACCGCTCCGCTCTCCTCTACCGAAATGACGACCCCGGTAGACCGAGCGGTCGTGGACGGGACGACGACGCTGCGCGTCGAGCGGAAGCGCGAACTGACGATCGGCCGCGCATCCGACAATGACATCGTCCTCAAGGCGGCAAGCGTCTCACGGCACCATGTCAAGCTCGCACTCGACGGAGCCGACGGTGCGACCCTATTCGATCTTGGCAGTACGAACGGTACCTATGTCAACGGAGAGCTGCTGCGAGAGCCGCACCGCATCGATCGCCACGACCTCGTCCTCATCGGCGGATTTCTTTTCAAGGTCGACGGACAGACGATCCGCCAGATCGACTTGAGCGAAAGCCGGATCTGCGCGGTCGGCCTCTCGAAGCAGATCAAGGGCGAGCCGGTGATCGACGATATCTCGCTGGCCGTCCTTCCGGGCGAGTTCGTCGGCTTGATGGGGCCGTCCGGCTGCGGCAAATCCACGCTGATGGACGCGCTCGACGGGCTGCAGCCCGCGCCGACCGGTTCGGTGTTCCTCGGCGACTTGGACCTGTACCGCAACTTCAATGCGGTGCGGCGCTCGATCGGCCACGTACCACAGCACGACATCCTTCACGACGATCTCACGGTCGGGCGCACGCTCGTGTACGCGGCGAGATTGCGGCTCCCGGAGACCGCTACGCGGATGAACAAACGCATCGCGATCGCCAAGGTCTTGGAGCTCGTCAACCTCCAGCACAAGGTTTCGACCGCGTTTCGCAACCTCTCCGGCGGCGAGCAGAAGCGGCTCAGCATCGCGATCGAACTCCTCACCGAGCCGAATTTCTTGTTTCTCGACGAGCCGACCTCACCGCTCGACCCCGAGACGACCGAAGATTTGATGGTGCGCTTCCGCAAGCTTGCCGACATGGGGCGCACGGTCGTGATGATTACCCACAAGTTCGAAATGTTCACATTGATGGACAGTGTTGGCTTTCTCGCGAAAGGAGGACGGCTCGCGTTTTTCGGTCCCCCGCGAGCGGCCCTCGAGTACTTCGGTTGCACCGAGCCGTCGGATATCTTCCGCCGCATGCACCAAGCGACACCGGAGAAGCTGGCGAAGCAATTCCAGATGTCGCCGCAATACCAGACCTACGTCCAGCGGCGGGTTCGTCAGGCGAGCGCCTTGATCCAGGCGCCCCAGACGCGGACGGCCGTCGCGGCGACTCCGGCGAAGTCGCCGTTCCTGGCGCAAGTCAAACAATGGTGGACGCTGACCCAGCGCTTCTGCGAAATCAAGCTGAAGGACCGGCGCAACACGCTACTGCTCCTCCTTCAGTCGCCGCTGGTCGCCTTCATCCTGGTCAAGATCTCGGGGACCATCGGCGACGACGGCAAGACGGTCGCCAAGACCATGTTCATCTCGGCGGTGATCGCCGTGTGGTTCGGCGGGAACAATGCGATCCGCGAGATCGTGGCAGAGCTGCCGATCTACAAACGGGAACGCCGCTTCAGCCTGGCGATCCCGCCCTACGTCCTGTCGAAGTTCGCCGTGCTGAGCGCGATCGGCTTGGTTCAATCCTTCTTGTTCATCAGCATTTTGACCACGTTCGGATTGCTCGCGGGGAGCGATTTTCAGATCCTTTGGGCGACCTTGTTCTTGACGACGCTCGGTGGAATCAGCATGGGGTTGTTCTTCTCCGCCGTCGTCAACTCGACCGAGAAGGCGGTGAGCATCTTGCCGCTCATCCTCATCCCGCAACTGCTGCTGAGCGGCTTCTTGACGCCCATCGACAACACGTACGTCAACCTCCATACCGACAAGCCTGCCTCGGCGGCCGCCTATGACGAGTACGTCGACCGGGGCAAGCCCAAAGACACGGACCCGATCGAGAGGCGGGACGGACTGGGTGCAGGACGTTTCCTTACCACCGTGGTCCTCGCGCGCTGGTCGCTCGATGCGCTGTTGAACATCGCGAGCTTGGACAACGAAGCGACTCGCGACCGCGTGGCGGAGGGCGTATCCGTTCCTGCCTACGCCTCGGTGCTGAACGGCGAGAGCGAGTCGGCGATCGCCTTCGCGTACAAGCTCCACACGTTCGAAGACCTTGCGATCATATTCGCCTTCAGCCTGGGACTTCTTCCGCTGACGATGTGGTCGCTCAAGCGCCACGACGTCTTGTAGGGACCTTCCGTCCCCGCCGGCAGGAATAGCACGCTTGTCTTAGTATTGGGGAAAGCCTAGCTCCCCGGACCTTCGCGGGCTTCAGGACGCCTATGATTGAGCCATCTCTTCTCGGACGCGTGATCGACGGAAAATACCGGATCGATGCTGAGATCGGCGCGGGCGGAATGGCGACGATCTATCGCGCGACCAGGCTGCAGATCGGCGATGCCGTCGCGATCAAGGTCCTCCATGCCGAGCTGCTGCGCGAACCGCAGTTCACCGAACGGTTCAAGCGCGAAGCACAAGCGGCGGCGCGGCTAAAGCATCCCAACGTCGTGGCGATCTACGACTTTGGCGTTTCGACCGAAGGCGTGATCTATCTGGTGATGGAGCTCGTCGAGGGGCCGAACCTGCGGACCATCATCAGGGACACGGGTCCGATGCCGGCCGCGTTGGCCGCGGAGATCGTCCGCCAAGTTTGCGCCGCGCTTGCCGAAGCGCACCGGCAGCAACTCGTGCACCGCGACATCAAGCCGGCCAACATCGCGGTGGAGAGCACCCCCGACGGACCGCGGGTCAAGGTGCTCGACTTCGGGATCGCGAGCTTGCGCACCGGCGGAACGTTCGCGAGCCTTACGCAGACCGGCGCCGTCATGGGGACGCCGGCGTACATGTCGCCGGAGCAGTGCCTCGGCGAAGACCTCGACGGCCGGTCGGACATTTATAGCCTCGGCGTCGTGCTGTTCGAGATGCTGTGCGGCGTGGTGCCGTTCAACTCGCCGACCGCGACCGCCGTCGTAATGCAGCACGTGCAGCAAGCGCCCCCGCCATTGCGCGTCCTCAACGTCAGTATCTCGCCGGCGATGGAGGCCGTCGTCCTGCGCGCGCTGGCAAAGCCGCGGGAAGAGCGCTTTCAAACCGCGCGCGAGTTTGCCGACGCGCTGACCGCAGTAGTCACCGGGCCGCGGCTTACATTCGGCGCGGAGACCATGGCTGCACCGGCGTTCTCATTACTGAAGCTCGATGCGACCACCATGCAACCGGCGCTGCAAGCGCCCGCGGCTCCGGCTCGCGCGCGCAGCATCGTACCGATCGGCGTCGTCATCGGCGTCCTCCTCGCAGTCGTCATCGGTGGGGCGTGGTTCGGCGTGCAGCGGTGGACGGCGAAGCCGGGACCCGTCAGCGTACGCACCGCGCAACCGCGGCCGGCCGCGACGGCGCGACAGCCTCTAGCGGCCCAGGTGCCGATCTCGGGCGTGCGCGAGAACCCGGTGAACCTCGTGAAGCAGTACTATCGTCTATGGAACGAACGACAGTACGCCACGATGTACGCGATGCTTTCGTCTCCGATGCAGCGCAAGAACCCGTACGACCAGTACGTCAAGTATCATTCGGCCGTCATGCGGATCGACGTCGATGCCGCGCCGGGATCGGCACCGGACGTCGTCGACGTGAGCATCGTCTCGCGCGACCGCGAGCGGAACGGTGCGATCACCGAAAACTACAATGCCGGGCAATGGTTCGTCGCCGTCGAGGACGGGCAGCTCAAGCTGAACGACCAGAAAGCGCACGAGACGCGGCCGTCGGTGATCGTCGCGGCCGCCCCCGCCCCGGTGTACGCGACCGCCGCGCCGGTGTACCAGCAGCCGCCCCCGGTCGCCACGCCGGTCCCAGCCGACACGCAAGCGCAACCGGATGCGAGCGCATCGGCATCGGTCGCGCTCGTTCAGCAATACTATCGCCTGTGGAACATGCGCGCGTACGACACGATGTACGGGATGCTCTCCACGAACATGCAGCGCAAGCACCCGTACGGCGATTACGTGAAGTACCACGCGATGGTCGTCCGCATCGCTGCCGACGTGACGCCGAGCGATTCGCCGTACACCGCGAACGTGCGCATCGTCTCGCAAGACCGCGAAAAGGACGGCTCGATCACCCAGTCGGTCAACGAGGGCCAGTGGTACCTGACCAGCGAGGACGGTCAGTTAAAGCTCGACTCGCAGAAGCTGCAAGAAGTGAGCAGCACCAGGGGGCGTCCGCCGGCTGTAGCGGCGTATGCCGGGGCGAATTCGGCCGCGCGCCCGGGGAGACTGAACAATTCGCTGCCCGCTGGGTTCATCCAATATTCCAGCACATTGGGGATCTACGACAAGAGCGACGGGTGCACCGCCGGAATGCAGCGCATTCTGTTTTACAACGACTACACCACGGCGGTGCACTTCGATTCCGTGATTCAGGACGTCGATTCGGACGCGGAGGTAACCTCGGCCTCGGGGACACGGCTCGAGCGGGTGCACGTTTTGTCGGGCCAAATGATCGCCGTCAACGGCGAGGTTCCGATATGCAAGAGCCGGCTGAAGATTTCGCTGTTCAACCTGCGCGTCAGCCCGAACGATACCGGGCCGATCATCCCGTAGGGACGCGAGCGGCTCGCAATCTCATCGCACCGCCGATTCGTCGATCGTCATCGTACCGGCGTCGCCGTCGAAGCTCACGATCATCCCGAGCGGCAGCGTCCATTGGTCTTCGATGTGACCCGCGAGCACGCGCGTGATCATCGGTTTCTTGAGCGGGACGAGGCGGTCGCGCAACGTCTCGTCGATCGTCCACGACGGCTGATCGTCGCCCTCTCGGGGAATGCAATCGCGGAAGCTGCCGAGAGCGATTCCGGCGACTGAAGCCAGGTCGCCGCTGAGCGTCAGCTGCGTGAGCATGCGATCGATGCGGTACGGGGCTTCTTTGACGTCCTCGAGCATGAGGATGTTCCCCGCGCACGCGACCGCGTACGGTGTGCCGGAGAGCGCGGCGACCATCGAGAGGTTGCCGCCGACCAGCCGCGCGCGCGCCCTGCCTCCCGAAAGCGGTCCGGTCGACGGGACGCGCAACACGCCGAGCGCGCGGCTCGACATCAGGGCGCCGTGAATCCCGGCGACCGCGCGCTCGGAGAGACGATGCCCCGCTACCGGTCCGTGGAACGCGATCAGCCCGGTTCGCGCGGCGATCGCGTTGAGCAGCGCCGTCATGTCGGAGAAGCCGAGGACGATCTTCGGGTCGGCGTGTAGCGCGCCGTAGTCGATGCGGTCGAGAACCCGCATCGTCCCGTACCCGCCGCGGAGCGAGAAAATTGCGCGAACGCTCGGATCTCGAGCGAAGCGGTTGAAGTCGTCCGCGCGGGCGGCGTCTCTTCCGGCAAGGTAGCCGTCCTGATCGTGAAGGTGATCGCCGACGACGAGCCGGACGCCGAGCGTCGCCGCTAGCCGCTTCGCGGACTCGAGATCTTCGGCGTGACGAAGCGGCCCGCCGAGGGCAACGAGGCCCACCTTGTCGCCTTTGACCAGGCGAAACGGCTTGAGCATCGTTTGAGGGAGCTTTTGAACCGGCGCGCCGGCACCGGCCGTCGCGAGAGGCGCGCCCACGCACGTCGCCAGAGTCGTCGTGAACGCCCCGCGCTTCATGGTCGAAGATTCGCTATGCCATGCCGAATCGGCCTTCCCCCGGAGGACGAGGCGACCGAGCAAGGTGCCATATCCGCCGCGAAGAAACCGCTCCGGCAGCATGGAGAACGATCCACTGCTGGGACGAGTGATCGATGGTAAGTATCGCGTCGACGCGGAGATCGGGGCGGGCGGGATGGCGACCATCTATCGCGCGACCCGGCTGCACATCGGCGACGTCGTCGCGATCAAGGTCCTGCATTCCGAGTTGCTGCGCGACCCGCAGTTCGCCGATCGGTTTCGGAGGGAAGCACAGGCCGCCGCGCGCCTCAAGCACCCAAACGTCGTCGCCATCTACGACTTCGGCGTCTCCACCGACGGGGTGATCTACCTGGTAATGGAACTCATCGAGGGACGGAATCTGCGCGCCGTCATCCGCGACCAGGGACCGCTCCCCGCCGCCCTCGCCGCGGAGATCATTCGGCAGGTGTGCGCCGCGCTCACCGCTGCCGATCGCCAGCACATCGTGCACCGTGACCTCAAACCCGCCAACATCGCAGTTGAGGACTCACTTGACGGGCCTCGGGTGAAGCTGCTCGATTTTGGTATCGCCAGTCTGCGCGGCGGCGGGACGGTCGCGAACCTAACGCAGACGGGCACGCTGCTGGGAACGCCGGCATACATGTCGCCGGAGCAGTGCTTGGGCGAAGAGATCGACGCGCGCTCCGACATCTACAGCCTCGGCGTCGTACTCTTCGAGATGCTTTGCGGCGTTGTGCCGTTTAATTCGCCGACTGCTACGGCCGTCGTGATGCAGCACGTACAGCAGCCGCCTCCCGCCCTGCGCGTTCTCAATGCCAGCGTGTCGCCGGCGGTAGAGGCCGTGGTGCTCCGCGCGCTCGCGAAGCAGCGCGAGGACCGTTTTCAAAGCGCGCGCGAGCTTGGCGAAGCGCTCACTGCGGCGACGAGCGGACCGCGGCTTTCAATGGGCGCCGAGACCGTAGCCACGCCGCGGTTCTCCGTGCCCGCATTCGACGCGACGACGGTGCAACGCGCGTGGCCGGCCCCCCTTGCGCCACGCGCGCCGGCCGAGGCGCACGGCGGGCGCGCGTCTGGGATCATCATCGGCTTGGTAGCGGCTCTGGTGCTTGTGTCCGTGCTGTTCGGCTTCCAGCGACTCTTGTCGACGCGCGAAGCGCCCCGGGCCACGGCGCAGATCGTGTCCGCCGAATCGACGGCGCCGGCGCGTACCGCGGCCCAACACGACGAGCCGGCGGTGCGCCAGCCGCAATTGCGGAGCAGCACCCCCGATAGCAGCGTCAGCCGTATGCTGTACGAGACGCGTGAGCTGGACGTGCTCGGTTCGGCGGGATGCGCCGCCGACGCGCTGATGATCCGGTTCAAGGACGACGGTACGTCCGCATGCGCACGAATGTCGGCGACGCGCGGAACGCTTGAATCGGGCATAAACGTCGTCCTCGTCCCCGCCACGTCGGCAGGGCGCGGACGAATCTTCGATTTGCTCTACACGGATTCGGGTGCGCGCACGCGTTTCGTCGGAATCCTTCCCGGCGACGGATCGGGCGGCCTCACCGTCTCGCTGGAGAACGGATACATCGTCGAGCGCAACGGACCGCGTGTGAAGCGATCCACCATGAGGGCAGGGCGCGTCGTCCCGGTTTCGATCACGTCCGTCACCGCACCTGAAAGCGCCGACGCGGTCGTTCGCGCTTACTACGGCTTATGGGACGCACAGCGACTCCCGGAGGCCTACGCGCTCCTTTCGACGCGATATCAAAGCGCGCACCCGTATGCGCCATGGGCGGCGTCGCACCGTAGCGTCGTGCACATCAGCGTGGCCACTGGTTCCACGAGCGATCCGATGGCGGTTGCCGTCGTGGTGCAATCGATCGACCGGACACCCTATGGAACGAGCACCACTGAATACCAGGGAACGTGGAGAGCCGTATCCGAGGACGGCGCTACGCGACTCGATCAGGTCGCGCTCGAGCGCACGCAATGAACGCGAAGGGAATTGATGCACCGCGCCACCTAAATCGGCGCTGGGTGCTAGCGCTCCTTGGTGCCGGCACGTTCACATCAAGCGTTGCGCTGGCGACGCGGGCGAGTGCGCTCATCTGGTATGCCGGGCGGGTCGACGGCACGCGGTACGTCGAGAGCGATGCCGACGAGATCGTCCCCGCGGCGTCCGTCATCAAGCTGCTGATCGCCATGGCGCTTGTCGACGAAGCGCACCGGGGCCACTTCAGGCTTACGACCCAAGTCGCGCTCGTCGCGAACGATCGGGTCGGCGGCTCCGATCGCTTCAGAGCGGTGGCGCCGGGAAGCTATCCCGCCGGCGCGCTTCTCGATGCGATGTTATCGCTCAGCGACAACACGGCCTCGAACGCACTCCTGCGAGCGGTGGGTATGCGGCGCTGCAACGAGGTGGCGGCGGAGCACGGTTTGCCTCGACGCGGATTCGCCGGCGTTTCTATGATTGGGATGCACAACGCCGTGGACTCGAAAATGAGACCACGCCGCGCGAAGCCGCCGGCCTGTTACTGCATATCGCTCGCGAAGCGGCGCAAGCGCGACCCGGTGCCGACGTCGCGCGGCGGGCGATGATCGCGTTGCTCGCGCAGACGGATCGAGAAACGATTCCCTCAGCGCTGCGGAGCCGGTCCCACATTGCGAACAAGACCGGCGAGCTGCCCGGCGTTCGGAACGACGTCGCAATCGTCGGGTATGGGGATCCGGACGCGTACGTCGTCGCGGTGCTGGACCGCTACGGAAACAACGAACGGCGGGCAGCGATCGACGCGATCCGCGACGTGATCCGAACGATCGACCGGCGGCTAACCAGCGCGTAACGCCTCGAAACGTCTGCTCAGGCCTGGGGGACGCAACCTTCGACGTACTCGACTTGCGGCAGCTGCCCTGTGATGATGTCTGTACGGCGTTGTTGCTACGATGAAAATCGTTCGCTAGTTCCCGAACCGCGCACCTGGCTTCCACTTGAAGTCTTTTCCGCCGTAGACGTCGGGGAGCCGGATATCCGCGGATATGCCCTTCGCACCGCGACTCGGGATCGCGACTCGAATGCCGTGGTCCGTGATGACCTTTCGGACATGACGAAGAACCGGACCGACTCGCGCACGGCGAACATGATGCTCACACCGGGAGACGACGTCGCCTCGCCCGAGCTCGCACCCACGACCAACGAAAACGCCGGCATGGCCGTTCGGTCGGCTGCCGTCATCATGAAGCCGGCAACGCGAAGCTCGCCGAGCGACATGCCGACATGGATCCAGCCGTTCCCATCAAGGCGCAGTTTAGCGCGGTCGAGCGCAGCAGCTACGTCGCTGCCGACGGCGAGTCCGGCGCGTATTGCGACGCACGCTGCCCGCATATCGACCGAAGAGAACGTGGATCGTCATCAGGGACGGTCAAGACGTCCGTGTCCCCTTTCGAAGCGCTTACATTGCGAATGCGTAGCCAAGAGCGACGACGCGATCCTTCGCGAAAATGAAACTGAAGCTCACCACGGCACCCGGATGGGGCATCGCAAACCTCTCTCCGAGCATTCCGCACCGTCGAACAGCAGCGGCCCTTCCGCTGTAGCCGAAGAAGCGCTCGACGGCGGATCGTGGTGTGCCAAGCGTGAACCCGTTCGAGAGTGCCACTCGAAGCGTCTTGCGTCGTAACCGCGCCGGAGCTTTCATTACGTCTCCGACGAGGACGAGCTCATCGTATTCGTAGCCGACATGCTGCAGCGCGACCGCTGAGGCGGCAGGGTCGTAGGCGCCGAAGAAGGCCTCGACATCCTTTCCCCACTGTAGGTCATGCCCCGATTGCGCGATGACGGTGCCGGTCATCTCATTGCGCACCTGTGACGCGAGTTCGGCGCCCGGCCTTTTAATCGGGTTGAGAGGCAGCGCGGGCGAAAACGCCGGGTCGCCATTGCCCGATCTGAAGAATCCCGTGCTGACAACGCCTGGAAAGCACCGCGCTACCGTCTTCGCGAAAAACCACTCGCGAACATTGGACTGTACCGTTGCAGCGCTCGCGGGCCCGACCGACAAAGCAAACAGACACAGTGCGGAAACGACCCGCAGATACAAGACGATCATGCGCGGAAAAGCTCCTACTGTCGACTGGTTGCCATCTTCGCTAACTAAAGCTGGCCTCCTTGAAGCTCAGCTGACCGTCGAGCAAGATCCCCAATGCCAGCGCGAACGCCTCCGTACCGGGTACCGCGTATCGCAGCCCATTGCGGGACATTTCGCCGAGCTGGGCCTGCCGGCACTGCATAAAGCTTTCGGAGCAGTCTGCCTCCGTTGCGGGCTTCACACGGCTTGAGAGTTCCGGCAGCAAAAATACAAGGCACTACGTCGCGTATTGCACGCCGACGAGGAGTCGCGCGCGCGGGGCGACGAGGGCCTCGTGTTCAAACGCACGGACTCACTCTACACGCCGGGCCGCCGCGGCAAGTCGTGGCTGAAGCTAAAGCGCGAACTCGCGACGCTGGACTGCGTGATCGTCGGCGTCGAGCGCGGCCACGGCAAGCGCGTCAACGTGCTCTCCGATTACACGTTCGCGGTGCGCGACGGCGACGACCTCGCCGTGATCGGCAAAGCGTACAGCGGCCTCACCGACGTGGAGATCGCGGAGATGACGCAGTGGTTCGAAGCGCACCGCCTCCCGCCGCAAGAGGCGCGCGCCGCGTACGACCGGCTCGATTTGAAACGCCACGAGATCGTGGTCGAACCGTCCGTCGTGATCGAGATCGCGTTCGACATCATCCAGAAGAGCGACTTGCACAAGAGCGGCTATGCGCTGCGCTTCCCGCGCATCGTGCGCCTTCGCCCGGACAAACGCCCTGCGGACGCGGACACGCTGGAGCGCGTGGAGGAAATCTACGCCGAGATGCTCGCGCGTGAGGGAGTCGACTCCGCGACGGACTCCGTCTGATCTTTCGCTCAAAGGCTAGATTCAGGAAATTCTCCGGAGCGTCTCTGGAACGCCGTCTACATAGGATAGACGATGGCGATGAACTATTGGACCGAATCCAGCCCCGCCGGCGGCTCGCAACGCTCCGGTGACTTCGCGAAGTGCTTCGACATCGCGCCGCACCGGCGCGCGATCGTGGTCGGCGACATCGCCGGCCACGGTGACGCCGCGGGCCACGGCGCGGCCGTTCTCTGGGCGTACGTTCATTATTTGGTCGGCCGGGGCATCCCGCCGGACAAGGCGTTGCGGGCGGCTTCCGAGTTCTTCATCGGAAGCGTCATGAACGACGGGATACCCTTCGCGAGCCTCTTCATCGCCGTCGCCGACCTTCGGGAAGGGCGCATCCAGTACGCGTCCGCAGGCCATGAGCCGGCGCTGCTCTTCAGCGGTGACGGCATCCACGAGCACCTCGAGCCGACCGGCCCCGTTTTGGGTCCCGTGGCGGAACCCGAGTTCGTTCAGCACACGCTTCCGTTGTTTCGGGACAGCCTGCTGGTGGTCGCAACGGACGGAATCACCGAAGCGCGCCGCAACGCCGCCGACTCCTTGTCTTTTTTTGGGACGAGCGGCGTCGTTCGTGCTCTTTGCGATGCGGTACGCGAAAAGCGCGATCCCGCGCGAGAGATCTACGGCGCCGCCGTCCGGCACGCGGGCGGCGCGTTCAGCGACGATGCCTCCGTCGTCGTTTCGTCGCTCCCGTTTCCGCACCGCGTCCGAATGCAGCCGAGCCTACATCATCATCGACCTGACGAATCGCTACTCGCGATGACGGGCGCTGCGCTCCTGAGCTGACGAGACCTACTGCCGGCGCTTGCCGCGCTCTTCGCGGATGCGCGCGATGCGGTCGTACACGCCCGACACGCGAGCATCGTTCCGGCGGGCGGAATGCGCCCGCAGCCGCACCACGAGCAGCGCCACGATCACGGCGAAGGCTAGAGCCGCGCACGCCAGCCGGACGCGCGGCTCGAGCGGCAGCAGCGCGCCCGCGGCGAGCAGCGTGGCGGCCAGCGCGACGACGTTCTGCCGGAGGGGCAGCTAGTCTTCGCCTTCGTGGAGGTGGAGGTGGCAGCCGTCCTCGGCTTCATCGAGCACTTCACGCGCTTCGTGCAGAATGCTCGCGGGGAGCGTGCCGCCGGATTCGACCGAGCCTTCCTCGGATAGAAAGTCCAGCTCGTCCCAGTCTTCCCACGTCTCGAGCGGTTCGCCCTCGACGTCCGCGGGAAACCGCACGCAGAAGCCTTGCTCGATGTGCAGGCCGGTAATCAGCACACGAGTACCGCGCGGAAAGTACGTTCCGTCTTTCCACAGCGTTCCGTAACTGGTGTCGTAGTGCTGGCCGATCTCAATCTTGTCGATCGTCCTGCTCCCCCGAAAGGACGTCGTTGTGAAGCCGCTGACTTCCGCGCTGCCGCGTGGTATACCCGTCGCATGAGCGAGCAGCGACTGCGGCCTTGGCGCATTCTGTCGTCGGATTACCGAATCCAAACGAAGTTTTTACGGTTGCGCGCGGACCGCGTCGAGCTGCCTAGCGGTGTCGTCGTCGAGGACTATTTCGTACGGGAATCTCGGGGCTTCTGCGTCGTCTTTGCGCTTACGCCCGACGAGAACGTTCTGCTCGTTCGGCAATACAAGCATGGAATAGGCGAAATCGTCACCGAGATTCCGGCGGGGATGATCGACGCGGACGAAACTCCCGAAACGTGCGCGTTGCGCGAGCTTGCGGAAGAGACGGGCTTCACCGGCTCGGCGCCGGAGTTCGTGCGCACGTTCCTCGCCGATCCGACGAACGCTACCGTACGTTTTCACCTGTTCATCGTTCGCGATGCGGTGCGCACGTGCGAGCCGGTATTCGACGTCACGGAGGACATCGAGGTCGACCTCGCGCCGATCGGCGAGGTGCGCGCGATGGCGCTGGACGGGCGGATCGCGGGCGGCTCCCAGGTCGCGGCCGTGCTCGTCGCGCTCGCCCACATCGGGCGCCTCTAGCGGTCGGAGCGCAGCCGGCGGCGGCGGCCGAGCGGCGCGGCGCCGTCGCCCGGATGCAGATAGAGCGCGCCGCGCAACGCGGACAACGTGCCGAACGGGAAGACGCGCTCGGCAGTCGCCGCAACGACGTGCAGATCGCGGCGCCCGACGCCCCATGCCGCGAGCGCGTCCAGGCACGCGTCCCCGGTGACGTCGAGCCCGGGTGAGTACGGCGTTAGCGCCGGCACGACCACGAGCGCGCGCGAGGCGAGAAACGCCGGCGCGGTTATCTCTCCGCCGAGGTGCAGCGACGGATGCAGATGCCCGATGATCGTTCGCTCCGCACCGTATCCGGCGATCGTCGAAGGACGCGACTCGGGGCGGTCGCCGTGCGCGAGCGTCCAGCCGTCGCGCTCGCACGATTCGACCGTTGCGCCGAGCACCGCAACGCCGCGCGTGCGGCCCTCGTGGTTGCCGGCGACGATCGTGACGCGCGCCTGCGCGCGCAGCGCGTCGAGCGCCGCGCCGACCGCGCGCCCCGCGCCTTCGCTCAGCCCCGCGCCGTGGATCGCGTCGCCGAGGAACACGATCTCGCGGGCATCGTGCCGCCGCGCCGCCAGCGCGATCGACGCGACGATCTCGGTCGTGCTCCACAGCGGCAGCGCGGCGCCGCCGCCCATCACGTCCTCGTAGCCCAGGTGCGCATCGGCGCAGATCAGCACGCGCGAATGCGTGAGCAACGCGAACCCGCCGGGCAGCGCGAGAACGCCGTCGGCGAGCGGGTGCGCGTCGCAGGCGGGAGCGGGCTTCATCACAGCAGCCGCAGTTGCCGCGGAGCTTGCGCCGGCCCGTTCACGGCGAGCGCGAGCGGTTCGGTGCCGTCGTCGCGCGATTCGCCCAGCACGGCGAGCACGCGCTCGTGCAGCGCTTCGATCATGCTTGCGCGATCGTCCATTACCACCGAGTCGCCGAAGGACGACGTTACGATGCCGAACGTGAACGGCGTCGCGGCGGCTGGATGCAGCACGCGCGGCTCGCCGTCGAGCCGTTCGAGATAGGCGCGCGCGCCCGGTGCGTCGAGCAGCTCGCGCGTCACCACGCGCACCGTCTCGCGCACCAGCGGAAAGTCACGATCGGCCTCCCACAGCCGGTCGAAGATCTTCGACGCGTTCCAGCGCAGCGCGCCGCCGCGGATCGATTGCCCGCCGGCGCGCCGCAGCACCAGCAGCCCGGTGTTCGCGACGTAGCGGAACTGCTGGCGCAGCAGCCAGCCCGAGCGCAGCCCCGCGAGCAGGTCGTCATCGAAGCCGTCAGGATGCAGCAGCGACGCCCACACCGCGTCCTGCACGATCTTGCGCCGCGGCAGCGCGACGAGAAAGCCGTTGTCGTCGGTGGTGAGCGTCGAGTTGATGCGCAGGCTTTGATACAACCGCGCGCCGGCCACGCGCGCGAGCGTCTCGTTGACGCGCCGTCCCGCGCCCGTGTGAAAGACTGCGGTCTGCCGCTCGTCCATGCGGTAGAGCTCGACGATCGGATGCGTCTCGTCCGGAATGCCGCCGAGCGCGAGCTGCTGCGCGATGTAGCGCACCACGTGCGCCGCCTCCACGCCGTCGAGCGCGTAGCGGCGTCTCACGTACGCCAGCGCGGCCTGCGCGCCGCCGTTGCGCAGCGCGTCCGCGACGCCGTTGCGCATCACGCCGATCTCGCTCGCGAGCGCATGCGGAATCCCCTTGAGGTGCGAGCTCCACTGCGGCACGGTCGGACGTCCCGCGTGCGGCTCGACGCGCAGGCCGCGCGGTCCGACCTCTTTCACGCGCAGGGTCCGCCCTTCGAGAAGAAACACGTCGCCGACGTTCATGCTCGCCGCGAAGCTCTCGTCGAGCCGCCCGATGCCGTGGCCGCCCGAACCGGCGACGGGGATCGTGCGCTCGTCCGGGATCGTGCCGACGTTCTCGAAGTACGCGCTCGACGACTCGCGTCCGAGCCCGTACACCGCTTCGCCGTCGGTGCCGATGCGGCGCACGTGCGCTTCTTCGGGGCCGACGCCTCCGCCGCTCAGGTACGCGATGCACGCCCGCAGATCAGCTTCCAGCAGAGCGCGGTACGGGTACGCGCGCCGCGCGAGCGCGAGCGCATCATCGATCGCGATCCGCTTGTCCGGCGCGCACAAGCCGACCAGCCACTGCGCGACAACGTCGAGCGGCGCATCCGGCACGACGATCTCTTCCAGAATTCCGTCGCGGATGCAGCGGCGCGTCGCGGCGGCCTCGATGATGTCGTCGCGGTCCTGCGCCAGCACAACGCCGGTCGCGACCGCACCCGGCCGGTGGCCCGCGCGGCCGACGCGTTGCAGCGTCGGCGTCATCCCGCGCGCGCCGCCGAGCACGATCACGCGGTCGATGTACCCGATGTCGACGCCAAGCTCCAGCGAGGACGAGCAGACTACGGTGCGCAGTTTCCCGCTGCGCAGCTCGGCCTCGGTGCGATGGCGCACGTTGCGCTCCAGCGCGCTGTGATGGACGCCGATGCGCCGGTCACGCGCCGCGGTCTCGGTCCGCGGCCCGATCTCCGGCACGGCGATCGCCCCGCCGCCGTCACCCATGTGACCGGCGTCGCCCGCGCCGCCCGTGTCACCCTGACCTTGTCGAAGGGTGAGCGATACTTCTTCCATCTCGTGCGCGATGCGCTCGGCCTGGCTGCGCACGTTGGTGAACACGAGCGTCGTGCGCACGTCCTGCGTCAGCTTAAACGCGGTGCGCGCGCATTGCGGGAGCGGCGCCATCGCGCCCGCGAACGGCGCCACGATATCGAGCCGCATCTCGCGCAAGCCGCGGCAGTCGACGACCGCGCAGTCGCGATCCGTGCCGGCGAGATACGCGGCCACGCGGTCGAGCGGCGCGACGGTCGCCGACAACCCGACGCGGCGCAGCGGCGCGCGCGTGATCTGCGCCAACGATTCCAGCAGCAGCGCGAGGTGCGCGCCGCGCTTGTTGCCCGCCAGCGCGTGAACCTCGTCCACGATGACCGTCTCGACGTGCGTGAGCTTCTTGCGGTAGCTCTCCATCGCGACCATGAGCGCGAGCGACTCCGGCGTGGTGAGCAGCACGTGCGGCGGACGGGTCATCATCAGCCGCCGCTCTTCTACCGGTGTATCGCCCGTGCGCACGCCGGTCCGCACGAACGTCTCGCGCACGCGGCCGCGTCTTTTCTTCGCGCGCTCGGTGTTGGGGCGCTCGAGGATGCCCATTTCGCGCAGCGGGCGGCGCAGGTTGTGTTCCACGTCGTAGCCGAGCGCGCGCAGCGGCGAGACGTATAGGCAGTACGTCCGCGCGAGGAGCTCGTCGGCGTCACGCAGCTCGGCGAGCCGCGAGATGACCGGAAGAAATGCCGCGAGCGTCTTCCCCGTGCCGGTCGGGGAGCAGATCAGGGTGTGGCGCGCCTGCGACGCGAGCGGCAACGCCTGCGCCTGCGGCGGCGTCGCGGTGCCGAGGTGGGCGTCGCACCACGCCGCGACGTCCGGGTGCAACGTGGAAAAAGCGCCGTCCACGAGAACGGCAAAAGTTCATCGAACGGGCGTTCGACTCCTAGGCTGAGGCGTGGAAGTTTGCGCCGATGCCGATCGAGGCCATCAGGCGGGACACTTCGTCGGCGACCAGATGCTCCGTGCTCGTAAGCACCGACATCGCGATCTGCGAGACGCCGTTCGCGGCGATGTCCATCGCGCCGCCGGCCGCTCCGGTGATTCCATCCATGACCCGCTCATTGTGCCACAAGCCGGCAAGCGAGCGCAAGGGTGCATGGCGGGCGCCCGCTCTGAAACACCGTCCGCCCGCGGCCGGTACGTTGGGTCGTCATGGGTCTCTTCGTCAAAGTCACGGCGATCGTCGCGGTCGCCATCGTCGCACTCTTCGTGCTGGCGTTCGTTCTCAAGATCGTCGTGATCGCGGCGATCGTCGCGGCTCTCGTCGTCGGCGGGCTCGCAATCGCGCGGCTCTTCCGCCGCCGCAACGGCGCCGTAGTGACGGTGAACGCGCGCCGCTACCGGTAACCGCCGCCTGGTGAGCGCAGGACCGCCTCGCGTTCCCGCGTAGGGACGCGACTGGGTCCAACGCTACGAGGAGGCTGGTCACGCTCCGTCCGCCGCTCCGCGCCGTTTTGACGGCGCTCTTCTTCTGTTCGGGGACCGCGTTCGCGTCGGCGCAGGCACCGGCGCCGCAGTCGAATCCGTCCGCGCCGCCGGTCCCCGCGCTTGCGGCGCCGTCACCGGGCCCGACCGCGGCGTCCTCGGCCGCACCGACGCCCATGCCAGTCCCGCCGTACAACCGCTTCGCGTTCCGCGAGGTCGGCCCGGCCGTCGGCGGCGGGCGCGTCACCTCGGTCGCCGGCGTGGCGGACGACCCGCGGCTGTACTGGCTGGGTTCCGCCGGCGGCGGCGCCTGGAAGACGGTGAACGGCGGCGCGACATGGACGCCGATGTTCGACAAGCAAGACGTGTCCTCGATCGGCACCGTCGCGGTCGATCCGAAGAACCACGACGTCGTGTGGGTGGGGACCGGCGAGACGAACCCGCGCAACGACGTGTCGTGGGGTGACGGGGTCTACAAGTCGACCGACGGCGGCAAGACGTGGACGAACGTGGGACTGAGCGACACGCACGCCATCGCGTCGATCGTCATCGATCCGCGCGACCCGAACGTCGTGCTGGTCGGCGCGCTCGGCGACGTGTTCGCGGAAGGCAGCGCGCGCGGCGTCTACCGCACCGGCGACGGCGGCAAGACGTGGACGAAATCGCTGTACGTCGGACCGCGCAGCGGCGTGAGCGAGCTCGTCGCCGACCCGAAAGACCCGGACATCCTGTACGCGGGCATCTGGGAGTTCCAGCGCAAGCCGTGGACGTTCACGTCGGGCGGTCCCGAAGACGGCATCTGGAAATCGGTGAACGGCGGAGTCACGTGGACGCGTTTGCACGGCAACGGTCTTCCGGGCGGGATGACCGGACGCGTCGGGCTAGCGATCGCGCCGTCGAACCCGCAGCGCGTCTACGCGCTGATCGAGTCGAAAGACGGCATCTTGTGGCGCTCGGACGACAGCGGCGCGACGTGGAAGTTGATGTCGAAGGACACGCTGGTCAACCAGCGGCCGTTCTACTTTTCGCACGTGCGCGTCGATCCATCGAATGCCGACCACGTCTTCGGCGTGTCCGAAGCGCTGTCCGAATCGAAAGACGGCGGCAAGACGTTCAAGGAGATCGCGTCGCAGGTGCACGTGGACTACCACGACATGTGGATCGCGCCGAACGACCCGCGGCGCATGATCGTGGGCGAGGACGGCGGTTACGCGCTCACCACCGACGGCGGCGACGCGTGGGCGTTCTCGCGCAACCTTGCGATCGGCCAGATCTACCACGTCGGCTACGATGATGGGACGCCGTACCGCATCTGCGTGGGATTGCAGGACAACAACGGGTTTTGCGGCCCGTCCAACAGCCTCAATCCCGAAGGCATCATCGACGAGTCGTGGGAGCGCGTCACCGGCGGCGACGGGATGTGGGCGTGGCCCGATCCACGCGATCCGACGCTGGTGTGGACCGATCTGCAAACGGGCCGCATCTCGATCTACGACCGCAAGACGCAGCGCAACACGACGGTTCAGCCGTGGCGCGGGCGCGCGATCGACGACTTCGAGCTCGACAAGGCGAAGTACCGCTACAACTGGGACGCGCCGATCGCGTTCGACCCGTTCGATGCGTCGCTCGCGTACTTCGGCGCGAACGTCGTGTTCGCGACGCGCGACCGCGGCAAGTACTGGAACGTGATCTCACCGGATCTGACGCGCAACGACAAGTCGCACCAGCAGCCGTCGGGCGGACCGCTCGCACTCGACGTGTCGAGCGCGGAGTTCACCGGAACGCTGCTCGACATCGAGCCGTCGCCCAAGACGCGCGGTGAGATATGGACCGGCAGCGACGACGGCCTCGTGCAGCTCAGCCGCGACGGCGGCGCGCACTGGGCGAACGTCACGCCGCCCGGCGTTCCGCCGGACGGCCGCGCGGAGATGATCGCACCGTCACCGCTGACTGCGGGAACGGCGTACGCGGTCATCGACCGGCATCTGCTCGGCGACTACGCGCCGTACGTGTTCGTCACGCGCGACTGGGGCACGCGCTGGACGCGCGTCACCGGCGGACTCCCCGTGCAATCCGCGCACTCCGTGCGCGCGGACACGCGCAACCCGCAGCTCGTGTACCTGGGTCTGGAGAACTCGTTCTGGCTCTCGTACGACGGCGGCGCGCACTGGCGCAAGCCGGCGCTCGGGCTGCCGCCGGTCGCGACGTACGACATTCGCGTGCAGCCGCGCTGGAACGACCTCATCCTCGCGACGCACGGGCGCGCCGCCTGGATCCTCGACGACCTCACGCCGATCCAGGAATTGCCGCAGGCGGAAGCCGCCGGCGTGATGCTGTTCCAGCCGCGCCCGGCATACCAGTTCTCGGTGCGCGCGCACGACGAAGGTCTGTACACGCGCTACGGCGGCAAGAACCCGCCCGGTGGCGCGTCGCTTGCGTTCTACCAAGCAAAAGCGGGCGCGAAAGCACCGGAGATCGAGGTCCTGGATTCTGGCGGCCGTGTCGTGCGCCACATCCGCGGGACGGTGCGCACCGGCGGGCGCGAGGTTCCCGCGGTGACGAACTTCGCCGGGCTCAACCGCGTGTCGTGGGACCTGCGCGAGGACGGGCCGATTCGCTGGAACGGTGCAGCGAAGGAAGAGTATCGCGGCCCGCGCGTCGGGCCGGCCGTCGTGCCGGGAACGTACACGGCGCGCATCGTGCTGGACGGCAAAACGTTGTCGAAGAACGTGCGCGTCGAGCCCGATCCGCGCGTGCGCTACACCGCGGCGGACTACCGCACGGCGTACGCCTTCGCAAAGCAGCACGCCGACGAGTACTCGCGTCTGAACGACGCGCTCAACCGGCTGGACGCGTACGCGGCATCATCCGCGGAGCGCGCACGCGGCGCGAGCGGCGAGCTGGCGGCGACGCTGGCCGGCGTGCGAGCGAAAGCGCTCGCGCTGCGCGCGCGGCTCACGGCCGACTTCACCAACGACGAAGACTTCATCCAGCGCCCGGGCCGCGTCCGCGAGGACATGAGCGCGCTGCTGAACACGTCGGGCGCGCCGCCGGGAATCGCGACGCTGGACTACGCAGCACGCGTGGACGCAGCGTTCACCGCGGTGATGCGCGACTTCGCAGCGTTCGAGCGCGACGACGTAGCGCGCGCGAACGCGGCGCTCGCGTCAGCCGGCAAACCGGCACTCGCGACGAGCGGCGCGAAGCGCACGGACGTGGTCGGCGGCGAGGCGGGCGGCGAGAGGGACGAGGACTGAGTGCCGTGCGGGTGTCACGCCGGAGCGCGACGTACTTCCGACAGCGGAGGCGCCATGCAGATCGAACGCTACCGGGACCAGTTCAAGGACGTCATCGCACTCGTCGTCACGCCGATGGACCGCGCGTACGCGGTCGACGAAGGCGCGCTTCGGGCGCAGATCGACTGGTGCTTCGCGCACGGCTCGACGGGAGTCGTCGCGACGGGGTCGATCGGCGAGTTCCTCCACCTCGAGGATGATGAGCGGGTGCGCGTGCTTGAGGTCGTGCTCGACCAAACCCGCAAGCACACAGGCAAGAGCGCGTTCGCGATGACGTCCGGCGCGACGACGCTGCAAGCGCTACGCTGGACGCGCACTGCGGCAGAGATGGGCTACGACTGTGGCGTCGTAATCGCGCCGTACTACTGGAAGGTCGGCGAGCGCGAGGCATTCGACCACTTCCGCACCGTAGCGGAGACGAATCTGCTGCCGGTATGCGTCTACCACAACCCCGCGCTGTCGAAGTTTCACATGTCGCCTTCCTTCTTCCAAAAAGTCGCCGAGCTCGACAACGTGGTGTGCGTCAAAGAGATCGAGACGGACCTGCAGCACCTCGAACAGGTCGCCGACGCGCTGGCCGGGCGCGCGATCTACTTGCAGACGTTCCGTGCGTATCTGACGGGGCGGCTGCTGGGATCGAACGGCGGCCAAATCAACGTGTTCGCCGTGCCCGCGTGCGTGGCGATCGACGAGGCGTGGAAGCGCGGCGACATCGCGCTCGCGCAAGAGATCCAGCGCCGGCTCAACCGCGTCTTCCCGCGCGGCGGCGAAGCGGCGCTCGGCGCGCTGGGGATGACGAAAGCGACGGCGTCCGTCGTCACCGGAATCGAGATGGGCCCCGCGCGCCCGCCGTACCTCGCGCCGGACGACGCGGAGGAGCGCATCACGAAACGCCTCCCGGAGCTCTACGACGTCGTCCCCGCGATGCGCCCGGAAAAGCGCACCGCGGTCCACGCGGTATCGTGAGCGCTCCGAATGTCCGCGCGGTGAATCCGCTGTCATCATGACGGACGCCAACGTCACCGCGAGCGATCGCAACGTCACCCTGAGCCTGTCGAAGGGTGCGCCGGCCATCCTCACTACACGGCTCTGGATCGACGGCGCCTACGCCGACGCGGCGAACGGCGAGACCTACGGCGACGTCGATCCCGCGAGCGGCGAGGTGTTCGCGCAGATCGCCGCCGGCGGCGCGAAGGACGTCGACCGCGCCGTCGCCGCGGCGCGCCGCGCGTTCGACTCGGGTCCGTGGCCGCGCACCACCGCTGCGCAGCGCGCGAAGGTGCTGCGCAAGCTCGCCGAGCTGCTGGTCGAGCATCGCGAAGATCTTGCGCGGCTGGAGTCGCGTGACGCCGGCAAGCCGTTTCGCGAGACCGCCGACCGCGACGTGCCGCGCGCGGCCGACAACTGCGCCTTCTTCGCGAGCGCGATCGAGCAGCGCGAGCAGAGCGCGTTCTTCGACCGCAAGCCGTTTCTGGGTGCGCAGCGCGAGATGGTGTCGATCGTGCGCGAAGAGCCGGTCGGCGTGTGCGCGCTGCTCACGCCGTGGAACTCGCCGCTGATGCAGGCGACGTGGAAGATCGCGCCGGCGATCGCGGCGGGTAACACGTGCGTGCTCAAACCGTCGGAGCTCACGCCGCTCTCGACGCTGCGCCTTGCGGAGCTGTGCGCGGAGGCCGGCGTTCCGGACGGCGTGGTCAACGTCGTGACGGGCTTCGGCCCGGCCGCTGGTGCGCCGCTTGTGGCAGACGCACGCGTCGATGCGGTCGCGTTCACCGGCAGCGAGCCGACCGGGATCGCGATCAACGTCGCCGCCGCCGCGACGCTCAAGAAAGTCACGCTCGAGCTGGGCGGAAAGTCGGCGAACGTCGTGTGCGACGACGCCGATCTCGACCTCGCGGTTGAGGGCAGCGTGCTCGCGATGTTCCGCCACAGCGGCCAGGTGTGTCTGGCCGGAACGCGGCTGTACGTGCAGAGCGGCATCTACGACCGCTTTTTGGAGCGCTATCTCGAGCGCGTGCGCGCGCTTCGCGTGGGCGACCCGCAGTCGCGCGAGAGCGATCTCGGCCCGCTCATCACGCCTCAGCACCGCGAGCGCGTCGAGCGCTTCTGCGCCCAAGCGAACGATGACGGTGTCGAAACGCTCGTGCGCGGCGCACGGCCCGGCGATCCGGCCCTTGCCGCGGGCAACTACCTCGGCCCGACGATCTTTGCCCCGCGCGACGAGTCGCAAACGATCGCGCGCGAAGAGGTGTTCGGTCCGGTGCTGTCCGTGTTCCCGTTCGACACGCTGGAGGACGTCGTCGCGCGCGCCAACGCGACGCGCTTCGGTCTGTCGTCGTACATCTGGACGTCGAACGTCGCGACCGGCATGCGCTTCGCGCAAAGCGTGCGCGCCGGGATGTGCTGGATCAACGGCTACTTCCTGCGCGACCTGCGCCAGCCGTTCGGCGGCGTCGGCATGAGCGGCCTGGGCCGCGAAGGCGGCCGCTGGTCGCTGGACTTCTTCACCG
>JAQBPK010000278.1 GCA_028287565.1 Vulcanimicrobiota bacterium
CGGCGGTTCTCGCGGCGACGGGCGGCGCGAGCGGCGGCGCGGCGATTCACGTCGACGGCGTCGGCGACGTCGTGCTGACGGTCGCCGCGGTGTGCGGCTCGGCGTGCGCGGCCGATGCCGCGGTGCCGATCACGGTGCTGGCACTTACGCGCGCCGGTGGAACCGTGGCCGCGGGACGCGACGTGCGCGTGCGCGTCGTGCGCGCGCCGCACGTCCTCGCGCCCGGTGCCGGCGACGACGGCAGCGCGTGGGGCACGGCGCAAGTCGCCGACGTCCGCGTGCGAACGGACGACACCGGCGTCGCGCGCTACAGCATCCCCGCGCCGACCGACGGGCTCGCGTCGACGTACGGTATCGTCGCGACGACGGGCACGTCGACTGCATCGGCGCGCGTCGTGACGCCCGCCGCGCGCGTCGCGCTCGCCGTCATGCCGCAGCGGCGCGATCTCGACATCGGCGATCCGGCGGCGATCGACGTGCGCGGTTTCGACGCGGCGGACGGCCGTCCGGCGAGCGGTCTTTCCGTGCGGCTGCGGCTCGTGCACGGGCCCACCGAGCAGTCGCAGCAGCTCACGCTCGACGCCGACGGCCGCGCGCGCGCGGTGTTCCGCAACGTCGCGCCCGGCACGAACCTCGCGTTCGCGCAGGCCGACGTGGACGGCAAGAGCGCGGTGGACGTCAATGCGGTCACCGTCGCGCCGCAGGCGCTGCTCGGCAGCGGCGCGCGGCGCAGCGCCGAGGCGCAGCTCACGACCGACAAGCCGCGCTATCGCGTCGGTGAGAAAGTGCGGGTCGATGCGGTGCTGGCCGGTGCGGTGGGCGACGCGTTCGTCGATTTCGAGGGCGCGCGCGCGATGGGCGAGCAGACCATCGCCGCGAGCGGCGGGCGCGCGAGCGCGACGTTTACCGTCCCGGAGACCGTCGGCGACGCGGCGGTCGGCGTCGCGTTCGTGCGCGACGGCGCGATCGAGTTCGCGACGCAGCGGCTCGCGATCGACGGCCCGGGCCACGCGCGCGACACGCGGCTCGCGGCGGACAAGCCAACGTATCCGCCGGGCGGCGTCGCGCACGTGACGATCGCCGACGGCAACGAGACCGCCGGCGCGACGCTCGCGATCCGGCTCGCCGACGCGCGCGCGTCGAGCGGCGCATCGTTCGAGGACGCCGCGGCGGTGCTCGCCGGCACGGGGACGACCACGCAGAATCCGGCGTCCGCGAATCCCGCGTGGCACGCGTCCGTCGTGCCGACGCGCTCGACCGCGCTGGACCTCGCGGCGAACGAGCGCAGCGCGCCGTCGGCGGAGACGCTCGGCGCGACGTCGGAGCGCGCGCTCGTGTGGCGGATCGCGCGCGCCGCCAGGGAAGGTTTCGACGTGACGCTGCCGCAGACGCCGGGCCGCTACGTGGTCTCGGTGCTCAAAGTCTCGGACGACGGCGACGTCGGCGCGGCGACGCTCGCGATCGAGGTGCGGTGATGAGCACGCAAACGGCGATGGAGCTCGGCGGCGCGGCGCCCGGCAGCGCGCGGCTGATGCTGCTCGACACGTACGGCCTGGTGTACCGCGCGTTCTTCGCGCTGCCCGAGCTCACCACCACGCGCGGCATGCGCATCGAAGCGGCGTACGGCTTCACGATGATGGTCAACAAGATCATCGCGGACGAGAAGCCGACGCACGTGATCGCGGCGTTCGACAAGGGACTGCCTGCCGCGCGCGTCGCGCTGTACAGCGAGTACAAGGCGAACCGCAACGAGACGCCGGACGAGCTGCGCGAGCAGTTCACGCTCGTGCGCCGCATCCTCGCGACGTACGACATCCCGATCATCGAGATCGACGGCGAAGAAGCGGACGACGTCATCGCGACGCTCGCGCGGCAAGCCGAAGAGGCGCGCCAAGACGTGCTCGTGGTGACGGGCGACCTCGACCTGCTGCAGATCGTCGACGCGCGCACCACCGTGCTCACCACGCGCCGCGGCATCACCGAGCTCGGCCGCTACGACGAGGATAAAGTTCGCGAGCGCTACACGCTCGAGCCGCGCCAGCTGCCGGACTACCGCGGCCTCAAGGGCGACCCGTCCGACAACCTGCCCGGCATCCCGGGCGTCGGTGAGAAGACAGCGATCAAGCTGGTGAAGAGCGCGGGCTCGCTCGACGCGCTGCTCGCGAACCCGAAGCTCGCGGGAACGCCCAAGCTCGAAGCGCTGATCCGCGAGTACGGCGAGCAGGCGCGCGTGTGCCGCGACGTGTCGCTCATCAACCGCGACCTGCCCGTGTCGGTCGATTGGGAAGGCTCGCGCTACACGCCGCCGCCGAACGACGCGCTCTACAAGCTGTACCGCGATCTCGAGTTCAAGACGCTGCTCGCGAAGCTGGAGCCGCCCGCGACGCCGCAGCCCGTCGCCAGCGACGAAGTGCTCGAGGGCGCGTACACGTCGTACACGTCCATCACCGACCCGCCCGACTACGCGAAGCTCGCGCGGCTCATCGACCAGACTGCCGAGCGCGAGCGCGTGGCGATCGCGCTGCGCGGCGAGGCCTACGCCGTCTCGCCCGAAGACGGCGAAGCGTTCGCGTTCAACGTGTCCGCGACGCAGCTCGCGCCTGACGTCGGCGCCGCGTTCCTGGGCTTGTGGGAGCGCGTTCCGCACCTCGTCGTGTACGACGCGAAGTCCGTCGTTCACGCCGGCGATCTGCCGATCCGCTATTTCGGCGACGACCCGATGATCGGCGCGCACCTGCTCAGCCCGTCGCGCACGTTCGCCGACGCCGGACAGGCGACGAGCGAGTTCCTCGACCGCCTGCTGCCCGACGACACGCCTGCCGCAGCGGCGGACGCGGCAGGCCGGCTCGCGCTCAAGACGCGCGAGGAGCTCGAGCGCCGCGATCAGATCTCATTGTACGCGGACGTCGAGCTGCCGCTCGTGTCGGTGATTGCAGGCATGGAGCGCGCCGGGATCGCGCTCGACGCGAGCGCGCTGAGCGAGCTGTCCGCCCAAGTCGACGCCGCCGTCGAACGCTTGCAGCGCGAGATCTTCGAGATCGCGGGCGAGGAGTTCAACCTCGGCTCGCCCCAGCAGCTCGGCCGCATCCTGTTCGACAAGCTCGGGCTGCCGGCGGGGCGCCAGAACAAGACCGGCTATGCGACGGGCGCCGACGTGCTGCAAGGTCTCGCGAAGAGCTTCCCCGTCGCGGCGAAAGTGCTCGAGTGGCGTGAAGTTTCCAAGCTGAAGAGCACCTACGTCGACGTGCTGCCGGCGCTCGTCGACGAAAACGGGCGCATTCACACGATCTTCAACCAGACGTCGACCGCGACGGGGCGCCTGTCGTCGACGAACCCGAACCTGCAGAACATCCCCGTGCGCACCGAGCTCGGGCGCCAAGTGCGCAAAGCGTTCGTCGCACCCTCGGACGACCGCGTGCTGCTCGCGGCGGACTACTCGCAGATCGAGCTGCGCCTGATGGCGCACCTGAGCGGCGACGAGGCGATGAACGCGGCGTTCCACGAAGGCCAGGACATCCACGACTTCACCGCGCGGCGCATCTTCGACGTCGGACCGTTCGCGGAAGTCACGCGGGCGCAGCGCACGATGGCGAAGTCGGTCAACTTCGGCCTGCTGTACGGCATGTCGGACTTCGGGCTCGCGCAGCGGCTGGAGATCGACCGCGGCACGGCGCGCGCGATGACGGAAGCGTACTTCGCGCGCTTCCCCGGCGTGCGCGGCTACATCGACCGCTGCCTGGAAGAAGCGCGCGAGTGCGGCTACGTGAAGACGCTGCTCGGCCGCCGGCGCTACATGCCGGATTTGCGCTCGAAGAACTACATGCTGCGCGCCGCCGCGGAACGCGAGGCGACGAACGCGCCGCTGCAAGGCTCAGCGGCCGACCTCATGAAGCTCGCGATGGTGCGCCTCGACCGCCGGCTCGGCAGCGCAGGCCTGGACGCAGTGATGCTGCTGCAAATCCACGACGAGCTGATCTTCGAAGTGGCACGCCGCGATCTCGACGCGGTAGGCCGCATCGTGAAGTACGAGATGGAGCACGCGTACGAGCTGAGCGTCCCGCTCGAAGCGACGCTGAAGACCGGCAAGAACTGGTACGAAGTAGCGGCATTCGAGGTGGATGACGCCGCCGCGGACGCATCGGCGGCTTCGTAGGAGCTGGCGAGGCACGCGGCTTTGGCAGCTAGAGCGGGCGTTCCAAACCAGGTGCAGGCGTCGCTCGATCGCGATAGTTTCCGCCTTTGCCATGAGGTAGCGGACGGTATCGGATGACCTATCTGTAGACTGGTAGGCGACACGGTGCGATCTTCACGCTCGTCAAAGAGATGTGTTCGGCACGGGTCGCGCCTTCGATACAACCGATGATTCGCGAATCTCCGCTGCCCGGACGAGCGCCTGAGGGCTACCACGGGCACGGCTTTGGCGACTTGAAAGGGCTCCGTCGCATCACGGTCCGGTCAGGGCATAGCTGAACCGACCCTTGCCTGGGCACAATGGTCCTTGCATGGCTCAATGTGCGAAGTCCGGCCGACCTGGCCGACGAGGACCTGTTTCAGATGACGCCGAGCACCGATAACGTCTGATGCCTGAGCGACGATCAGCCGAGGTCTGCTTTGGGCAGTGCAGTGGTCGCCAAGCCACCGAGGACGCTGTACAGTGAGAGTCGCGCGTGCTGGCGGGCAAAGGCGGACTCCTTGAATTGCCCCAGGAAAGGGACCGCGCGGCGGACTGCCGTAGGAACCGCTAATGGCGGCTACACGCTAGCCCGTGCGGTAGACTGATGAATCCGCCAACGGACTTGTCATATCCGACTCTCGCGCATGCACCGATCGTTGAGGGTCTGATTGATATTCAAATCATGCCACCACTGAGTGAGGCAGCACTACCGGCTCTGCAGCGGCTGCATAGCAACTTCCCGGAGTACCCTCTCGAAGGTACCAAAATTAACGTTTCCGGGCAGTTTCTCGTGTCCTCAACTAGCGCTACGTCCGTTTCCCAAACAATCATCGGCTATCAGTTTGGAAACAGTGAAAACACTCGCGTGCTGCAGGTACGGCTAGATGGTGCCACTGCAAGCATCCTTGCGCCGTATACTACATTTACAGACTTGGAAAATGACGCCCGCCGCCTTTGGGCTATATACCGCGACGCCATCGGGCTGGCGAAAATTGCTCGGATTGCCGTGCGGAATATCAATCGCATCGAGCTTCCGACTTCACCGTTCGACTTTAACGAATACATTCTGACAACGCCCGAGGTGGCACCCGCTCTGCCGCAAGCCTTGTCAGCGTATTCCATGCGCTTGATGATACCCGATAACGCTTCAACATCGCAGGCCATCGTCACGCAGATTTTCGAAGGTGTTGCGGATGCTGGGCATGACGCATTACCGCTAATATTTGACATAGACGCTTTTCAAGTCGTCGAACTAGACGCCCGCTCCGACGAGGCTTGGGAGATCGTCCAACAACTTAGGAACTTCAAAAATCGAATCTTCTTCGGAAGTATCACTGATAAGTTGAGGAGGCAATTCGAATGAGCCTAGGTGTCGCCATCCAAGACTCTGTCGCTGAATTCATTCGTCCGCGAACGTATGTAGCAACGCAGTCGCTTACTGGTCAACTGACTAGAAAGCTTGAGGAGACGTACCTTAGCGATTACAGCGTTCCGCTTACTCGTCCTCGTTTTGTTGAGGGCCGGCGCTTCGAGTTGTTAGCGGATTCATTGTACCGGGACACTGCGGTTTACTCTAATCCGCATCGAGTAACAAGCCATCCAGCGATGTCTGAATTGCGCCTAATGCGCCGTGATGTCTTGATTCCGCTCGTGCTGAAAAGAATTGACGCTGAGCCGAGTGTTTGGTTGAGTGCGCTTCCTGCATTGACCGGCGCGACCCCAGTCGCGCGAGAACACCGCGGGCGCGTGCGACAGATGATCGCTGATTGGCGGACCTGGGCGAAATCAAACGGCTACCTCAACGACTGACGGTGTGGGCCTGCGCGAGTGACCCGACGGGTGAGTATAACTGCGTGGCCTGGGCCCTGGGCTTCAACGACCGAGTCATGTGGCCAAAAGACGATTTTGAATGGCCGAGAGATCCGCCAGCGGGTCCGACAGTCAACGAATTCATTGAGGTCTTTCAAGAGTATTATGGATTCGAGGAATGCGCGAGTCACCTTTATGAGGAAGGGTTCATAAAGCTGGCGTTGTTCGTTGAGAACTCGGAGCCGCAGCATGTAGCAGTGCAGCGCCGGCATGACGGCATGTGGGAAAGCAAACTTGGATCGCGCATCGATATATTGCATAGTGGATTAGATGTGATCGCGGACTTTCCAATGAATCAACCTGACGGGCCGTGCACTGGATTTGGCGCGGCGCGGTACTTCTTTAGAAAGCGACATTCCATCCCGACGTTGCACGACTTTGCGCGTAACCTAGAGCGTTTTTCGCAACCTAGTAGCATAATGCCGCGGTGAAGCCGATCAGAACGTTGTGAGCGCCTCGCGCAAGCGGTCGAGCGCTTCGCGCACGGCCCACGCGCTCCGGCCGGTGATGCGTACCAGCACGTCACCGTCGCGCAGCCGACCGATGCCGATGCGAACCTCGTCGTGGAGATCCGCTTCGCGGTCGAGCGCATCGAGGCACGGTTCATCGCCGCCGATCGCGTGGAAGACGGTCAGCGTGCCGATCGCGGCGTCTTCCGCGTCGTCCGCGCCGAGCGCGAGGACGTCCGCGAGCGCGCACCGTTCGCCGCGCATGACGTGCATCGCGACGCGCAGCGCCGCTCCGCGCTCGCGGCGGACCAGCTCCGTGACGACGGCGCGCGCGCCTGGTTCGAGCGCGAGCGCCAGCCGCGCGTCGTACGAGGCGCCTGAAGCGACGAGCGTCGGTTCCGCGATCACGTCGAGCCGCGCGCCGCGTTCGACTACCCATCTCGCGGCGTTGATGACGGGATCGGGGCCGGACAGCACGCGGGTCGCCATTTGACCCGCGACGATGAGGTGCGCGCCCGGCGCGACGCGCCCGCTGGAGGCGAAGGCGTCGCCGCGCACCATCCCCGGGCCAAGATGCGACACCACCACGCGCGCGGCCGCCCCTTCGGCGAACGCGCGGCTCGCTCGCAGCAACCCGCCCGCGCGAATCGTCCCGACGACGGTCGTGCCGTCGCGTTCGTGCGCTTCGAGCCGCAGCGTGTTGGCGGTCATCGCGCCGCGTCGAGCAGCGCCGCCCGCTCGACGAAGCTCGCGATCTCGTCCGCGCCGATTCCGTGCCGCAGATCGGTGAAAAAGAACGGCCGCGTGCCGCGCGCCGCCGTGGCGTCACGGCGCATGCGTTCGAGATCGGCGCCGACGTGCGGCGCGAGATCGATCTTGTTGATCACGAGCAGATCCGCGCGCGTGATCCCTGGGCCGCCTTTCGCGGGGATCTTGTCGCCGCCGGCGACGTCGATCACGTAGATCGTGACGTCGGCGAGGTCGGGGCTGAACGTCGCGGCGAGGTTGTCGCCGCCGCTCTCGACGAGCACGAGCTCCAGCGCGGGGAAGCGCCGCTCGAGATCGGCGATCGCCTGCAGGTTCATCGACGCGTCCTCGCGGATCGCGGTATGAGGACACCCGCCCGTCTCGACGCCGGCGATGCGCTCCGCCGGAAGACACCCGCTGCGCACGAGGATCTTCGCGTCCTCCTGCGTGTAGATGTCGTTTGTCACGACGGCCATCTCGATGCGCGGATACAGCCGCCGCGCGAGCGCTTCGACGAGCGCGGTCTTTCCGGCACCAACCGGGCCGCCGATCCCGACGCGAATTGCGCTCACGACCAGATCATCCACACGCGAATCACGCTCACGATGCGAACAGCCGGCCGTTAAGGCGGCGGTGGCGCAGGCCGTCGATCTCGATCGCGGGCGCACCGGTACAGAGATCACCTGCGTCGCGAACGATCGCAGCGCGTGTGACCGCACCGTCGATCGCCGGGCGCAGCGTCCAGCGCGCGTGCGCAATCGCGCGCTGGCCGAGCGGGACCGCGCGCGCGGCGACCGACGCGAGCGTCGCGACGGTTGCCGCTGCATGCGCCGTCAATGCGGTTCGCCATGGGATGCCGCACGCGTCGTAGCCCAGCGCTGCGGCGAGGACGTGCTGGCCCTCGCAGCGTTCGCGCGCGATGGCGTCGCGATAGCGTGCGAGCCGTGCCGACGCCAGCCCGATCGCCTCGAACGTTGCGAGCGTCGCGCGCGCGAGGTGAGCGTTCGCCCGGCGCAACTCCGCGTTGACCTGTGCCGCGGCGAGCCGGTCGTCCAGCGCCTCGGCATCGGCTGCGTCGCGCGCCAGCAGGACGAACGCCGCCCCGTCGAGCGGCGCGAACACGCCGCGCAGATACGCGCGCAGCCACGCGACGAGCGCCGCCTCGTCCCGCACGGCGCCTTCCACGACGGCGGTCTCCAGCCCAAACGAGTGCGCGAACGCTCCCGCCGGAAACGCTGCGTCGGCAAGCTGCAACAGCGCCGTCAGTTCAGCCGGCAGCGCCGTCGGCTCAGTCATGGCCGTGCGGGGCGTGGGCGTGGCGGAACGGTTCGCGCAGCACGCGCCGTTCGCGCGCGAACGGGACCTCGCGCTCGGCGAAGACGCCGGGCAGCAGCGGGTCGTAGCGCACCACGATCTCGTCGCCGTCGATCTGCACCGGCAGGTGGCGGTTTCCCAGCGCGTGCGCGAGCGCGAGCGCGGCGGCGATCGTCGGTGGGCGTCCCACCAGCACGTCGTCGGGCTCCACCGCGACCGCGACGACGACCGCTTCGTCCGCGTACAGCACGTCGCCGTTGCGCAGACGCCGCTCGCCCGCGAACCGCACGCCCACGTCACCGGCCGACGTCTCAAGCCGCAGCACCCGCTTCGCGTAGTCGTCGCTGCGCACGAAGACGCGTTCGATGGAGCGCGCGCCGACCGCGAAATCGCTCAGGTTTCCCAGGGGCGCGACCAGCACCATCATCAGAACAGCGCATACCGCTGCGCGAGCGGCAGCTCGTCCAGCGGCTCGCAGCGCAGCAGCTCGCCGTCCGCCCGAACGTCGTACGTGCGCGGATCCACCTCGATGTGCGGCAGCGCGTCGTTGCGCACCATGTCGCGCTTGCCGAGAAAGCGCACGTTGCGCACCGCGACGAAGCGCCGCCCGCCGCGCGAGCGCTCGGGGAGCCCGGCTGCGAGCGACGCCGCCGACACGAACGTGAGCGCGAGCGACTGCGGCGCGTGTCCGTACGCACCCCACATCGGCCGCATCCGCACCGGCTGCGGCGTTGGGATCGACGCGCCCGGATCGCCCATCGCCGCCCACGCGATCGCGCCGCCTTTGATCACGAGCTCGGGCCGGTAGCCGAAGAACGCCGGGTTCCACAGCACGAGATCGGCGAGCTTGCCGGTCTCGACGGAACCGACGTGCTCGCCAAAACCGTGCGCGATCGCCGGGTTGATGGTGTACTTCGCGACGTAGCGCTTCACGCGCTCGTTGTCGTGCTGAAAGCTGTCGCCGGCGAGCGGCCCGCGCTGCAGCTTCATCTTGTGCGCGGTCTGCCACGTGCGCGTGATGACTTCGCCGACGCGACCCATTGCTTGTGAGTCCGAGCTGATCATGCTGATCGCACCGAGGTCGTGCAGGATGTCCTCGGCGGCGATCGTCTCGCCGCGGATGCGCGAGTCGGCGAACGCGACGTCCTCGGGAATCGAGGGATCGAGATGATGGCACACCATCAGCATGTCGAGGTGCTCCGCGAGCGTGTTCACCGTGTACGGGCGCGTCGGGTTCGTGGACGACGGCAGCACGTACGGCTCGCCCGCGATGCGGATGATGTCGGGCGCGTGCCCGCCGCCCGCTCCTTCGGTGTGGTAGGTGTGGATCGTGCGCCCCGCGATCGCGCGGATCGTCTCCTCGACGAATCCCATCTCGTTGAGCGTGTCGGTGTGGATCGCGATCTGCACGTCGAGCTCGTCGGCGACGCGCAGCGCGGTGTCGATCGCGGCCGGCGTCGAGCCCCAGTCCTCGTGCAGCTTCAGGCCGCACGCGCCCGCGCGCACCTGCTCGCGCAGCGCCTCTTCGCCGGTCGCGTTCCCTTTGCCGAGAAACGCGACGTTCACCGGCAGCGCGTCGCTCGCGGCGAACATTTGCGCGAGGTGCCACGCACCCGGCGTGCACGTCGTCGCGTTCGTCCCCGACGCGGGTCCGGTGCCGCCGCCGAGCAGCGTCGTCACGCCGCTGGAGATCGCGCTGTCGACCTGCTGCGGGCAGATGAAGTGCACGTGCGCATCGACGCCGCCCGCCGTGAGCAGCATCCCTTCGCCCGCGATCGCTTCGGTCGATGCGCCGACGGTCATGCCCGGTGTCACGCCGTCCTGGATCAGCGGGTTTCCGGCCTTGCCGATGCCGGCGATGCGCCCGTCGCGAATGCCGACGTCCGCTTTCACGATCCCGCTCGCGTCGATCACGACGGCGTTCGTGATCACCGTGTCGAGCACGCCGTCCGCGCGCGTCGCGGTCGGGTGTTGGCCCATCCCGTCGCGGATCACCTTGCCGCCGCCGAACGTGATCTCGTCGCCGTAGTGCGTGCGGTCTTCTTCGATCTCGATCCAGAGCGCCGTGTCGCCCAAACGAACGCGGTCGCCCGTGGTCGGCCCGTACAGGCGCGCGTACGCTGCGCGGTCGATCACACGCGCACGCGCGGCGGGACGCGCTCGCCGCCCATCGCGACGAGCCCCACCGGCCGTTCGATGCCGGGCTCGAAGCGCACCGCCGTGCCGGCCGGAATGTCCAGGCACATCCCGTCCGCCGCGCCGCGGTCGAAGACCAGCGCCGGGTTGACGTCGCGGAAGTGCGCGTGCGAGCCGACCTGGATCGGCCGGTCGCCGCGGTTCGCGACCACCACCGTCGTGCGGGCGCGGCCCGCTCGCAGCGCGATCCGGCCGGGCGCTGTGACGACCTCGCCGGGGATCACGGGATCGGCTGGTGGACCGTCACCAGCTTGGTCCCGTCCGGGAAGGTCGCCTCGATCTGCACCTGGTGCAGCATCTCGGGGACGCCTGCCATCACGTCGTCGCGTCCCAGCACGGCGCGCCCGCGATCCATCAGCTCGGCGACGCGGACGCCGTCCCGGGCGCCCTCGAGCACGAAGGACGAGATGACCGCGACGGCCTCCGGGTGGTTGAGCCGCACGCCGCGCTGCCGCCGGCGCCACGCGAGCTCCGCGGCGTAACTGAGAAGAAGCTTGTCACGTTCCATGTCGGTGAGCCGCATGACCCTCCATTTCGCGCCGCGCGCAGCCGTTCGTTTTACCGATTGGCCAACAGATCGGGTGCCGTCCAAGAGGTTGAGCCCGGCGGGGCGAAGGGGCCGCGCGTGAGGTACGCCTTCAACGCCGTGTCGTTCGCGCTGGCCGCGATGCTCGGGCTCACCGCGCAAGGCCCGGCCCCGATGAGCGGGACGAGCGGCCCGTGGTGCAAGAGCATCCCCCTGCCGCGCTCGGGATGCCGGCCGCTCGAGGTGCGCAGCGCCCACGCCACGCTGCACCTCGCCGTCGCCGCCAACGGCGCGCAGCGCGAGCACGGCCTGATGAACGTGCGGTTCGTCCCGCCCACCCAGGGGATGATCTTCGTGTTTCCGGATGCGGACACGTTGCGCGGCTTCTGGATGAAGGACACGATCACGCCGCTCGACATGGTGTTCGTGCGCAGCGACGGCACGATAAGCGAGGTCGCGGTGAACGTTCCCGCGACGCCTCCGCACGCACCGGATGACAAGATCGCGCGGCGCCAAGGCGTCGCGCGCTACGTGATCGAGCTGGGCGCCGGACAGGCGGGGCAGCTCGGCCTCTTGCCGGGCACGATGCTCGCGATACCGCCGGTCGTCGCGCGGTGAACGCGGCGCGCGCGCTCGTGACGGTCGCCGTCGCGTTCGCGTGCGCGGCGCAGTCGCCCGCGCCCGGTCCGCCGCAGCCGCTCACCGGCGACCAGATCCTCGCGCGCGCCAAAGCGGTGTTCCGCGCGTACCCGCGCCCGCCGTTCGTCGCGTACACGCTCGTTCGCCGCGACCAGCACAACGGCGAGTGGGACATGGTGAACAGCTACACGCTCAAGATCTGGTGCCGCACGGCGGACCGCTCCGCGCTCGCGCGCAAAGCGTGGCGCGGCAAAGCGTACGGCGACCTCCAGAACATCACCGTGATGTTCGACAAGGAGGTCGATCCCGGACCGCCGACGGCCGACATGTTCGAGAAGCGGCTGTTCGGCGCGGCGTCCGCGCGGCGCGACATGCCGCCCGTGCGGGACGCCGCCGGTGCGGCGAGCGCGCCCGGCGAAGCTGGTGAGCCGGCCGGTACCGCGTCGCCGCTGCCCGAGATCGGCCGCGTCGGCGCGCTCGACGGCGACTACCGCGTGGCGCGCGTTGCGCGCGAAGGCGAGCTGATCCATCTGTGGCTCACGGCGAAGACCGATCCCGAGCGCAATCGCCTCGACGAGATGTGGGTCGACGCGAGCACCTACGACGTGCGCCGCGCGCGCGTGCGCGACCATCTCTATCTCGGCATGGGCGGCGGCTCGATCGAGGACGAGTTCGACGTGCGCTTCACGCCCGGTCCCGGCGGCCTGCCGCTGATCGCGTCGATCCGCGGCCAGACCGCGTGGGGCCGCTTCGAGACCGACTACACGTACAAGGACATCACGTTTCCGGACGCGCTTCCCGACTGGTACTTCGTCCCCAAGCAATACGGTCTTCACCGCTCCGACGCACCCGGCTGAAGAGAACGGCAGCGCGCGTTTAGCGATCGCGCTGCAACAGTGATCGCGGTCATCATGCTGCGCGCAAATCCAGAAGGCGCCGTTCTGACGCTGCACGAACGGATCGCGCCCCACCTGCGTGCGCAACGTTTGCGTAGATTTGGTTTCGGGGTGACAGCATGGTGTCGCGGGCCACGGTCGTTGCATCGCAGTCGGGAAATGCGTTCGACAACGCGCGCGAAGCGCAAGAAAGAACAGACAACTATGAGAGCTAAGCTCGGGTTGGCGGCCATCATAGGTCTCGCGACCCTCTCCACCCTTGTCGCATGCGGCGGCAAATCGTCTTCTCTGCCGGCGTTTCAGCCCGCATCGCACGCGGCGGCCGACGGCGCCGCGCGCACGAAAGCCTCGTATCAAGCGTACTCCGCGGCCGTGCTCGCGGACGCACCGCTCGTGTACTACCGCACGAACGAGACGTCGGGCACGACCGCGGCGGACAGCTCGGGACACAGTTACAGCGGAACGTACGGTTCGAGCGTGACGCTCGGCGGCACGGCGCTGGTCACCGGCGACGCCGCGCCGACGTTCCCCGGCGGAACGTCGTCCTCGGCGAAAGTGCTGAAATCGCCGACGAGCTCCGCGCTCGCCGTCACCGGCGCGATGAGCGTCGAGTTCTGGGTCAACGTGCCGTCGTCGGTCACGACGACGAAGATCCTGTTTACGCAACCGTTCTCGAACGGTGCGTCCTACTATCCGGTGTACGTCTCGCTCGACAACGGCTCGCCCGCGTACTTCACGGTGCAGCTCAACACGACCAACGGTGTGGTGGCGACGTATCCGACCGCCGTGCTCGGCGCGAAGAACCACGTCGTCCTCACGTGGACCGGTTCGACGCTCACCGCGTACGTGAACGGCACGTCGGCGGGCACGGCGACCGGCAGCGGTTCGCTCACCAACTACGCGAGCCCGTACACGGGCTTCACCGTCGGCGGACCGGTCGACGCGCACGCGGCCTTCGCCGGCCAGGTCGGCGAGTTCGCGCTCTACAACACCGCGCTGTCGTCGACGCGCGTCTCCGCGCACTACAACGCGGCGGTCAACGCCGATCCGTCGCCGCCGCCGTCGTCATACGCGGGGATCGTCCTGGCGGACAATCCGCTGGCCTACTACCGCACGAACGAGAGCTCCGGCACCACCGCGACCGACGCGTCGGGCCACGGCTACAACGGCACGTACGGTTCGAGCGTCACGCTCGGCGGCACCGGCTTCGTCCCCGGTGACACGGCGCCGTCGTTCCCGGGCGGGACGTCGTCCTCGGCGAAAGTGCTGAAATCGCCGGCGAGCTCCGCGCTGGCGCTCACCGGCTCGATGAGCGTCGAGTTCTGGGTGAACGTGCCGTCGTCGGTGACGTCGACGCAGATCTTGTTCACGCAGCCGTTCTCCAACGGCAACTCGTACTATCCAGTGTACGTCTCGCTCGACAACGGATCGCCGGCGTACTTCACGGTGCAGCTCAACACCACCGGCGGCGTGGTCGCGACGTATCCCACCGCCGTGCTCGGCGCGAAGAACCACGTCGTGCTCACGTGGAACGGTTCGACGCTGACGGCGTACGTGAACGGCGTGTCGTCGAGCACCGCGACCGGCAGCGGCTCGCTGACCAACTTCGCGAGCCCGTACACGGGCTTCACGGTCGGCGGACCGGTCGACGCGCACACCGGCTTCACCGGCGCGCTCGGCGAGTTCGCGATCTACAACAGCGTGCTGCCGGCGGCGCGCGTGCTCGCGCACTACAACGCGGGTTCGGGATCGTCGAGCTCCGGCGGGACCCTCGTGTGGCAGACCGGCGGCGGCACGCTCGGGCAATACGATCTCCCGAGCACGAGCGACGGACAATGCTCGGGCGTCGGGCCCGTGATCAACGGCAACAACGCGACGTTCACGTCGCTGCGGAACACCAGCACGACGTACAGCTACAACGGGCACACGTATTCGGGCGCGAGCACCTGTTACCGCAATCAGATGAACCCGCGTGACCCGAGCACGGGAACGAACTCGCTGCTCGTCCCGGGAAACCACTACACGTTCACGTTCCAGACGGTCGTGACGTTCAACGGCAACACGCTCTACCAGGGCGCGTCGAGCGGCGGGCTCGCCGCCGACATTCCCGCGATCGTGTGGCAGACGCACAGCTATGGCGGCAGCGGCTCGCCGTGCGACTTGCTGGTGATCGGAAACACGTTCGTGGCGTACTCCAACGGCGTCACGAAGTACGGCACGGTGTCGCAGGGCGGCCTGCCGACGTGGAACTTCCACACCTGCGACGAGAGCGACTACAGCGGCAACGCCTACAACTCGCCGGACACGCTGTACGACGGCGAGGTCGACAACTGGCAGATCGACATCACGGCCCAGATCCAGGGCCAGAGCGGCGGCTACATCGTCGTGCAGCGCAACGGCAGCGTGGTCTACAACGCCGCGAGCCACATCTGCGACAACAGCACGTCGGACTGCTTCTGGAACTTCGGCGCGTACACGTTCTACTACGAGACCACCGAAGAACCGCCGGGGTGGAACAACGCGGGGATCACCGTGCAGTTCAACAACATGAAGCTCGTGAAGACGTAGCGTCTCGGCGGCCGGCTTCGCATCGCGCGGAGCCGGCCGTTCGCCGCGGTCACCGTCGTGCGGTGACCACGCGCACAGCCCTGCCGGCCGGCTGACGTTGGCGTCCGGTCGTGAGGCCGGTATGGTACACTGCCCGTACGGCGGCTGGGGTGCCGCCGGAGGAGTCCGTATGAAGAGATTTACTTCAATCGCTTTGATCGCGCTGCTTGCCGGTTGCTCCGGCGGTGCGTCGAGCGTTCAACCGGGTCAGATCACCACGAGCACCAACCCGACGGCCGCCGTGCGCGTGCCGAAAACACAAGGGGGTCCGGGTACGACTTCCCTGACGTATCTCGACACGTACGCGCCGGTGGGTCAATGCCATCCGGGCGTGCTGAGCATCAATAACAGCACGTTCCCGGCGACGAACCTGTCGTTCCCGGCGGGACAAGGTCCGCCGCTCGTTCTTTCCAACTGCCACTTCACCACACCGCACTACGTGCGCGTCACGCTCGGCACGCCGGACTACGGCACGCCGTTCGTGCGGCAGACGGATTACACGGTCACCGTCGATGCGGCCGACTCGGCCAAGGTGACCGCCACCTGGACCGACTTGGGACCGACGCTGCCCGGCACGCCGGGTCTGAGCGGGACGGTCAACTTCACGATTGGGCCTCCGGACAACAGCTGCTGCCTTTAGGCCTTTCACCAACGGCCAGCACGTGAGAACAGCGCGCGTAGCGATACGCGCGCTGCTTTCACGTGCCGCAACCGTAGTGCGATAACGCTCCTTTGCCGTATGGTGGTGCGCCGGCGGTATCGCTCACGCCCGCCGGGATGATACACTCACTTCGTGGCGGCTTTTACAGCCGCTAGAAGGGGTGTTCAGTGAAAACGATCGCATCAATTGCGCTCGTCGTTTTGCTTGCCGGTTGTTCCGGCGGCGGATTGACCGCGCCACCGAAGAGTGGCGCCGACCCGACAGCCCAGCAGCGCGCGCCGCGCTATCTCGGCGGCCCGGGCACGACGTCGCTCACGTACCAGGACACGTACGCGCCCGTCGGCCAATGCTCGCCCGGCGTGCTTTCCCTCAATAACGGCTATGCGCCGGCGTCGAGCCTGTCGTTTCCGGCCGGGCAAGGCCCGCCGCTCGTTGTCTCCAACTGCAATTTCTCGACGCCGCAGTACGTCCGGGTAACGCTCGGCACGCCGGCGTACGGCACGCCGTTCATTCGGCAAAGCGCCTACACCGTGACCGTTGACGCGCCGGCCGCGGCGCAGGTGACGGCGACGTGGACCGCGCTCGGTCCCACGCTCCCGGGCACGCCCGGGCTCTCCGGTACGGTGACGTACAACATCGGCCCTTCGGCGACCGGCCCGGTGGTCTGGAAGACCAACGGTTTTCCATACGACCTCCCCGGTGAGAGCGACGGTCAGTGTTCCTACGACACGACAAAGCCGACGTACGTCGTTCCGCAAAAAAGCGGCAACGACGTGACGTTCCCGCTGAAGCGAGACACGACGGCGATGTACGTGTATCCCTCGCCGCCGGCCAAGCCCGGGTCGAGCCACTGCTATCGCAATCAGCTGAATCCCGTCGACCCGAATACCGGAACGAACTATCTCCTCGCCATCGGCTCGCAGTACACGTTCACGTTCCAAACGGTGGTCACGTTCAATGGGAACTACCTGTTCGGTACGCAAGTGCCGAGTGGCGGCCTGGCTGCGGATATTCCCGCGATCGTATGGCAGACGCACACGTACAACGAGGTCGCGCCGCCGCCCGACAAGGGTGGGCCCTGCGATCTGCTGGTGATCCAGAACACCCGCCGCGCGTCGAATTCCGGCTTCACGCAATACGACCCCGTCTCGGGCGGAGGTTTGCCGACCTGGAACTTCCACACGTGTGACGACGTCGATGCCATGAAAGGCGCCGACTTCGCGGCCACCTCGTACAACTCGCCGGATACGCTGCACGACGGCGAAGTCGACAACTGGCAGATCGACATCACCGCGCAGATTCAGGGGCAGAGCGGCGGCTCCGTCGTCGTTCAGCGGAACGGCGCCGTGGTCTACAGCGGCGCCAACCACGTCTGCGACGACACCTCGCCGAAGTGCTTCTGGAACTTCGGGCCGTACGCGTTCTATTGGCCCAACAGCGAAGAGCCGACCGGGTGGAACAACGCCGGAATCACGGTCAAGTTCAACGACATGACGCTCGTGAAGAAGACGCCCGGCGGCGGCGGCGAGCTGTCGAAGCGGCGCTCCACCGGCGTCTGAGGACCGACGCGGCACGCGTCCGGTGTTTACGGCACCGGCGCGCTGCCGTTCACGGGTGGTCCTAGGCCGAGATGGTCATTCGGTCGCGCGGTCGGTATGGTACACTGCCCGTACGGCGGCGGTTGCCGCCGGAGGAGTCATATGAAGACGATTACGTCAGTCGCTCTGATTGCGTTGCTTGCCGGTTGCTCCGGCGGTGCGTCGAGCGTTCCATCATCGAACTCGGTCACGACCACGTCGGCGGCTGTGCGCGCGCCGCAAACCACCGGCGGGCCCGGAACGACGTCCATCACGTATCTGGACACGTACGCGCCGGTCGGCCAATGCGTCCCGGGCAAGCTCAGCATCAATAACGGCTTTGCGCCGGCTACGCATCTGTCATTTCCGGCCGGCGAAGGTCCGCCGCTGGTCCTCTCAAACTGCCACTTCACCACGCCGCACTACGTCCGCGTGACGCTCGGTGAGCCCGAGTACGGTACGCCGTTCGTGCGGCAGACGGACTACACGGTGACCGTCGACGCGCCGGGTCCGGCGCAAGTCACGGCGACGTGGACCGATCTCGGCCCGACGCTGCCCGGCACACCGGGTCTCAAGGGAAAGGTGACGTTCACGATCGGCCCGCCGTCTAGCGGCGGCGGCTTGTAGTCCCGTAAACCGAACAACCTCGGGAAAGCAGCGCGCGTACGGCACGCGTGCTGCTTCCGTGCGGTCCGGACGCTAAGGGAACTGGCTCAATCGTCCGCCGCGCGACTCGCAGTTCCCCGGCTTTCTAATGATATATCGTCGTCGGGCCCAACTCCGCGACCTGTCCCGGCCGTGTGCCGCAATCCCTCCGGCATAATGGCGCGTAAGGCACTTAGGTCACCGATCGCGCGCGCGAGCAACCTCTGATTACTGTGCCGTCGGTTTCGCTGCACGGCCAACAACTGCCGCAGGCGCGTCGCGCGCACCGATTCAACCCGCAGCGCCGCCCAAAAGGCCACGAACATACCTGTCGCAGCGAATGTCGTGACACGGACGATTTCGAGCCATGCCTTGCCTGAGCCAGCATCCGCGCCAACGATCCCTACCCCGTGCACGACCTGGTTCGAGATCGTAAGTACGAGATAGAGATATGTGAACGACAACGCGACGAAAGCAATGAATATGGCTGTGTCCATAGAGCGTCGTTCTGGCCTTAGCGTTCGCAGAACGGTTCCTATGGCAACGGCCAGCACGATCGGGACCACTGCGAAAATCGCCATCAATGGACCGTGGTAGTTGCCAAAGGTCTTTACAATAGTCGCTGCGGCCGCAATCTCGAGCGTGGTAGCTGCGAATACGACGATGACGGCGACTTCCAGCCGCCAACCCCTCTGGCTTATCGGTACAGCTCCCAATTCTGTGCGCACGAGATTAAGGCGTCGCTCGATAGAGATGTTGCGGATTTGGAGCTTATGAATTGTATCCGCGTGCTCTTTGATCGAAGCCAGCAACACGTCGCTGTCAGGTTCCCACGACTGGTCCTGAGCGCGCTGGGCGGTAGACTTCCCGGATGGTTCTCGGCCCTCAATGAAACGTTGTGCCGCAAGGCGATATGGAATCGAAACGACCGCGACGATGGCGAGAAGTGCGAAGAGCACGTAGAATGCGAACGCTCCCATCACCGATCGTAATCGCCTTCGTATCGCAGCTGGCGAGCAGCGTCGCTGAACTTGGCGGGAACGATCCATGCGACGACGATTACGGTCACGGCACTGAACGTCCAAAGAGCACTCGCCCGGTACCAGCCAGCACTATCGCTCAGGTTCATGTGCATAGTCGTCAGCTCGTTGTACTGGAATGTCGCCACGATCGCCGCCATGAGAAAGGCGACGCTGAAGAATCCGAACCAACCGCGTGCTTCACCGTCTGTCGTTATCGCATCCGTCCATGCCGCGATGACCAAAATGAGAATGTACAACCAGATTTCCGATGACAGCGCGAAGTCGTCGAGGCGGATACCGCCGCCGGTGCGCACGTTCGCAATGTGTACGAGCCTGAGCCAACTTGGAATCCCGCCGAGCAGATAGGTTGCCAGGATCCAGGTCGCGATCTTGGGCATGGCGCGGCGCCAAGCTGCATGATGGACCAATTCCCACACTTACCGCGGTCTCCGGACGGATGCGCGACCTGAAACGTCGCGTCGCTCTGCGGTGTCTTATACGGAGGTGCCTGAGCTTCCTGAAGTCGAGACGATCGCGCGCGGTCTGGCCAATGCCGTCGCCGGCAAGACGATCGGCTCGGTGACGGTCACCATGCGCAAGATCGCGGTCGCGCCCGAGGGCGAGGTCTTCGAGCAAGCGCTCGCCGGCGAAACGATTGCCGGGGTGGGACGGCGCGGGAAGTACGTGCTGTTCCAGCTGGCGTCCGGGCGGCGGCTGGCGGTCCATCTGCGGATGACCGGCCGGCTGATCGTCCAGCCTGTGGGCTATTCCGAACCCTATCCGTACACGCACGTGCGGCTGGCGTTCAGCGACGGCAGCAGCCTGTGCTTTGCGGACGTCCGGCAGTTCGGCCGCATGCGGTTGCTTGCGGCGGACGACCCCTGGGACGCGGACGGCGGGGTCGAGCCGCTCTCTGAGGGCTTTACCAGCGAAGCGTTTCTGAGTATGCTGGACGGGCGTCGCACGCCGATCAAGACGTTTCTCCTGGATCAGACCAGGATTGCGGGTGTCGGGAACATCTACGCGTGCGAAGCCTTGTGGGAAGCGGGGATCCGGCCGAGCCGTCCGTCTCACAAGATCAGCCGGCCCGCAAGGCGCCGGCTGCACGGCGCGATCCGAAACGTGCTCAACCGCTCCATCGAGGCGCGGGGGACGTCCGTGGACGATTACGTCGACGCTGAGGGGCTGAAGGGCGGGTTTCAAAACCAACTCGCCGTTTACGGCCGCCTCGGTGAACCGTGTTCTCGGTGCGGGAAACCCATCGTCCGCACGGTGATCGGGCAGCGTGGCACCTGGTGGTGCCGGGGCTGCCAAAAATAGAAAAAATATAGACGAAGGAAGTTACCTCACCATCACTAGCACACTCGACCTCGAACCGCAGGACCCGCAGGCTCAAGCGGCCGCGACGGCCCAAGGAGCCGCATCACCGGCTCCCGCGGCACCCGAAGTCCACCCTGAAGAAGACCAGCTCGCGCTCGAGCAGCGCCTCTACGAAGAGTCCCTGAAAGTCCTCGACGAGGGCCAGGTGCTCACCGGCGTCATCGTCGCCAAGTACCAGGACGAGCTGCTCGTCGACATCGGCGGCAAGTCCGAGGGCATCCTGCCGTTCCGCGAGCTCTCGCTCGCGATCGAGCCCAAGGAGCTCAAGGTCGGCGACACCCTGGAAGTCATGATCCACCGGATCGACGACCAGGACGGCCAGCTGTACCTGTCCGAGCGCCGCGCGCGCGCCTTGAAGACCTGGGAGAAGGTCATTGAAGCGCACGACAACGACGAAGTGATCGAAGCGACCGTCACGCAGGTCGTCAAGGGCGGCGTTCTCGTCGACCTCGGCATGCGCGGGTTCGTTCCGGCCTCGCAGATCCGCCGCCAGCCCGTCGGCAATCTGGACGAGCTCGTCGGCAAGAAGCTGCGGCTCAAGGTCATCGACCTCGACCACAAGCGCCACCGCGTCGTGCTCTCGCAGCGCCAGGTTCTTGAAGAAGAGCTCAACGCGAAGAAGCAAGAGCTGCTCGGCACGCTGCAGGTCGGTCAGATCCGTGAAGGCGTCGTCGTTCGTCTCGCCGAGTTCGGCGCGTTCGTCGACCTGGGCGGCATCGACGGCCTCATCCACAACTCCGAGCTCTCGTATGCGCGGATCAAGCACCCGTCCGAAGTGGTGAAGATCGGCGACACGGTCTCGGTCGAAGTGATGAAGTTCGATCCCGAGGCGAAGAAGGTCTCGCTCTCGCTCAAGCACGCGCTGCCCGACCCGTGGGTCGAGCACGCGGACAAGCTGTGGGAGGGCAACAAGCTCGTCGCGCAAGTCGTGAAGGTCACGCCGAACTATCTCCTCGTCGAGATCGTCCCGGGCGTGCTCGCGATGGTGCCGAAGGGCGAGTTCGACGCGCAGGTCCAGTACTCGCCGGGCCAAGAGGTCGAGGTCACGCTGCTGACCATCAACCACGGCACGCGCCGCATCACGGGCTCCATCCAGCACGTCGCCGACGTCGCGCCGGAAGAGTTCGACCAGATCCCGCTCGAGGACGGCTTCGGCCCGCTCGGCGCGGAGCTGTCGCAAACCACCGTCTGAGTTCGGTTCGCGGCTACGGCTGCGAGCGAATCCTGATGCACGAGGGAGGCGGAAACGCCTCCCTCGCGTTCGTTTTGCGGCCGAATCCGGTCTACGCGGGCGCGTCTTGAGCCGGGAGCCGCGAGAGAATTTGCTTCACGTCCTCGACGTTGGCTTCGATCGCCGCCGTGATTCGAAGCAGCATGCGCTCCTGCTGCTTTTGGCAGGCGAGTACGTCCACGATGGACTGGTGGTCTTGCTCGGCGCGCTGCTCGGCGCTCCGGACCGCCTGGCGCTGCCCCACCGCCAGGACGAAGATGAGGAGTAGTTGCACGACGTTCGAGAACGTCAGCAGAAGCGCGAACGGGTACGGGTCGAACTTGAAGATAATGCCGAGCGGCATCCAAATCGCGTTGAACAGGATCGCGAAGACGAGCGCGAGCGGCGAACTGATGAGTTCACCGGCATTCTTGCAGCAGCGCTCGAGCGGCGCACCCGCGAAGTACGCGCAGTTTGTGCAAAGGCCCCGGACCGGCGCGACGATGAAGGCCGCGGCCAGCGCGCGAAACGTCAGCCGCGAGGGCTGTTCGCGGTATTCCTTTTCGACGTCGAAAATGGGCGCGGGCTCGGAGTCGTCTACATCCGCCCCGGCCGGTGCGGTGGGTGTAGCGTCCACGCCGTCAGTATACCCACGATGGGCCGAACGCTCAGGGCGCCGCGTCCTGCGAAGCCAACTGCGCGACCATCTTCTTGATGTCCTCGACGTCGCATTCCACGCGGCTCGCGATCTGGATGAGGATGCGCTCTTGCAGCTCTTGGTGGTAGAGCAGCCGCGAGATCGAGTCGTGATCGTGCTCCGCGCGCAGCTCGGCGTGCGCGCTCGACTGGCGCTGACCAACGGCGAGGATGAAGATCAGAATAAGCTGCACCACGTTCGAAAACGTCAGCAGCAGCGTAAACGGGAACGGATCGAACTTGGTGATGATCCCGAGCGGAATCCAGATCGCCTGAAACAAGATCGCGATACCGAGCGCGAGCGGTGCGCCGGTCGAGTCCGCGACCTTCTTGCAGAACTTCTCGACCGGCGACAGGCTGTCCGAGTGCTCCTGATTGACGTCGTGGACGAGCGGGTGCTCCGTGACGTCCGAAGGCGCCGCGGCCGGTACGGTGGGCGAAGCGTTCATGCGGCTAGTATACGACAGGTCGCACGCTAGCGGTCGCCGCGCGGCCGGGGAGGCGCTTTTTTCGCCTTCCGGCGCGGGACCGGCCGTTCCGGCGGCGCGACCCGCGTGTCGCCGGTAGCGCTCGCGAGGCGCCGCTCCAGATCTGTGAACGCATCGATGATCTCCCGGGCCTCGAAGGCGCGGTTGCGCCGTCCGACCTTGGATTGGTGCACGATTCCGGCCGCGGCGAGACGGGAAACCGCCTCGTTCGCGGCCTGAACGCTGCGGCTGGTCAATTCAGCGGCGCTTTGCACGGTGATGATGGGAGCGCCGGGGAGCTTCTTGAGGAGAAGGGCAGTCGTCGAATCGGAGCGGACCGGCCCGACACGTTTGCGCCAGTCTTGCTGGATTGCCTGGACACGCTCCTCGAAGGCGTTGGCGTCGTGCACCGCGCGGCGGCATGCAGTTGCAAAGAGCGCGACCCAGTGATTGATCCCCTCACGGGACAGCGGCGAGCCCGGTTCACCTCGATAGCGCGTCGCGGTGAGCCCTGCGACATAGCGATCGGACCACGTCGCGAGGACGAGCGAAACCGGCGGCAAGACCCTCGGCGCGAGCCGGCGCCGGCGGAGCACCATGTGGATCAGTGTGCGCCCTACTCGTCCGTTGCCGTCGACGAACGGGTGAATCGTCTCGAATTGCGCGTGCGCCAGCGCGGCTTGTATCACCGCGGGCAGCGCGTCTTCGTTGCAGAATGCGATCAAGTCGTTCAGCAGGCGCGGCACGTCGTCGGGCGGCGGTGGTACGAAATCCGCCGAACAAGGGTTGTAGCGATTGCCGCCGATCCAGTTTTGCTCCGTGCGAACGCGTCCGCCGTACGCGCTCAAGGCCGTCGGCGCCAGAAGACGGCGGTGGACCTCGAGCACGGTATCCACCGAGATCGGATCGCTGATACGGACCGCCTCGGCGGCAAACGCCATGGCGTCGATGTTCGCGAGCACTTCCGCAGCGCCGAGATCGTCTGCGCCTTCGCCGAGTTGGCGCACCGCATCGGCCCGAAGTAAACGCCGGGTCCCGATCTCCAATCCTTCGATGCGCGACGACGCGACGGACTCGGCGCGGAGTAAAAGTCGAGCGAGCGCTTCGGTGTCGACGAGGGTGCTCGCGCGAGCATTGAGGGCGACGATCGCGTGCTCGGCGTCCGAGACGTCCGCAGTGACCGGGCCTTCGAAAACGAACGTGCGTCCGGCAAGCGTATCCGGCACGTACGCTTCGTACGTGCACGATTGCCGGTCTCGTCTGGGAAGGTCGATCCCGGCGACGTTCGCATCCCAGCGGCGCCGGACGACGTGCGACATAGACCCTGTCTTATTCAAGGATACGAAATAACCTTGAACAAGGGCCAACCGGGTTCAAGGGTTGGCGTGGGGGCGCATATTCAAGGAACGAGAGTAAACTTGAATAACGACGCGCGCTGGTCAAGGTTCGCGTTCCGCGTCCTTGGCCTACCCGGGATACCCGCCGATCCCGTACGAACCGGCCTCGGGGATGGTGAAGCTTCGCGTCGGGCTCACCGGCGGGATCGGCTCCGGCAAGAGTGCCGTTGCGGCCGTGTTCGCCGAGCTGGGCGCCACCGTGATCGATGCGGACGTGCTCGCGCGCGAGGTCGTCGCGCCGGGCTCGGACGGCTTGCGTGAGATCGGCGCGCTGTGGCCGCAGGCGATCGCGGCGGGCGGTGGGCTCGACCGGCCGGCGCTCGCGGCGATCGTGTTCGCCGACGAGCCGGCGCGCGCGCGGCTCAATGCGATCACCCACCCGCGCGTTCGCGCGCGCGCGGCGGAGATCGAGCGCGAGGCGCCGGACGGGCTGGTCGTTCATGTCATCCCGCTGCTGTTCGAGGGCGACTACTGGCGCACGTGCGACAAGACGGTCGTCGTCATCGCGCCGGCCGCCGCGCGAATCGCGCGCGTGATCGCGCGCGACGCCACGGAGCGCGAGGCGGTGGAGCGGCGGATGGCGGCACAGATCGATCCTGAGCTCGCGCGCACGCGTGCGGACTACGTCGTGGAGAACGACGGTGATCTCGGTGCGCTGCGCGAAACGAGCACCCGCGTGTACGACGCGCTGCTGCACGATCTCGCTGTGAAGGAGAACCGAGCGTGACGATCGTTCCTGCACCAATCCCGTTCGATACGCTGCTGTCGCGGTCGTGGGCGCTGTTCCGGCGGAACTGGATCGTCGCGCTGCCGCCAGTCATCGCGGGGCTCATCACGATCGCGGGTGCGGTCGTGTTCGCCGTGATCGCGACCGTCGCCGTGCTCGCGAGTGGTCCCCGGCATCCGTCCGCGACGCTGGGCGGAACGTTCGTCGTGAGCTATTTCGGATTCGTCGCGCTCGTTCTGGTGGTCACGCTGTGGGGCTACACCGCGATGTTCGGGATGGCGGGCGCCGCGTGGGAGCGCGGCACGGCGACGTTCGGCGACGGGTTTGCCGCGTTTCGCAGCCGTGGCGGTGCGGTGATCGTCGCGGCGATCGGAGTCTTCGGCCTTGCGATCGCGGCGGTCATCCTCGCGATTCCGACGCTCCTGGTGTCGCTGCTCGCGCTGCCGCTGCTCGTCATGTACGTGATGCCGTCCGTGATCAGCGGCGGCCGCGGCGGATTTGAAGCGATCGGTGAATCGGTGCGGCTCGTGCGCCGGTTCTTCGGCCCGTCCGTCATCACGTTGCTGGTGCTGCTCGCGATCTGGTACGGGATCAGCTTCGTCGGCGCGTTCTTCATCCTGCCGCTCGAGTTCGCGGTGATGCCGCAAGGCGCCGACGTGATGCCGCGCATGCCGCCGATCGGGCTCGCCGTCTTCTCCGGGATCGGCTACGTTCTTTCGATCCTCGCGTCGATGGCGTACTCGGGCTTCTTCGCGCTTGCGGTGGTGGGTTTGTACCGCGATCTCGCGCCGCGAGCGGCCGCATCGCCGCTTCCGCCGGCGCCCGCGGGGATGCCGGCCCCCTAACGGCAGGCCGGCAAGGTCCCCCGCCGCGACGCCGAAGGCGGGCAGGTGGTAGAAACAGCCCCACGGTCCCGCGGGACCGTTCGCACGGTGCGCTCGTCGATGCGGATCGCCGCGCTGGGAACGTACGTTCCGCAGAAGCGGCTGACGAACGACGACCTCGCGCGCCTGGTCGACACGGACGACGCCTGGATCGTGCGCCGGACGGGGATTCGCGAGCGGCGGATCGCGGACGAGCACGAGTACACGAGCGACCTGTGCCTGCAGGCGGTGCGCGACATGGAGCGCCGCGGCGCGCGGCTCGACGCGGTGGACTACATCATCGTCTGCACGGCGACGCCGGACTACGGCTTCCCCAGCGTCGCCGCGCGGTTGCAGCACCGCCTCGGCCTCACGAACTGCGGCGCGATCGACCTGACGGCGGCGTGCGCGGGGTTCATGTACGGGCTCGACTGCGCCGACGCGCTGGTGAACACGGGCCGCGCGCGCAGCGTGCTCGTCGCCGGCGGCGAGACGCTGTCGAAAGTGGTGGACTACCAGGACCGCGCGACGTGCATTCTGTTCGGTGATGGTGCCGGCGTCGCGCTGGTCGACGCGCCGGGTGACGCGCCGCCGACCCTGCTCGCGCGGCGCGCGGCGAGCGACGGCGCTTCGGGCAAGGAGCTCTTTCTCACCGGCCTGCGTGACGAGATCGCGGGGATCGTCGAGCCGGACCGCGTGCTGCGCCAGAACGGGCGCGCCGTCTACGAGTGGGCGGTGACGAACGTGAGCGCGGGGATCTGCGAGCTGCTCGACGCGGCGGAGCTGCGCGCCTGCGACGTCGACTGGTTCGTGCCGCACAGCGCGAACGCGCGCATGATCGAGTCGATCTGCAAACGCACCGGGATCCCGTACGACCGCGCGCTGATGAGCCTGGAGTGGTGCGGAAACACGTCGGCCGCGTCGATCCCGCTCGCGCTGGCGCCGGCGGTTCACGACGGCCGCGTTCGTCCCGGCGACGTCGTGCTGCTGTACGGCTTCGGCGGCGGGCTGGTGGAGAACGGGATGCTGATGCGCTGGTCGTAATACCGCGCATGCGTTCTTTCCGCTCGTTCGCGCTCGGCGCGCCCTTCCGGTCGCCGGCCGCGGCGCTCGCGCTCGCCGCGCTGCTCGCGGTTCCGGCCGCAATGCTCACGGTCGCTGCGCTGCTTGCGGTTCCGGCCGCGTCGCTCGCGCAGAGCGGCGTCGCGCTGCCGCCCGCGGGCACGGCGTCGCCGCGCGTGGGCGCGCTCGAGACGGCGTACGTGCAGGAGCTGCTGCAAGACCAGCCGTCCAGCGCCACGCAGGCCGGGATCCACGCGTACGACGACCGCGTCGCGGACTTGTCCGCGGACGGGATCGCGCGGCGCGACGCCGCCGCGCACCGCCAGCTCGCGAACATCGACGCGCTGCTGCGCTCCGGTGAGAAGCTGAGCGACGAAGACGCGGCCGACGTGCAGATCATGCGCTCGGCGCTCGAGCGCCAGTTGCTGGACGACGAGCAGGAGCAGCGCTGGAAGCACGATCCGAGCATCTACACCTCGTCGGCATCGTACGCGGTGTACGGGCTGTTCTCGCGGGAGTTCGCGCCGCTCGCGGTGCGCGCGCGTTCGACGATCGCGCGCGAGCGCGCTATTCCCGCGCTGCTGGCGGCGGGCAAAGCGAACGTCACGACGGTCGACCCGATCAGCGCGGAGCTGGCCAAATCGAATCTCGCCGGCGCGGTGACGTTCTTCCAAACCGTTGTGCCGGCGGCGTTCGCCGATCTGCACGATGCGGCGCTCGAGCGCGAGCTCGCGGATGCGAACGCCGCGGTGGTGGCCGCGCTGCGCGACTACCAAAGCGCGATGACTGCCGGACCCCTGGCGCATCCGAGCGGCACGTTCGCGATCGGCGCGGCGTCGTTCGCGCGCCGCCTCGAGCTTCAGGAGGGACGCGCGCTGCCGCTGGACTTGTACGAGCGCGTCGGACAGCGCGCGCTCGACGAGACGAAGGCCGCGTTCGTCGCGACCGCGGCGAAGATCGACCCGGCGAAGACGCCCGCGCAGGTCTACGCGGATCTCGGCAAGCAGCATCCGGCGCCGGAGAACTTGCTGTCGACCGCGCAGAGCTCGCTCGCGGCGCTGCGCGCGTTCGTCGAGCGCAAGCATCTCGTCACGCTTCCGGCGGAGTTCGACGTGCGCGTGCACGAGACGCCGTCGTTCAACCGGCAGACGTCGCTCGCGTCGATGAACACGCCCGGCGCGTTCGAGAAGGTCGCCACGCAGGCGTACTACTACGTCACGCCGGCCGACCCGGCGTGGACGCCCGCGCAGCAAGAGCAGCATTTATCGTTCTACAACGACTACGCGTTCCCGATCATCAGCGCGCACGAGGTGATGCCGGGACACTATCTCAACTTCGTGCTGCACAAGTTCCAGCCGCTCTCGCTCGTGCGCGCGCTTTCCGGCAACCCGTCGTACAGCGAGGGCTGGGCGCACTACGACGAGCAGCTGATGGTGGACGAAGGCTGGGGCGACGGCGATCCGCGCGTGCGGCTGGCACAGCTCGGCCTCGCGCTGCAGCGGGAAGCGCGCTATCTCGTCGGCCTGCACGAGCACACGCAGGGGATGACGGTCGACCAAGGCACCGCGTTCTTCGTGAACAACGCGTTCATGCCGGAGATCGTCGCGCGCCGCGAAGCGCTGCGCGGAACGCAGGATCCGCTGTACGGGTACTACACGCTCGGCAAGCTGGAGATCCTCAAATTGCGCGACGACTACAAGAAGAAGGTAGGCAGCGCGTTCACGCTGCAGAAGTTCCACGACGCGTTTCTGTCGCACGGCAACCCGCCGATCGCCGTCGTGCGCAAGCTGCTGCTCGGCGCCGACGACGACGGCAAGTTGCTTTGAGAAGCGGCGCTTAGTACAGGTGGTACGGCGACCAGCATTCGCCGCTGGCGTCGATGAACTCGCCCGCGGGGCATCGCGAGCTTCCGCCTCCGCTGTTCGGCTGAATCGCATTTGCCGTCGTTGGTCCGGATGCGGGGCCCGAGTGGCCGAAGACCGACATTGCCGCGACCAATGCGGCGAGTAACAAACCGTGCATCGTCGTACTCCCGATTTGACGTGTTGCTCTGGGCAACGGTGTGACGTCGCGCAAGCATACGACGAAAAAATGCCGTGCGATCGCCGATGGCGCAAACGTGTCACACGCGACGGGTCAGGGCGACGGGGACGGTGCGTTTTCGAATGCCGGTGCGCTGCGGCCCACGTCGAACACGCGCTCGTCGCCGAGCGCGTCCATGAAGCCGCGCACGACGAACGTGCCGCTGGGGCGAATGCCGAGCGCGCGCGAGAGGCGGATTGTGCCGGTCGCGTCGCGCAGGCGCGGCGTGCCGCCGTCGACGTACGGTTCGCCGGCGATCGTTATGACGGTCCCCGCTTTGGTCGAGAGCGCTTTGGCAATGGTGTCCGGCGGATCGAACGCGACCGGCTTGTCGACGACCACGCCGAAGTTCGTACCGAGCATCGCGACGCGCACGGTGTAGCGGCCGGGCGCGAGCGCGCGGCGGTCGTCGGTCGTCGAGTCGACGATCACCTGCGCGACGCGCAGCAAGCCGGGCGGCACGTCGAGCTGGCGCGTGATCGGGATCGGCTTGTGGCCGGTCACGGACGACCACACCGGCGCGTCGTCGCGCAGCACGTCGACGCGAAAGAGATCCGCGGTGGGGAAACGCAGGCGCACGATGTGCCCCGTCGCGTTGTGCAGCGCGATGGCGACGGTGAACGGCGCGAGCAGCGCCGTCCCTTCGCGCTCGAGCGAGACGTCCGCCCACACGCCGCGTGGCGAGGACGTCGGCACGGGACGGGGCGAGCCGAACGCGCCGGCACGCGGGGAGCCCGGCGCGGGCGGACGCGGCGATACAGCGGCGGCGATGAGGCCGCCGAGAAGCTCGGCGCGCGTCACAGCTTGCCCTGGGCTTGGCGCGGGGCGAACGGAAAAGCTTGCGGTTGCACCAGGATGATCGTCTTGTGCGCGACGCGCAGAAGTCCCACGTGCCGGAGGCACGAAGCGGCCGGGACCGGGTTCATCCGCCGCCGCGCAGCACGCGCCCGGGCCGCGCGCCGGTGATCGTGCCGTCGCGCAGGGCGGCGCAGCCGTTGACGTAGACGTCGCGGATTCCGTCCGGCGCGACGAACGGGTCGTCGTACGTCGCGCGGTCGACGACGTGCTCGTCGTCGAACACGACGAGATCGGCGTGCATGCCGAGCGCGATCGTGCCGCGGTCGCGCAAGCCGAACTGCCGCGCGGGCAGCGACGTCATGCGCCGCACCGCCTCGGCCGCGTCGAACACGCGCCGCTGCCGCACGTAGCGGCCGAAGACGCGCGGGAACGTTCCGTACGTGCGCGGATGCGGAACGCCGCGCGCGGTGATGCCGGAAAACGCGCGCGCGGACGCGTCGCTGCCGATGCAGCAGAACTCCGCGCTGAGCACCGTCGCGACGTCGTCCTCGCTCATCGAGAAGAACACGGACTCGACGCGCATGTCCTCTTCGATCAGCAAACGGATCACCGCGCGCGCCGGCGTGGTGCGCCACGCGCGCGCGATCGCGTCGATGCGCATGCCGGCGAGGTCCGCGTTGCGGTCGCTGCCGGTGCCCGTGACCATGATGGTGTCCCAGCCGTCGCCGCCCAGCTCGGGATCGCGCGCGAGCTGCATCGCGAGCGCCGCCGCCGCGGCCTGCTCGGGATCGCGCAGCCGCGCGAGCGCCGCCTCGTCGCCACCGTCGCGGATGCTCTTCGGCAGCACCGTCGCGAGCTCGGTCCACGACGCGACGTAGGGATACGCGTCGCACGCGGCGGCGATGCCGCGCGTGCGCGCGCGGTCGATCGCGGCCAGCGTGCGGTGCACTTTGCCCCAGTTCTTGCGGCCCGCGGCTTTGTGATGCGAGCACTGCACGGCGGTTTCCGCGCGCTCGCCGACCGCGAGCGCTTCGGCGATCGCGGCTTCGAGCTCGTCGCCCTCGTCGCGCACGTGCGACGCGTACAGCGGCGCGCCCGCGTCGCGCGCGGCGCTCGCGCACGCGACGAGCTCGTCGAGATCCGCATAGCGCCCGGGCTCGTAGATGAGCCCGCTCGACACGCCGAGCGCGCCCTCCTCGACCGCGCCGCGGATGAGGCGGTTCTGCGCGTCGAGCTCCTCGCGCTCGAGCCGGCGCGCCGCCGGGCCCGCGACGCACAGCCGCGTGGTGCCCAGACCGGCCAGCGACGCGACGTTGAGCGCGACGCCCTCGCGCTCGACCAGCGTGAAGAACGCGTCGAACGACGTCCACTGTACGTCGAGCCGGTAGTCGCGCGCGTCGCGCCGCTTCTTGTCGAGTGCGGCACCGTACAAAGGTGCGACCGACGTGCCGCAGTTACCGCCGATCTCCGTCGTTACGCCCTGGCGAATTTTTCCTTCGCACAGCGGGTTTACGAGCCACAGCTCGTCGGTATGTGAGTGTACGTCGATAAAACCTGGCGCGAGCGCGAAACCCTCGCAAGAGACGCGTTCGTGCGCATCGCGATCGGATAGGTCCCCGATCGCAACGACTCTGCCGTCCGCGACGGCGACGTCGGTCGTGTATGGCGTGCCGCCAAGGCCGTCATAGACCCGGGGGCGCTCGTAGATCGTCCAGAGCAGCGTTTAACCTAGCTTTCGCTGGGTACAGGGCAGACGGTGGGCCGACAGCTCAGGGGGACTATTTCCAACATGGCGACCAACGACAACGTGACGACGACGACGGGCGGCGGAATGAGCGTTCGCGAGGCCGGGAAGCGCGGCGGCGATCGTGTCAAGGCGAAATATGGATCCGAGTTCTACGAAGCCATCGGACGCAAAGGCGGCGAGGCGACGAAGAGCAAGTACGGTCCGTCGTTCTATGAGGAGATCGGTGCCAAAGGCGGGCAGAAGCTGAAACGCACGACGAAAACGGGCGGCTGATTCATGGCCGACCCCAAGAAGACTGTGCCGAAGGCGCGGACGGAAAAGGTCGACGGGGAGATGTCGGTTCGCGAAGCCGGGAAAAAGGGCGGCGACACCGTCCGCGACCGGTACGGTTCGGGCTTCTACGAGGAGATCGGGCGCAAAGGCGGCCAGGCGACGCGTGAGCGTCACGGCGCGGAATTTTACGAAGCGATCGGCCAAAAAGGCGGCAAGGTCGTGAAGGAAAAATATGGGCCCAATTTCTATGAGCAGATCGGACACAAAGGCGGTCAGAAAGTCAAGAAGCTGATCGCCGAAGCGAAGAAGAACGCGCAGGGCAACGAGTCCTAGCGCCACGATCTGCGACCGGCGCCGAAGCCGACACGATGCCGCGCGGTGTGCACGAAACGCCGCGCGGTTTTTCGTTTTCTCACTTCGTCCCCTCGATGCGTCCCAGCGTTATCTCGCCGGTGCGGAAGTTTGCGACGGCCTTCGCCACGACGACCTTCGCGGTCCCTTCGGTGATCGTCGCGGTGTGGTCGAGCTGCAGCTCGTGCGTGCCGCCGTTGTAGTGCGCGCCTTTCGTCTCGAACGTGCGCTTGTGCCCTGAAGCTGCCTGCTCCGTGAACGTTACGGGGCCTGTCACCATGAGGTCGTTGGTGATCGTGTTCACCGTCACCCCGTCGGCCTTCATCAGCACGTCCGGCTTTCCGGCGCGGTGGAGCTTGCCGTCGCGCACGTGCGCGATCGTCGCCTGCGAGCCGTCGGGGCTCATCGTCACCGTGTCGTAGTCCAGCGACCAGGAGCGCCCGTCGATGCGTTTGCCCTGCACGCGCCCGTGGCTGAGCGTATTGGGCGCCGCCATGCGCGCCACTTGAATGTCGCCGCCCGCGCGCCCGATCTCGAACCCGACCCACGCCAGCAGCACGAGGACGGCGATCGCCGCCGGCACCCGCCAGTTCACGCGCGCCTCCGCCGCAGCGCCGGTACGGCAAACCCCAGCCCGACGATCAGCGCCATCGCGAACCCCACCGGCAGCGGTCCCAGCCGCGCGAACGGGCCGGGCGCGGGCGCCCCGACGTCGCCGACGACGACCGCTTCGCCGCCGAGCGCCGTGCGCTGCGTCCACGTGCCGTCGGGCGCGACGATCCCGCTGACGCCCGTGGCCGCCGCGCGCAGCACCCAGCGGCCCGTCTCCACGGCGCGCAGCGTCGCGGCCTGCGCGTGCTCGTACGGCCCTTCGGTCGTCCCGAACCACGCGTCGTCCGTCGCTATCAAGAACAAAGACGGATCCTCGCGCAAACGATCGTGCGCCATGTCGCCGAACACCGATTCCCAGCAGATCAGCGGCGTCGCGCCGGCGTACGACTCGCGCGCGTTGTGTCCCGGCATGAAGCCGCCGATCTGATCGGCGTACGGCAGCTTTCGCATCCATGCCGGACCGGGAAGATACTCCGCAAACGGCACGAGCTGCTCTTTGACGTAGACCGCGCTGACCTCGCGCGCGTTCACGTGCGGGTCGAAGATCAGCAGCGCGTTCTGCAGCCGCACGCCATCGTCCCAGAAACCGCCGGCCCATAGCGTCGTGTCGAGATCCGCGGCGAGCCGCGCGAAGCGCTCGCGCAGCGAAGCGTTCTGCCGCAAGTCCGTCGTGATCACGGTCTCCGGCCACAGCACGAGCGACGGATGCTGCGCGCGCAACGCCGACGTCATCGTCGTGTACCGCGCGAGCGCGAGCCCGAGCCCGGTGTCGCTGCGCTTGACGCTCTGCGCGATCCCGCCTTGCACCGCCGCGACACGCCGATGCGGCGGCGCGTAATGCCGCGCAGGCCACAAAGCCCACGCAAGCGCGGTGCAAACGAACACACCGACCCACACCGCGACAAGAACGCGCACACGCCGCCCATCACGCGGCGACAACAGCCACCACCCGAGCGCCGCGCCGAGCAGCACCGTCACGAACGTGAGCCCGTACCCGCCGGCGAACGCCGCGAGCGGACGCAGCGGCGAGTCGATCATCGTAATGCCGACTTGCTCGAGCGGCACGCCGAGCGCACTGCTCGAGCGCAGCTGTTCGCCCAGCGCGAACGCCGCCGCCGCGACGAACGGCACCGCGCGCACGTCGCACCGCCGCGCGGCAACCGACGCGACGTACGCCGCGAACGCGAACGCGAGCGCTTCGGCGAGCGCCGGCCCGATATCGAGAATCGGCGCCGCAGGCCCGACCAGCGCACCGGCCGTCTCGCCGAACCACGAGAAACCGAGCGTGAAGAACACGAGCCCGCTCGCGTACCCCACGAGCGCCGCCGCGCGCGGTTCGAGACTGCACCACGACCACATCAATCCCGCGCAGGCGAACGGAGCGAGCCACCACCACGTTGTCAGTGGGAAGGCCAGATGCAGCCCGAGCGCGCACAAAAGCGCGACGGCCGTGCTGCGAACGGTCGCGGAGGAGAACAGGGTGCGTCGGCTCGTTACTGCCGTGGTCGTTGCGGCGATGTTAATGGTCTCGGGGTGCGGACGTCAGGTCACCGGACTGAACCAGCCGTCGCTGGGCGGCGGGATCGTTCCGGTCGGTCAAACGCTGATTCGTTTCGAGACGGCGGGCCAGCTCGACTTCCAGAACGTCACGTATCTCATCGTTTTCAACACGACCGGCAACAACGAGCAGCCGTACGCTCAAGGCTATCAGAACAGCGACTTCAAGAACTGGTCCGCGTACTTCATCGTCGGCGGCGGCGCCGGCTTCGCGAACTCCCCAGGCTTGTACCAGATTTTTCAAGACCCCGCGTCCGGCAACGCGAACAAGTTTCAGGTCCCGATTCCGCAAGGCACCGTGAACTTTCAAACGTCGATCCCGAACGCGAACGCGCAGTTCGGTTTTCAGATCACGTTCAACCGCTGCCTGCTCGATCTTCCGCCGCCGTCCGCCAATCAGGTGCCGCCCGTCACGTCCAACCGCACCTGCCCGCCGTACACGTACATCGCCACGAACTGGAACGTGAGCATCTTCACGCTCGACCGCACCAACTCGCCCATCGACTCGCTCGGCACCACCGGCCCCAGCGACACGAGCTACAAGTTCCTGTTCGACACGGCGACGCTCGTCAACACGAACAACTTCAAGCCGGGCGGAAGCGTCGCGGTGCAGAACGCCGCCGCGCAGATCGTCGGCATCGAGGTGTTCAGCACGCCGCCGAACGGCGCCGTCTCGAGCCCCTCGCCCGTCCCGTCGCCGAGCACGTCGCCGACCGCCGCACCGTCCCGCGCCCCGGTGTCCCGCACCCGCACGTAGCGCGCGACCGGCACGGCACCCAGCGCCGCTAGCGCCGGCTACTCGACGTCGCAGGGCGGGTGGCCGCAGGCGCAGGTCGTTTCCATCTCCTCGTCCGTCGTGTCGCGCGCCTCGCAGACGTCGCTGCAGTACGCCGCGCCTTCGAGGCCGCCGGTGACGGTGCAATTGCACTCCTGGTGCTCGCAGGGCTGAGTGTACGTGTTCATGCTCGAGCTTGTACCATGGACGGCGGCGTTTCGATCAGTACCCGCCGGTGAACGACGTGTTCGAGAAGCTCTGCGGGATGATGTTGCCCAGCGACGTCTGCCCGATCCCGAAGTTCGCGACCCGCGACGGGAACGCGAGCAGGTCGATCGACGCGGTCACTTGCTTGGTGTCCTGGCTGTACGACAAGCGGATCTCGTAGCAATTTCCGACGATGTGCCGGTAGTAGATGTTCTTGCTCTCAAGGCGCATGTGCGCTTTCCAGTTCACGTTGGTCGAGAACTGCAAGTCGCTCTGGTAGCCGAACGGCGTCGCGAGCTGCACGCTCGTGCGGTCGAAGCCGTTCCCCGATCCGGGCGTGAAATTGCCGCCGAGCAGCAGCGTGGAGCGCGGCGACGGCCGCGACGTGAGCTGATACCCGACCGACTGCGCCTGGCGGTTGAAGAACGTCGTCGCGGTGAGCGAAAGCGAGTACACGTCGCCGTTGAAGATGCGCAGCACGTCGCTGGCTTGTTTGGAGCCGTTGCCGAGCACGTCGATCGACTTGAACGGCTCCGCGAACGGCCCGTTCACGTGCGACTCGTTGTACGAGATCGTGTTGATCAGATGCCCGAACAGCGGCGTCGTGAGCGTGGCCTGCTGCCCGATCTGCGCCTTGAGATCGCCCGTGCCGTACGCGTCCTGCTGCACGGTGAGCGTCGCGTTGAAATCGCTGCCGAGCACGTGCGCGAGCGCCGGCCCCATCGTGAGACGCGCCTCGCCGCGCGTGGTGGTCAAGCCGAGCTTGTTGACGTCGGGCTGCGCCTGGGGATCGCTGTAGAGCCCGAGCGTGTACTGCGCGTTGATCGGAAACAGCCGGAAGCGCGGGAACAGCGGATCGTGCGGGCGGATCGCAAGCTCCGGCTCGCGCTGCGAATAGCTGGGCGTCGTCGTGTCGTAGCGGTCGAACGTAAGGTCGTAGTCGTACGACCGCCCGGCGAAGTGCGTGAGCGTCTCGTAGTGCAGCGTGTTCGCGGCCGGATAACCGATGTTCTGGCTGGTCGTGTACGACATCGTGAAATCGTTCGACAGCCTGGTCGAGAAGATGCGGTGGTCGGTGACGCCGTAGTTGTTGGACGACGCCTGCGAACCGGTCGAGTTGCGCCGGAAGCTGTAGTTCTGCCGGTCGCCGCGCTCGTTGCCGCGATCGACCGCGGCGCTGAGGTCGAACGTCGGCGGCAGCGACACCAGCGGCCCGTAGTTCCCGGTGTAGTTGATCCCGAACTTCCCGCGCATCTTCTGCGAGAAGATCTCGTCGTCGTTGAGCGTCAGGTTGTTGCTGTTGCTGCCGTCGGCTTTGTTCTTCATGCGGTAGAAGTTGATGTCGGTCTGGCGCCGCCCGTTCTTTTTCCGCAGCGTCGCGACGTACCCGAGACCCAACCCGATCTTGGTGTACTCCTCGATGCGGTAATAGCCGTAGTAGTAGTCGCTGGGCGCAAAACCGAGCCGCGCCTTGACATAAAAACCTTCGGACTGCGAGTAGCCGACGATCGGGATGAAGCCGGGCTGGCGCCGCGAGCCCTCCTCCTCGTGCCGCAGCGAGATCACCACCACCGGCAGGTAGAAGATCGCGAGCGCGCCGAGGAACAGCACCGCGGCGCGCGCGACGGCCTTGTCGCCGGGGTACACGTCGAGCGTCTTTGACTCGATGTGATAGCCGCCGCGCGGGTTCTCGCACGTCGTGATGTTCGCGTGGTCGACGTGCGTGACGCCGCTACGGTCGGTCACCATCGACGTGCCGGCGAAATGCAGCTTCCCCTGCTCGACGCCTTGCGTCGACTCGCCGCGCCCGCGCAGCAGCGTCGCCTTCTGCGTCATCGTGTCGAACCGCACCGAGTCCGCGAACAGCGTCGTGTCGCCGGAACGGTTCTTCACGAACGTGTTTCCGGTAACGTCGATGTAGCGCTGCCCGTCGTAGTGCGCGTGGTCGCCGCCCAGCACGCCGTCCTGGTAGAAGATGTTGACGTGCCCGTCGAGGTCGAACACCTGGCCCGGTTTGTTCACGCCGCTCAGCTTGTCGCCCAGGATCGCATACGTGTTGGGGTCGAGGATCTCGCCGACGACCGGCGAGGCGGAAGGCGAAGGCGACGGCAGCCCGATCGGCCCCGCCGTGAACACCGGCGCCGGCAGCGGGCTGCTCGAGGGGGGCGCGGTCTCCGGCGTGATGATCACGGGGCCGGGCGAGCCGCTCGGCACGGGCGTCGGGGTCGCCAGCGGCGGCGCCGTGAACCCGGGCGACGGCGACCCGGCCCGCGGGATGAGGATCTGCGGCCCGTTCGGCGCGGACGGCGACCCGACAAAG
>JAQBPK010000285.1 GCA_028287565.1 Vulcanimicrobiota bacterium
GGCGGCCACAGCCGGTGCCGGCCGGCGTGCGGGGGCTGCGGCGCCGGGCACGGGCGCAAGTCCGGCACCCGGCGCGAGCCCGGGTCCGGAGGGAAGTCCGGGTCCCGGCGGGCAGCGCCGTGGCGGCTTCGGCGGCAACGCCTTCTACTACACGCCGTCGATCGGGTTGTTCGTGGTGCGGCCGCCGGACCTCGGAACCGGCGGCGGGAGCGTCAAACAGTAGCGCATGGCAGCACCACCTCGGGTCGTCGTGATCGATGACGAGCGCCACCTCCGGGATCTTCTCGAGCTGGGGCTCGCGGAGGACGGCTTCGAGGTGCGCAGCGCGCCGGACGGGCGCACCGGACTTCAGCTCGTGCGCGACTGGCGGCCGGACGCGATCGTGCTCGACGTGATGCTGCCGTTCGTCGACGGGCTCGAGCTGCTGCCGATGCTGCGCCGCATCACCGAAGCACCGATCCTGATGCTCAGCGCGAAGGCCGACACCGACGACCGCATCACCGGCTTGCGCCGCGGCGCGGACGACTACATCTCCAAACCGTTCGAGATGTCCGAGCTCGCGGCGCGCCTGCAATCCGCGCTGCGCCGGCCGCGCCTCGAGCAGCCGTCGATCGTGTCGTACGCCGATCTCACCATCGACCTGGACCGCCGCGACGTGAAGCGCGGCGAGAACCGCATCGACCTGTCGGCGCGGGAGTACGCGCTGCTGCTGACGTTCGTGCGCAATCCCGAGCGCGTGTTCACGCGCGACCAGCTGCTCGACCTCGTGTGGGGCACCGACCGCGACGTCGGCCCGGGCGCCGTCGAAACGTACGTGTCGTACCTGCGCGCGAAGATCGACGCGAGCTTCGAGCCCAAGCTCATCCGCACGATCCGCGGCGCAGGCTACGCGCTGCGCGCGCATTAGACCGTGTTCACGTCGTTCGCGCGGCGGCTGACCGGCTGGTACGTCGCCGCGGCGGTGATCCTGGTCGTGGGCGTGCTCGGCGCGTTCGCCGTCGTCGCGCTCGTCGTGTACGAGCACTCGATCCAGGACACGATCGACGCGAACGCGCGCGAGGCCGAGGCCTTCTCGGCGCGCGCCGCGGAGCGGCACCAGTCGTTCCTGAGCGCCGCACTGGAGATCGAGAAGCGGCTTGCGCGTCCCGGCGTGCGCATGGTGGCAGCCGGACCGTTCCCGCACGAGGGCGGCGCGAACGGGGCGCGGCCGGACGCCCCGCACGCGACGAGCGCGCCGCTGCTGATTCGCGGCGCGCCGGCGCCGCAGACATCGGCGAGCCGTGCGAAGCCGGCAGGGCAGGAGCCCGCGAAGCGGACCGGTCCGCCGATGCCGGACTATGTCGTGGTCAACGGGCAGGTGGTGCATGGCGATCCCCGCACGTTCCGCATTCAAGGCAGCCGGATCGGCTTCGCGCTCGGAACCGCGCTGGGCGCGCACTTCCAGCGGGTCGATCTCGTGGACGGCGAGCTGCGCATCATGCCCGAGCCCGATGCGACGCTTCAGGTGGCGCTGTGGCTTCTCGGGGGCGTGGTCGGCGTCGGCCTTATCGCCGCCGTGCTCGCGTGGTTCCTCGGGCGCTACATCACGCTGCAGGTGCTGCGCCCGCTGATCGAGGTCACGCACGCGCTGCAGCGCTTCGCGACGCGCGACTTCACGCCGCAGCCGATCGCGGTCGCGGGCAAGAGCGAGTTCGACGCGATCGCGGTCGCGTACAACGCCGCCGCCGCACAGGTGTCGTCCGCGTTCGCGGAGCGCCGGCAGGCCGAGTCGCAGATGCGCCAGTTCGTCGCCGACGCGGGGCACGAGCTGCGCACGCCGCTCACGATCGTGCTTGGCTACATCGATCTGTTGCGGCGCAAAGCCGATGAAGGCGACGAGCGCTCGCGGCGGATCTTCACGGCGATCTCGATCGAAGGCGCGCGCATGCGCACGCTGATCGACAACCTCGTGCTGCTCGCGCGCATGGAGGGGGCCGACGTGCGGCCGCCCGAGCCGTTCGAGCTGTGCCCGCTGCTCGACGAGATGGTCGACGCGCGGCGGCTGCTGCATCCGGGACTGCAAATCGAGCTCGACTGCGCCGTGGACGCGACGGTGATCGGCAACCAGACCGAGATCCACGAAGCGATCGCGAACGTTCTCGACAACGCGATCAAGTACGCCCCCGGCTCGCCGATACGCATCGCGACGGCGGCGGGCGACAGCGGCGTGGACGTCACGATCACCGACGAAGGGCCGGGCATTCATCCCGACGACCGCGTGGGAATTTTCGACCGCTTCTACCGCGGCGTCACGCGCGGTGACGTGGAAGGCTCAGGCTTAGGGCTTGCGATCGCGAAGCGCGCCGTGGAACGCGCGGGGGGAACGCTCGTTTTGGCAGGCACCTCCGAGCGCGGGACGGCGTTCACGCTGCATTTGCGCGCGGATCAAGTTCGCAAGCGGCAAGCGGAGATCACGCGCGCCTGAGCGTGACGCCCGGCTTGCGGCTCGCCGAGGCGAGTAACCCCTCCGCGTACGGCGTCACCGGAGCGGGCACAAGCCCGTGCATGAGTGACCTCGGAACAGACAACCAACAGTCGATCCGTTACGATTCGTCCGCGGCGGAGGGGTCCGGCGAGAACGAACGGCACTCGCTCCAAACCTACGTGAGCGACATGCTCGCGCTCGAGCGGCACATCGCGCAGCCGCTCAAGCGCCAGCTCGAGATGGACGACACGGCGAACTACACCGCCGCGATCACGGTGATCTCGTCGCTCGAAAGCCTCACCGACTCGCACGTCACCGCACTCGAGCAATGCCTCGAACAGCTCGGCGGCCACGAAGCGAGCCCGGTAAAGTCGGCGTTCAGCAGCCTGCTCGGTTTCGGCGCGGCCGCGGTCGACAGCGTGCGCAAGACCAAAGTCTCGAAGAACCTGCGCGACGACTACACGGCGCTGAGCCTAGCGTCGATCAGCTACACGATGCTGCACGCGACGTCGGCCGGCCTCGGCGACACGACGGTAGCGGACCTCGCGAAGCGGCACCTCGCCGACTACGCGCGCGTCATCATGCAGATCAACCAAGTCATCCCGGACGTCGTGCTGCAAGAGCTGCGCGACGACGGCGAAGCGGTTCAAACCGGCGCGGCCGAGCTGATCCGCGAGCAAACGAACGAAATCTGGAAGAGCCAGGCGGAAGTCACGCACTAACGACTCGGAACGTGATCCGCCGAACGTGCTCGGGACTCCGGGCACGTTCGGCGATCTCACACGGTTCGCTGCCGCGTTGTTGCTTCAGCGCAGTTACAACCCGCTTACACGATCCGGGTCGCTGCGTGTACCATCTCGCGGATACGCGGGTGGTCGCGGTCCTGGCCTTTCATCCAGCGCTCCATTTCGGGTACCGGGGCGCGGGTGAGGAACCGCCAATAGTACGTGTTGAGGTCGCCCATGTAGGCAAAGCGCTTCGCGGCATCCTCGCGCGCCGCGTCGTAATCCGCAAGCGACGCCTGGTAGGCGCGAATCGACCCGTGCTCGCGCTCCAACTCCAGGAGCACCTGCGCGTTATGGATCGTCCCTTCGATCTTCGCGCGCGAGTGAATGATGCGGTCGGTGGTCATCAGGCGGGCGACGTCGCGCTCGCGGTACGCCGCCACTTTCTCGACGTCGAAGCCGTCGAACGCTTTCACGTAATCGTCCCAGCGCGCGTCGATCACCGACCACGACAGGCCCGCCTGGAACACCGCCCGCGTGATGATCGCCAGGTGATCGCTTAATGCCGGGTTCTCGATCACGCGCGGGATGCGGTCCTCCGGCGTCGGGCGCGTCAGGACTTTGACCGGAGGTGCTTTCTTCTTTCCGCCCTTCTTGCGCGTTCCGGACTTCTTGCGTCCTGCGGTTTTCTTGACCGTTGCGCGCTTCTTCGCGCTGCCTTTCTTGGCGCGGCTAGAAGTTTTGCTTGACCGTCCACTCGCTTTCGGGATGGCTCTTCTCCAGTTCGTGCCAGGCTTTCAGAAGATCGCTCGAGTTGTGTGAGGCGCGGTATGCGCTCACGCCCAGGTAGTACTGCGCTTCGGCGGCGATCAGCGCGGTCGGGAACCGCCGCAGCACTTCCTCGTACAGCGCCTGCGCCTTGTCATACTCTTTGCGGCGCAGGCGCGCGTGCGCGACCGCCGCGATCAGCTGCGGCGCAAATTCCGCCGGTGGGAGGTAGCCGTTCCAGCGGTAGAGCTCCGTGCCGTCCGTGTCGATGATGCGCAGGTCGGGCGTCCAGGTGTGGCGGTAGCGGTCCAGCACCGGCTGGTTCGCTTCCACCGTGTTGTCGATCTGATATGGCGCGGTGAGGCGTTCGATCGCTTCTCGCACCGGGGCTTCGGGATACGTCACGGTATCCAGCGCTTTGCAGCCCCCTCAACCGGGGTTGAACACGTCCATCAGGACGAGGCGCTCGCCGTCGCGTGCGGCGCGCAGCGCGTCGTCGAGCGATCCCAGCCAGGCGATCTCGCTCATGGTCCCTCTCGTTCTGTAGCAGGGGTAGGCCACCATGATACCCGATGTTCGCCCCGTGGCGAAGACATCGGCGAAGACCTGGGTACTCGTTGCGGCGATCCTCGGCTCCGCGATGACGTTCATCGACGGCAGCGCCGTGAACGTCGCCCTGCCGGTGATCCAGCGCGAACTGTCCGCGAACGCGGCGCAGATGCAGTGGGTCGTCGAGGGCTACGCGCTCTTTCTGTCGGCGCTCATCCTGCTCGGCGGTTCGCTCGGCGACCTCTACGGGCGCAAACGCCTTTTCCTCACGGGCATCGCGATCTTCACCGCAGCGTCGTTCGGGTGCGCGTTCGCGCCGAACGTTCAGGTGCTGATCGCGGCGCGCTGCATGCAAGGTATCGGCGCCGCTTGCGCGATGCCCGAGTCGCTCGCGCTCATCAGCGCCATGTTCACGGGCGCGGAGCGCGGCCGGGCGATCGGGACGTGGTCCGGGTTTGCGGCGATCACCGGCGCGGCCGGTCCCGTGATCGGCGGCTGGCTCACGCAGCACGCGTCGTGGCGCTGGGTGTTCCTGATCAACATCCCGATCGCGATCGGGGTGTTCGCGATCTCGTGGCGCGGATATCCGGAGAGCCGCGACGACGAGATGCCGCAGCAGCTCGACATTCCCGGCGCGGTGCTGGCGACGCTCGGTCTCGGCGCGTTCACGTTCGGGCTCATTCGATCGCAAGGTGGGCAGCCCGGCGTCCTCGGCATTGCCGCGCTGGTTGCGGGCGTCGCGCTGATCGGCGTGTTCGTGCTCGTCGAGCGGCGCTCGCGCGCGCCGATGGTGCCGCTCGATCTGTTTCGCTCGCCGGTGTTCACCGCCGCGAACGTCTACACGCTGTTCCTGTACGCCGCGCTCGGCGGCAGTTTGTATTTCTTCCCGTACCTGCTCATCGACGTCCAGCGGTACACGCCGACCGCGGCCGGCGCGGCGCTGCTGCCGTGGGTGCTGCTCATGTTCGTGCTCTCGCGCTGGTCGGGCGGGCTCACGGCGCACATCGGCGCGCGGATCCCGCTCGTCGGCGGTGCGCTGCTCGCCGCGCTCGGATTCGCCTTGCTCGCCGTTCCCGGAATCGGCGGCTCGTACTGGACGACGTACTTCCCCGCGGCGCTCGTCCTGGGCATGGGAACGTCGTTGTTCGTCGCGCCGCTCACGACCGCGGTGTTCGACGCGGTCGACACCGAGAAGAGCGGCGTCGCATCGGGCGTGAACAACGCGGTCGCGCGCACCGCCGGCCTCATCGCCGTCGCCGCGTTCGGGATCGTGCTCGCGAGCGTCTTCGACGCCGGTTTCGACAAGCGAGTCGCGCGCCATCACATGAGCCAGCAGACCGCGCGGATCGCGCACGAAGACCGCGCGCGGCTGTACGCCGGCACGGTGCCCAACGACGTCCCGCCGCAAGACCGCGAGGAGCTGGAAGTGGCCGTGCGCGAGGGGTATCTCGCGGGCTTTCGCGGCGTCATGGTCGCATCGGTGATCGTGTGCGTGCTGGCGGCGGTCGTCGCGCTGGTCGCGATACCGGGCCGGCCGCGGCGCGCGCCACGCTGAAGGACTGCCCGGTCGAGACGCAGGTTGCGGGAATCGTCGAGCGAGTCGTGTAGAAGTTCCTTGCGGGGGGACGTCCATGTCGAAGAGCACGGCCTCTCGCTCTCAAAGATTGGGCAGGGTCATGGCTCTTGCAATCGATCCCGAACTGCTGAAGTCGCTTCTCGACCGAGCCGATGTCACCACCGGCGGCCGCGGCGACGGCGCCCGCGAGGCCGGCGAACCGTGGGAAGAGGAATATGCCTATTCGCTCGGTTTGCAGGCGTACGTCTGGGGTTTCCCCTGGATTTACTTGAGTCAACTGTGCTGGCTTTGGACCAGCCCGGGCGGCAAGGCGATAGCCGCAGCCAGTGGTAAGTCGATGCCTTCAGCACCAATGAACGCTATCTTCAACGCCCCGAATTTGGTGACGCCGGCTACGTCCGACGGCGGTAGCCCGAATTGCGATACGCTGTATTCGACGGCGTGGCTCGATCTGTCGCGCGAGCCGCTCGTGCTCAGCGTACCGGCGGTGACGGACCGGTTCTACAGCATCCAGCTCGCAAGCATCAGCTCCGATAATTTTGCTTATGTCGGCTTGGTCGCGACAGGCAATGCGGCCGGAAACTATCTCGTCGCGGGGCCGAACTGGTTCGGCGTCGTGCCGGACGACGTGATGGATGTTTTGGGGCGATGTCCGAC
>JAQBPK010000292.1 GCA_028287565.1 Vulcanimicrobiota bacterium
CGCTCGCGCAGGACGTCGGCCGCCGCGACGATCGCGAGCGCCGCCGCGTGGACGGAACCGTACCGAGCGTTGCCGGCGGTGATCCGGGCGACCATCGCGCACAGCGCCGCCCCCAGCGCGCCGACCAAGGTCGCAGCACTGCCGCCGCCGGGAGTAGGATCGGCGGATGCCAGCCGGTCCAGGTATGCATCGATTCCGCTCACGCGGCGGTCTACCAGGCAAGAACTCCGGACGCCTCGCGGCGAATGGATTTCGGTCGCCCGTTTCAGCTCGTTTCAACAAGCACGCTCGCCTTCGCTCAGCAGCCAACAGGAAGTCGAACAACATCGTGCAGACCATCGAGAAGACCCGGGGCGACGTCAAAGACGTCGCGCTCGCCGACGCCGGAAGAGCCCGCATCGAGTGGGCGGCCACGTTCATGCCCGTGCTCGCCCAGATTCGCGACCGTTTCGCGAAGACCAAGCCGCTGGCCGGCGTGCGCATCGGCGCCTGCCTCCACGTCACCACCGAGACGGCCAACCTGATGCTTGCCCTCAAAGCGGGCGGCGCCGACATCGCGCTGTGCGCGTCCAACCCGCTTTCGACGCAGGATGACGTCGCCGCCGCGCTGTGCGCGCATTACGAGATTCCGACGTACGCCATCAAGGGCGAGGACGAAGGCACCTACTACAGCCACATCGAGTCCGTGATCGCGAGCAAGCCGCACATGTCGATGGACGACGGCTGCGATCTCGTCACGACGATCTACACCAAGCACAACGCGCTGCTCAAAGAGATGATCGGCGGCTGCGAAGAGACCACGACGGGCGTCATCCGCCTGCACGCGATGGAGAAGGACGGCGTGCTGCCGTACCCGGTGATCGCGGTCAACGACGCGCTGACCAAGCACATGTTCGACAACCGTTACGGCACCGGGCAGTCGACGCTCGACGGCGTCATTCGCGCGACGAACGCGCTGATCGCCGGTTCGACCGTCGTCGTGGTGGGCTACGGCTGGTGCGGGCGCGGCGTCGCGTCGCGCGCCAAGGGCCTGGGCGCGCACGTGGTCGTCACCGAGATCGACGCGCGCAAGGCGCTCGAAGCGAAGATGGACGGCTTCGAGGTGATGCCGATGGCCGAAGCGGCAAAGCTGGGCCACATCTTCATCACCGTCACGGGCAACTACCACGTGATCCGCAAGGAGCACTTCGAGGTGATGCGCGACGGCGCGATCGTGTGCAACTCGGGTCACTTCAACGACGAACTCGACCTCGACGCGCTCGAAGCGCTCTCGACCGGCAAGACGACGCCGCGCGAGTTCGTCGAGTCGTACGCGCTGAGCAACGGCCGCACGGTGCGCGTGCTCGGGCAGGGCCGTCTCATCAACCTCGCGGCCGGCGAAGGCCACCCCGCGTCGGTGATGGACATGTCGTTCGCCAACCAGGCAATGGCGGCGGCGTACCTCGCGCAGAACTACAAGACGCTCGACAAGAAGGTCTACTCGGTCCCCGACCACATCGACGAGGAAGTGGCGCAGCTGAAACTCGCCGCCTTCGGCATCGATATCGACACCCCGACGCCCGAGCAGGTGAAGTACATGGCGTCGTGGAGCGAGGGCACGTAATTGGCATACCGCCGTTTGTTCACGTCCGAGTCGGTGACCGAGGGTCATCCCGACAAGCTCGCCGATCAGATCTCGGACGGCGTGCTCGACGCGATCCTGGCGAAGGATCCAATGGGCCGCGTCGCGTGCGAGACGTTCGCGATCACGGGCCAGATTCACATTGCGGGCGAGATCTCGACCACCACGTACGTCGACATTCCGAAGATCGTCCGCGAGACGATCAAGGAAGTGGGCTACGACCGCTCCGCCGTCGGCTTCGACTACGAGACGTGCGGCGTGTCCGTATCGGTCGACGAGCAGTCGCCCGACATCGCGATGGGCGTCGACAGGTCACTCGAGGTCAAGGAGACCGGTGAGCGCGATCCGTTCGAGCTGACCGGCGCCGGCGACCAGGGGATGATGTTCGGCTTTGCCTGCCGTGAGACGACCTCGCTCATGCCGCTGCCGATCACGCTCGCGCACGACCTCACGCGGCTGCTCGCCGCCAAGCGCAAGAACGGCGACATCAAGTACCTGCGCCCCGACGGCAAGTCGCAGGTCACCGTCGAGTACGACGGGCACAAGCCGGTGCGCGTCGACGCGGTGGTCATCTCGACGCAACACGACGACGACATTCCGCTCGATCTCATCCGGCGCGAAGTCACCGAGCAGATCATCGACGCGGTGATCCCGCGCGGGCTGCGCGACGCGAACCTGAAGATCTACGTCAACCCGACGGGCCGGTTCGTCATCGGCGGCCCCAAGGGCGACGCCGGTCTGACCGGCCGCAAGATCATCGCCGACACGTACGGCGGGATGGCGCGCCACGGCGGCGGCGCGTTCTCCGGCAAGGATCCCACCAAGGTGGACCGTTCGGCGGCGTATGCCGCGCGGTACGTGGCCAAGAACATCGTCGCGGCGGGTCTGGCCGAGCGCTGCGAGCTGCAGGTCGCGTACGCGATCGGCGTTGCGCACCCGATCAGCGTGCTGGTCGAGACGTTCGGCACGAACAAGATCGACGAAGAGACGATCGCCGAGCTCGTCAAGAAGCACTTCGATCTGCGCCCGGCGGCGATCATCCACAACCTCGACCTGCGGCGGCCGATCTACAAGCAGACGGCATCGTACGGCCACTTCGGCCGGCCGGAGTTGGATCTGCCGTGGGAGCGGATCGACAAGGCCGAGGTGCTGCGCGCGGACTCGGGCCTGCGCGGCGAGGTCGACCGTGAGCTCGCTCCGCTGACGGCCTAGCGGCCGGGCGGAGCACGACGCAGAGGCGCTGGAGTGACCGGCGCCTCTTTGCTTTCCGGCGGAACGTCTTTGTCGTGGTGCGCGTTACCCGTACGACTCCACCATGAGGTATCTGATGCTCCGCAAATCTCTCCTAGCGCTCGCCATCGCCGCCCTCGCGGCGCTGCCGCTCGCAGCCTCCGCTCAGTACGGCAACGGCCAGTACAACGGAAACACCGGCGACACGCTCCTGCCGTCGCAGACCGTCATCGCGGGTACGCTCGAGCAGACGATCAACAGCCGCAACGCGCAGATGGGTGATCCGTTCGTCCTCGACGTGCAGCCGCCGTTCCCCGCCGACGACAACCGCTATCAGGGTGCCAAGGTGTACGGCCACGTCGCGAGCGTTTCGCGTGCCACCGGCATGAAGAAGGGCGGCGTAGCGCTCGCGTTCGACCGCCTGACGCTGATGGACGGGACTACCGCTGCGCTTCAGGGCCAAGTCCTCTCGCTCGATGCACAGGGTAACAAAGCAAACTCCACCGCCAAGACGATCGTCGGAGGCGTCGTGGGCCAGATCGTCGGCAACTACATCGGTAAGCATATCGGCACCGATGTCGGCGGCGCGATCGGCGCGGTCGGCGGTGCGATCTACGCCGCGAACACGGGCCAGAACATCACCGTGAACCAGGGCACGACGGTCTCGATGAAGACGACGGCTCCCGCGACGATCCTGTCGCGCCGTCAGGCCGGCTACAACAACGGCGGCTACAACAACGGCGGCTACAACAACGGCCAGAACCAGAACCAGTACCCGACGCCGTACCCGACGCCGTACCACTAAGATTTCGTCCTAACACCCACCTAGAGACGAACAAGGCGAGGCACCGCTCCGGCGGTGCCTCTCTCTTTTTTATCGCGCGCACACCGAGCGAGACGGCGTTCCGACGACACCTTGTACGAATCCGATCTGCTGCTCCATCCATGCGCCCGCTCGGTTCGGGCGCAGCATCCGAGGATGTGACCGCGTCCAGAATGACCGCGCCTCAGCTAAAGTCCACGAGGAATAGAACGTTCCCAGCATCGGGACATCGCAAGACAGCGAATAGCCGTGCTGCCGTCCGAGGTCCGAGAATGCCCGAAAGATCGCGCCGATGTACTCGATCGAACCTGCGTCCGTCTCTAGGTAGGTCTTTCGAGCGCCGACTGAGCGGCGTGGAAGATATCCAAGGTCTTCGACCTCCTTGGTAACGGGCTCGCCTTCGCTGAAACGCTCCGCCTTGTAGTGCAGTTTGCCGGGCCCCGCGAAGCGGCTCAAGATCAGCGATGCGAGCGGTTCGGGGTTTTGAATCGCTTCGTACATGACGACTTCCGCGATGGCGCGTCGGTCGACGCGCCATCGCTGTTCCGCGGCGATGATAGCGCTCTTGTTCTTTTTCATCCACCATGCGGCCCGCTCGCGCGGTGTGAGGGCCGCGGGCGTATCGCTGAGCTCGTATGAGATCTGCGGACGGATGCCGTTGAAGACCGCCGGCACGTCGGCGGACGACATCGTGTTGATGGAGTTGAGCGCAGTGCACGCCGCGACGGCGCACGCGACGACTAGACCCGCAGCCGTTTGCCGCCGTGTCGGGTGGATCATGGGACTAGTCGCAGGTACCGATTTCCGACTGGTACATGTCGAAGTTGCCTTCCCAGTCGATCGACCCGCCGCCGGTCCATGAGCCGCTGGCAGTCATGAAATTATTGTAGTGATTCGGACCCATCGTGTGAGCGCTGAAGTTACCGCAGTAATCTCTCGCAATCGTGAACTCGCTCCACGGCTGGCTGATGCACTGCGTCACGGAATAGCTGTTGTACGTGTAGATCGTCAAGCACACCGAGCCGTAGGCGGTTTGCGCACGAGTCGGCGGAGGCGTGGAGAACGAGATCGCCGTGAGCACGACGGCGACGGCTGCCGCAATCGCGAGAACGTGACGCCTCATGAGTCGATCTCCAAGGACGACGTGGCACGGGTTCCGGCTTCGTGATGCCGCACGAGCGTGTCGCCGTGCGCGAAGTCCGCGAGTATGGTGATGCGATCGTTCGGACCGACGACGACCCCGGTCACGTGGCCACTCATTTTCCATCCCGGCAGCACGAAGTCGACGTGCTGCTCGTACACTCGCGAGACGCCGTCACGCGCGACGTGGAATCGTCCCCGGACATTCTCCGCCGCGATGGTTTTCGCAGCGGCTGCCTTGAACGCTTCCGGCGACTTTCGAGCCGAAGCCGGCGGCGCAGGTACGTAGACGCGGACGTCCTTGCTTACGGAACTCGGCGGCACGGCTTTGCTTTGGCCGCCGGTACAGGCAGTGAGAAATAAAGAAGCGGCCGTCGCGATGACGATTCCGCAATTTCGAAATGTCTTCATCCGTACTCCCCTCAACAGATGATCTCAGCTCACGCTGGAGCCGCTTATTACCCGACCCACGGGTGGCTCATTCACGGGATTGTACGCTATCGATCGCTCGATTCCGTTGCCGGAGAAGGGGATAAGACTACGAATGAGGCGGGACGCCTTTATAGCCGCACTTATGGGCGGGTTGGGCATGCAAGCCGACGACGCGTCCGCCGTAAAGCGGAGAGTCGCCGAGTTCGGGCGGGACTATGCTGTCGACATCGGCCCGGCCGGCGGGCCGCCGTGGGTTCGGCAAGCCGAGCGCGCATCGTTCCCCGCCGCTTCGCTGGCAAAGTTGGTCATCTTGATGACGGCGATTAGCGGACGTGATTTCGGTGCCGTAAATCTGTCTCGGCGTCTGCGCGTCACGCAGCACGCATTGCGCGCCTCTTCACCTACGCTTCGATCGCGCCCGGGAGATACCATCGCGCTCGGCACGCTGCTCGGTACGATGATCGTCGAGAGTGACAACGTCGCGGCGAACGTAGTTCTCGAAGCCTTCGGCGTGGACGCCGTGAACCGGACGGCGATGACCCTCGGGATGTCGCAAACTCACGTCTACGGCGTTTACAAAGACTCCGCGTTCGTCGTTCATCGAGCGTCGACGAGCGCCGGTGATTTGACTCGACTGCTCAGAGAGCTTGTCAACGGGGCTGCGGGACGCGGGAAGATCATCAACCGCGCCGCCGCAGCGTATTCGCTCCGCTTGATGTCGAGAAGCGACCCGGACTCTCGCGTCCGTACGGTACTTCCGCCCGCGGTCCCGGTCTGCATGAAGACAGGGTTGGTCTCCGACTTCACCGGCTATGCAATACTGCTCCAGCCTCTTTCCGGCAAGCCGATCTCAGTCGTCTTCCTCCATCAGTTTGGTGATGGCCTCGGACTGCCGGGTGAAAACGCGGGCGCGATCTTGCAGCAGGACGATGCCACCGCTGCGCAGCTCGTTTCCGAGGCGTATCGCCGCTGGGGGCGCTGAATCAGACTCAGCGCGCGATGCCTCGGACCGCGACGCGCTCGGCGCCCAGCCACGACGCCATCTCCGCCAGCTCGTCGCGCAGCGGCGGCAACACGGTACGGCGATCGGCGTGCGGTTCGAGATGGACCGCGTGCGCGATCAGCACGCCCGCCTGGCGGTCGTGTTTGAGGTCGACGCGCGCCGCGAGCCGGTCGCCGAGCAAGAACGGCAGCACGTAATAGCCGTGCACGCGCTTGTGCTGCGGCGTGTAGATCTCCAGGCGAAAGTCGAACTCGAACAGCTCGCGATTGCGGGCGCGCTCCCACACCAGCGAGTCGAACGGCGAGAGCAGCGCGCGCGCGTCGATGCGGCGCGGCAGGCGCGCGCCGCGCGCGAGATATCGGTCGCCGCGCAAGCCCTCGACCTGCACGCGCTGCAGCTCGCCGGCGTCGACGAGCTCCGTAACGCGTGCGCGCGCGTCGGCGAGGTCGAGGCGAAAGTAGTCGCGCAGGTCGCGTTCGGACGCGATCCCCGCCGAGCGCGCGGCGACGCGCACCAGTTCGCGCTGCGCGTCCTCTTCGCTCGGCGTGGGTGCGTCCAGGATCGCGCGCGGCAGCACGCGTTCGGGAAGATCGTAGACGCGCTCGAAGCCTTTGCGGTACGCGGTCGTGATGTCGCCGCACCAGAACAGCGCTTCGAGACCGACCTTCACGTCGCTCCAGCCCCACCACGAGCCCTTGCCGCGCGCGCCGTCAAAGCCGCTCGCGGGCGTCGCGCCTTGCTCGGCGATCGTAGCGCGCAGGCGCTCGAGCAGTCGCGGCTCGTTCTGCACGGCGCCCGCGATGCGGCCGTACGTGCCGAGCCCGCGCCGCGCGCGCTCCATGCGCCAGCGCATGTACGGCTGCAGCTCGACGGGAAGCAGCGACGCTTCGTGGCCCCAGTACTCGAACAGGATGCGGTCGCGGCCGTACGCCGCGCGCTCGAGCAGCTCGCGCTCGTACGGGCCGAGACGCGAGAACGCCGGAAGATAGTGCGAGCGTACGAGCACGTTCACGCTGTCGATCTGGATCAGGCCCGTGCGCGCGAACACGCGCCGCAGCAGGCGGCGGTCGACGGCGCCGCGCGGTGCGGGATCCGCGAATCCTTGTGCGGCGAGCGCGATGCGCCGGGCTTCGGCGAGGGAGAGGTCGGCGATCACTGCTCCTGGGCGAGCGGAAGGAAGGCGAGTTCCGAACGATGTTGCGCGCCGGTGTACGCGCTTGCCTGCTGACGGTTCGTGACGATGGTAGCCATCCGGCGCTCCGGGTACACTGAGCGTATGCGAACGTTTCAAGTGCTCACGGCTGCGGCCGCGATCGCGGCGCTAGCGGGTGGAACGTCGATCGCGCAGCAGGCGACCAGCGATACCGGGACCGACGCCAACGGCCCGATCACGATCCTCAAGAACATGCAGCCCGAACCGGACGGCGTGCAAGTCCGCATCAACGGCGCGCAGGTCGACGATTTGCGCTCGGCCGGGTACGACGACATCACGACGACGGTCCACCGGGGCAGCAACACGCTCACGGTGACGTGGAGTGGGCCGATCACGAAACTCGACTTCAAGGTCGCGTTCGCTCCGACTCGCAACAACTTCAAAAACGTCGCGGTGGTTCAGGCGAACGCGTCCAACGACGCGTCCCTGCGCAAGGCCGGCGCGCGCGCAGTGACGTTCACGATCCCCGGCTGACGCAGCGGCGCATGCGCCGCTACGGCGGACTTTGCGGTGCCGCGCGCGCGAGCCATTCGCGCCGCAGCATCGCGAAGATCACATCGTCGGCCCATTCGCCCTTGAACCAAATGCTCTCGCGCAGGTGCGCTTCCTGGCGGAATCCCGCCCGCAGCATCAGCGCGATCGACGCTGCGTTGCGCGGATCGACAGAACCGTACACGCGGTGCTTGCCGAGATCGTCGAACAGCACGGTGAGCAGCGCGCGCAGCGCCTGGCTCGCGTGCCCGCGGCCTTGGTACGCCGGTGCGACGGTGATGCCGAACTCCGCTTGCCGCGGGTCGTCGGGAAGAACGCGCACGCCGCAGTCGCCGATGAGCTCGCCGCTGGAGCGCAGCGCGATTCCCAGCTGATACCACGTGCCCGGCACGAACGCGTCCGACTTCAGCACGCCGTCGATGAACGAGCGCACTTCATCGGGTGATTCCGGTTCCCAGCACTGATAGCGCGCGACGTCCGGATCGGAGCGGTACGCGAACATCGCCTCCGCGTCGTCGAGCCGCAGCTCGCACAGCACGGCGAAGTCCGCTCCGTTCACGGCTTCACCAACAGCACGGCGGAGTGCGGTGTGTTCACGGCTTCACGAAGAGGGCGACCGATGCGACGGCGAGCAGGCCGCAGAACAGCAGACGCAGCTGTCGTTCGGGCAGGTGGTGCGCGAGCCCGACGCCGTAGCGCACGGTGAACGTTCCGCCCACTGCGAGCGGGATACCGATCCACCAGTCGACGTCGCCGGCGAGCGCGTACGTGACGATGCCGACGATCGTGCCGGGTGCGACGAGCGCGAGCGAGAGGCCTTGCGCTTGCGTTTGCGTATAGCCGAACAACAGCGAGAGAAACGGCACCGCGAACACCGCGCCGCCGACCGAGAACAATCCGGAGAGGACGCCGCCGAGCGCGCCGACGATTGCTGTCCAGCCCCATGCGAGCCGTGCTCGCGGGCGCTCGCCGTTGGGGCGGCCCTTCGCGTCGGTGAGCGCGCGGTATGCGAAATAGATCGCGAGCGCGCCCGTGAACGCGCCGAACTGATAGCGCAGTCCCGGACCGGCGACGTGCGTGGCGTAGAGCGCGCCCACGAACGTGAACGAGACGGCACATCCCGCGAGGACGATCGCGACGCGCCGGTCGACGCTGCCGCGCCGCGCGTAGTCCCACAGCCCGATCATCACGTTCGGCACGACCATCACGAGCGACGTGCCCTGCGCGTGCTGCTCGTCGAGGTGGAAGAAGAGCACCAGCACGGGGATTGCCAGGAGGCCGCCGCCGATGCCGAACAGCCCGCCGAGCGCGCCGAGCACGCCGCCCAGGACGACGAAGAGCACCAGATGGGCGACGTCGGGCATCAGCCGCCCGCGCGCTTCACGCGCCGGCCGCGCTCCTCGAAGTAGGTGACGATCTTGTCGCGGTGATCGCCTTGCAGCTCCACGACGCCGTTCTTCGCGGTGCCGCCCGTGCCGCACAGGCGTTTGAGCTCCTTGCCGAGCGCGTCGGCTTCCGCCGCGGCGAGGCCGTGCACTACCGTCACCGCGCTGTTGCGGCGTTTCTCGCGCGCCACGCGCACGACGCCGTCGTCCGGCATCGCGCGGGCGATCGGCTGCAGCTTGCGCCGCGCGGGCTCGGCCTTCGGGAGCGGGAGGCTGCCGTCGCTGGAGTAGACGAGGACCCGCTCGTCGCGCACGCGATCGTCCTTCACGCGGGATGCAACCTCGAAGCCATGCGCCGGGGTTCGGCGTGAGGTGACCACGGTGCTGCCGGTCGCGCCTTCGAGCGTGGTCGAGGAGATCGCGGCCTTCGGCCGTTTCGCCGCGTCGCGCGGCTGGGTTCCCGCGACGTCGGGCAACTTCTCGTGCCGTATCGACGCCCGCCACGCCGCCGTGACGCGCAGCCGGATCGACAAAGGCGCCATCGGCCCGGGCGACGTCGCCGTGCTCGCGCTCGGCGAGCCGGTGCCGGCGGGCGTGTCGGCCGAGACGCCGCTGCATCTGGCGCGCTATCGCGCCGATCCGGCGGTCGGCGCGATCTTCCACGTGCACACCGTCGCGTCGACGGTGCTCTCGCGGTTGGACGAGGGCGTCGGGGCGGTGCGGACCGACGGGTTCGAGATGCACAAGGCTATCGGGCTGCGCACGCACGAAAGCGTCGTCGAGATCCCGGTGTTCGCCAACGATCAGGACACGCAGCGGCTGGCCGATGCCGTCGAAGCGCGGTTGGGCCGCGACGCGGCGGTGCCGGGCTTCCTGCTCGCGGGTCACGGACTGTATGCTTGGGGCGCGACGGCAGCCGACGCGCGCCGCCACGTCGAAGGCCTGGAGTTCCTCCTCGCCTGCCACCTCGAAGAACGGAGATTGCGATGAACACGACGCTCACCTCGACGCTTCGCGTGTACGACGA
>JAQBPK010000303.1 GCA_028287565.1 Vulcanimicrobiota bacterium
TGAAGCTCGTCGGGCTCGCCGTCGCGATGACCGCGTGCGGGATGCACGTGCCCGCCACCGCGGCGACCATCGGGCGGTTCGAGCGCGTCTGCACCGACATCGGCGACGAGCAGTCGATCGCGCAGAACGCGTCCACGTTCTCCGCGCACTTGCGGCGGCTGGCGGAGATCGTCGACGTTTCGAACGATCGCACGCTGATCCTCATCGACGAGATCGGCAGCGGCACGGAGCCCAACGCCGGCGCGGCGCTGGCGGTTGCGGTGCTGGAGCGGTTCTTGGAGCGTGGCGCGCGTGTCGTGGCGACCACGCACGCGACCGAGCTGAAGTTGTTCGGGGCGGATCATCCGCACGTCGCGAACGCCAGCGTGCGGTTCGATCCCGAGACGTACGAGCCGACGTACCAGCTCGACGTCGGGTCGCCGGGGCAATCGCTCGCGTTCGCGCTCGCGCGGCGGATGCGGCTCGACCGAGAGGTGGTGACGCGCGCCAAGGCGCTGCTGTCGAATCAGGAGCGCGATTACGAGCGCGCGCTCGCGGATGTTGCGGAGCAGCGGATTCGCGCGACGCGCGAGCGCGAGCAGCTCGAGCGCGAACGCGCGCATCTGCGTTCGCTCGAAGACAATGCGCGGCGGCGCGCGGAGACGCTGGAACGCGAGCGGCGCGAGCTCGCCAAGCGCGCGGATGCGGAGATCGCGGAGACGCTGCGGCGGTTCACCGCGGAGCTCGAGCGGCGCGCGGCGGAGCGCAGCGAGCGCGGTGCGCGCGCGCCGCGCGTCACGCCGGGGCAAGCGGACTTACTCGCGCGCACGCTCGACCAGATGCACCGCGAGCTCGGGCTCGAGGAGCGGCCGCAGCGCATGCGCGAGGGCGAGACGGCCCAGCCGGTTGCGGTCGGCGACCGCGTGCATGTGTCGTCGTGGGAACAGGACGGGACGATGCTGGAAGATCTCGGCGAGAGCGCGCTCGTGCAGATCGGGTCGATGCGGTTGACGGTGCCGAAGAGCGAGCTGCGGCGGCGCGGCGGCCCCAGCCTTCCCCTGAGCTCGTCGAAGGGTCAGGGTGACACAAAAGGCACGCCGGGTGGCAAAGGTAACCGTGGCGGGGGCAACCAGCCTGATGTCACCCTGAGCCTGTCGAGGGGTGGCGAATCGATGCTCGAGGCTGCTTCTACCGCGCAGACGCAGATCGACGTGCGCGGGAAGCGGTTCGTCGAGGCGGAGCCGTTGGTCGACCGGTGGATCGACGACGCCATCCTGCTCGGGCACTCGCCGCTGCGGCTCATTCACGGCAAGGGGACGGGATTGCTCGGCAAAGGCTTGCAGCAGTATCTCAAGGCGCATCCGTTCGTGCAGAACGTGCGCTACGGCCACGCCGATGAGGGAGGCGGCGGGGTGACCGTGTTTGAACTGCGCTCGCCGACCGCATGACGACCACACCTGCACGATGACCGCCACACCGGCACGCAGTGCGCGCGAGCGCGCGGAGTTTCTGACCGACGGCTGCGACCACGTCGAATCGCTGCGGGAGCTCGCGGAACGGCTCGAGCGCGGGCGGCCGCTGCGCGTGTACCTCGGGCTCGATCCCACGTCGCCCGATCTGCACCTCGGGCACGCGGTGGTGCTGCGGTTGCTGCAGCGCTTCGTCGACGACGGTCACAACGTGATCCTGCTGATCGGTGATTTCACCGCGCGCATCGGCGATCCCAGCGGGCGCAACGCGCTGCGTCCGGCACTGAGCGACGAGCAGATCGGCGCGAACATGAAGACGTACGCCGCGCAAGCCGGCAAGGTGCTGGACATGTCGCGCGTGACGCTGCGCTACAACAGCGAGTGGCTCTCGAAGCTGACGTTCACCGACATCTACAAGCTGCTGTCGCAGACGACCGTCGCGCAGATGCTCGAGCGCAACGACTTCAAGCAGCGCTACGAGAGCGGCACGCCGATCGCGCTGCACGAGTTCGTGTATCCCGTCGCGGTCGCGTACGACTCGGTCGCGATGAACGTGGACGTCGAGTTAGGCGGGTCGGACCAGCTCTTCAACTTGCTCATCAGCCGGCCGTACCAGATCCACGCCGGGCAGGATCCCGAGATCTGCATCACCGTCCCGCTGCTCGAAGGCATCGACGGCGAGAAGAAGATGTCGAAGTCGCTCGGCAACCACATTGGCCTCACCGATCCGCCGAACGACATGTTCGGCAAGACGATGCGCATCCCGGACGCGCTGTTGCCGCGCTACGCGCGGTTAGCCGCGTGGTGGCCCAGCGATCAGGTGCAAGCGCTCGAGCGCGGCCTGCGAGACGGCTCGGCGTCGCCGATGGACGAGAAAAAGCGTATCGCCGAGGACCTGGTCGCGTTGTATCATGGTGGCGACGCCGCCCGCGCGGCGCGCGATTTTTTCGAGCGCACCATCCAGCGCGGCGAGATTCCGGCCGAGATGCCGGAGCTTTCGCTCGACGGGCGGACGAAGCTCGCCGATCTGATCGTCGCCGCCGGGTTCGCCGAGTCCAAGCGCGCCGCGACGCGCCTGATCGGCGAGGGCGCCGTTCGCGTGGACGGCACCGTCGTCAGCGATCCCAACGCCCGCTGGACCGCCGAAGGCCCCGCGGTGCTGCAAGTCGGCTCGCGCAAGTTCGTGCGCATCACCCAATGAATTTGGAGATACGGTAGACATGGCAACCCATCGTCCGGCGGCGTCCGCGGCCGCGATCACGTACACGCCGGCCGAGGCGGTCCACGGCCCGACGTTCACCTGCCCGCGCTGCGAGCGCGTGTACCCGTACCCGGTCGACCACGGCGCGCCCGTGCGCTGCGAGTGCGGCTGGTGGTACACCAACCTGGGCCACGGCCGCATCATCGAAGAGTTCCGCCCGCGGATCGGCGGCGCGAAGACGAAAGGCCCGGAGGCGGCCGCAGGCCCGGCGGCCGAGCACCACTAGTTCTCCGCGCGGCGGAGGCCCCGCAGGCCAGCTAGCCAAGGCGCTCCGCGAGGCCGCGCACGTCGTCCGCGGTGAGCACGTAGGTCTCGCCGCAGAAATCGCAGGTCGCCTCGGTGCGCGGCTGCTCGCGCGCGATCTTCGCGAGCTCGTCCTTGCCCAGGCCGAGCAGCACGGTCTCGACCTTCTCGCGGGTGCAGCGGCAGTCGAACGCGATCTCGTACGTGTCGAAGAGCTTCAGATCGAGATCGCCGGCGACGGCGCGCAGCAGCGCTTCGGTGCCGGCGCCCTCGACGATCTGCGTGGTGATCGGCGCCATCGACGCGGCGTTGCGCTCGAGCGCGGCGATCGTCGCGTCGTCCGCGCCGGGCATCACCTGCGCGATGACGCCGCCGGCCGCGCGGATTCCGCCCGGATCGGCGAGCACGCCGAGCGCGACGACGCTCGGAATCTGCTCGGAGTTCAAGAGGTACGCCGCGACGTCGTCGCCGATCTCGCCCGACGCCAACGGCACGATGCTGCTGTACGGCTGGCCGACTTCGTACGTCTTGGTGACTTGCAGCTTGCCGCTGCCCACGGCACCGGCGACGTCGAACTTTCCGCGCGGGTTGAGCGGCACGTCGGCGTGTCCGTTGCGCGCGTAGGCGCGTGCGCCGACGGCGTGCAGGCCGGTGCTCCACGCGTCGGCGGTGATGGAACCGATCGGGCCGTCGCCGACGAGCTGCAGCGTGAGCCGCTCGCGCCCGTTGAGCGAAGCGCCCAGGAGCGCGGCGGCGGTGAGCAGGCGCCCGACGGCGGCGCTCGCGGTGGGCGCGAGATCGTGGCGCTCGCGCGCCTCGCGGACGAGCCCGGACGTGATTCCGGCCACGAGCGATACGGTGCCGCGCGCGGCCGAGGCGGTAAGGATGCGATCCATTCTCTACCGATAACCGTTCGCGGCTTTTCGCCGTTGCGCGACGGTTTTTCGGGCCCGGCGGCGGAAGGAGCGGGCGGCGCGCAAGCGTATCCCTCCGAGCGAGCGGCTCCGCCCGGGCGTATGAAGCCGTTTCGGTACGACGTTCCTTCGAGGTGCAATCATACAGTGACCAAAGCCGATATCGTCGATTCCCTGGCCAACGAGCATGAGTTGTCGAAACGTCAGGCGGGCGAGATCGTCGACCTGATCCTCGACGAGATCACGTCCGCGCTCAAGCAGGGCGAGAAAGTTCAGCTCATCCCGTTCGGCAGCTTCGTCGTTCGCGAGCGCAAAGCGCGCACCGGGCGCAATCCGCAGACGGGCGACGTCATCAAGATCGCCGCGCGGAAAGTGCCGGCATTCAGCGCCGGCAAGGGCCTCAAGGACGCGGTCGGCGGCCCGAAACGCGCAGGCGCGAAAAAGTCGAGCGGCCGCAAGAAATAGCGCTGGCCACCACCGCCGAATTGATTTGAAGCGGGCTCTCGGACGAGGGCTCGTCTTTTTTTGGCCGCAAATCGCGACGGTGCGAGGAAAGCACGCCGGACTCGCCCGCGAAGCTGGCGGCATGGCCAAACAGCATTTCTTCCTGAAGTTGATCACGCAGGCCTGAACCGGTTCGAATTGTCGCCGATGCGGCTCGGCGACGCGCGGTCGAGTCGTATCTGATCGTTTCACGACTGCGGTCATGGCTTTCGCGGTTCGACCCTAACAACGCAGCTCTCTGATAGTGAGGACGTAATAGGGCTAGAACGAAGTGGGCTGATATTCGACGAGCGCTTTCGCCAGATCGCGAAGCGGCGGCGCGCAGCGATGTACAGGCGCAACTTTAGCGATGGATCTCTCGGAACTGCCGAGCGCACAGTCTCGGGAGATCATTGCTGACGTGTATGATACAGATCGAGACGATGTGGGCCGGCTCGGGCAACCGCGTAAATGGGACTCCGAGACGGCATCATAGTCCTCCCGTTGAACCGCAGTCCCCCGAAAAGACCTGTCGAGTATCGTCGATGGGGCTGATGTGCCTGCGTCAAATAATTGGCTTCGCTGTAGCGCTGCCGATCTGCACCATTGGCCAAGGATGATGCCGTGGCGTAGCAAATAAGCGTTGCTCATATTGCTGCTGCATCAGCAAATGCGCCTCCACATCTTCAAATGATGCGAAACCGAACATTTGCGCCAGAGCGCCCCGCGCGAGGAGGCACCGACATTTCCATCGTGGTGATTACTGGGCGGAGTGATTAGTGATTGATGACGAAGTTCGCGCTAGGATCGCGGCCAATCAAAAGGCCGGGGAGCGGACGATGAAGAGAGGCTGCCTCGGTTGTTTGGGCCTTATAGGAATTATCATCGTAATTGGCATGATAAGTTCCGCTCTGAACGGCGGCGGAGGCTCAGGTGGGAATCACGACACCGCGGCCGTTCGTCATACGAATGGCGGATGGGACCACAAAGCGGTGACGAGTGAACGTCAAGCGGGAAAGCTCATCGGCGGCTGGCCTGATAACCTCACCAGGAAACAATACCATCAGGGGCTTCTGCACATTCGTAATGAGCACCAGAAAATCGGTTCATTTACGATCGGCCAAGTTGTAGACCAAGAGCGATCCCGCGAACAAGATCGCGCGACGTTCGCAAAACAGCAACGCGAGGCCGCGAAGGCGAGAGCGCAAACCGTCGAAGAAGCACGATACCAGCGGGGGACGCCGGACTGCCTTGTGATGGACAAGAGCAGTTTGCACACCGAAAGCGGTGAGTACACATGGTACATTAACGGCAGGATCACCAATAAGTGCGACCGAGACCTTCGTTACGTGCAGGTGTCGTTTAGTTTCTTCAATTCGGCCGGGAATCTGGAAAATAGCGGGTTGGTTAACGTGAATAACCTCGCCGCGGGCAATACTTGGGCGTTTCATAAGGCTGTATATGAATCAAATACGAGCAGCGGGACATTTCGAGTCGAAAAGATCGAAGGATTTTGAGTTGAATTGCACCGCGATCCGGGGTTTATGCTGGCAAGAACTTCGGTTATAGTGTTAATGATTGTTGCCAGCGTGTCGAGTGCGGCACAAGGGCGAATATTGGGAACTTGCGACATTCACAACGGTATGAAGGATTTGGTTCGTGGATATGGATGACCGGAATCGACCACTGTCCGCCAGGCAGGGAGTTGTCGAGATAAACGAAGTGATTTGGCGACGAAAGTGTAAAGCAGGTCGCATGGGCGAGAAGATATACGTCCCGTTCAACTACATAAATGCGCAAGGCCAGCGTGATTTCGATTCTCGCTGGCCGTTCAACGTCTATCGCACCCGTACTGAAGCGCAACATAACTTCTATACACCACTAGGTGGGTACCCGAAGTGAACTCAGCCCGGCCGATCTCAAACCTTTGAACTAAAATGCTGCGTCGATGACTCTCTATGGTCCGACGGACCGTTGATCGGCAATGCCAGCGGCCTGTTCCTCTATTTCGGATTCGTGAATAGCGGCGTGGAAAGCATGCCCGGAAGTTCGCGGTCGAGACCGCTCGAGAACATGGGCTGGTCTGCTTCGATCCGCAGTTAGGCGCCTTGGCCGCAGTAAAGCGCGCTATCTGTGTAATCGTCTGACGTAGCCTGCAAACGAAAAGGGCCCGCGTTGTGCGAGCTGGGCTCACCACGACACGAGGGCAGAGCTATGCGCAAACCGCGCAGTTAATGTCCGATTCCATCTCCGCAGGCGACGAGTCCGAGCGCTAGCGCTGCGGTCCCTGCGAGCGACCGAATTTGTTCACTAAAGTGGCTCCTTGCAAGGAGGTCCCCGGCTCGTTGCTTGGGACCCGTTGGTAAGGGCAGGATACTCCGCGCGGCCGGCGCGTTTGACCCTGCCGCGCGACCCCAAGGCTACCCGTTGCTTGTCCTTTATCGGCTCTCGGATTAACGCTGGCGTGGCCGGGGCTGCCCGGACTTGGCATCTGTTGCCAAATCGGCTATACTAAAGCCGTGCCGACCATGAACGTTAGCCTGACCGACGACCTCAGCGAGTTCGTTGCTGATCAGTTGCAACAGGGCTATAACAATCAGAGCGAGGTCATTCGCGACGGCTTGCGATTGTTGCGGGCGCGCAACGACAAGTTGCGGCATTTGCGCGGAGCCATCGACCTCGGCCTCGCGGACGTGAATGCCGGCCGCACCAAGCCGCTTACCGATGACCTTCTGCGAGAGATCGCGGATCGAGGACGACGGCTCGCCAAGTCACGGAAGCCGGAACGAACCTGAGCGAAAACCGCTTCGAAATAAGGATCGGAGATCACGCCGAAACCGATCTCGTCCACGTCGCCGCGTGGTACGTCGAGCGTCATCAGGCAGGCCGCGATCGATTTTTCAAGGACTTCGCCGCTGCGAATACGCTACTGTCCGTCTTCCCTTTCGCTGGACGCCAACGAGACGAAATCCGGATAGGTCTCCGGTCCTCGATCGTGCATCCCTATCTTGTGTTCTACACCGTGGACGAAGGTGCACGCGTCGTCATCATCGTGCGAGTGATTCATGGCAGAAGGGACTTCGGCCCGGATGATTTCGAGGTTGAGTGATTTAGGTGCAGGAGCGCGGCGGAAAGAAAAGCCTCATAGGCCGACGGTGGCTCATGGGACCACGAAAAAGCCGGACCCTCGTTGAGGAATCCGGCTTTTTGATTGGTCGGGCAGACAGGATTTGAACCTGCGACCCCCAGTCCCCCAGACTGATGCGCTACCAAGCTGCGCTACTGCCCGACAGGAAGCCGGTGGAGGTATTAGGCCCTCGGATGTAGTTCCCCCTTTCGACGTGAAGGCTACGCTCTACGCCGACGGTGGGTCCCGCGGCAATCCCGGTCCGGCGGCGTCCGGGGCCGTCCT
>JAQBPK010000368.1 GCA_028287565.1 Vulcanimicrobiota bacterium
GCGGTGAACTCGGTGGAGATGTCCTTGTCGTCGAAGCCGATGAGCTGCGAGAAGCCCAGCGCCTTCGCGTAGTAGTCGCACCAGCGGTCCATCTCGCCCCAGCCGACGTTCCCCACGCAGTGGTCGACGCGCACCAGGCCGACGCGGTTCGCCGTCGGCATCAGCGCCGTCCACGGCTGGTAGCCCGGCAGCCACGCGCCGTGATACCCGCTTCGCTCGACGAAGGTGTGCACCGTGTCGCCGTACGTTCCGATCTGCGCGGTGACGGCGCTTCCGTGCTCGTCCTCCGCGGCCGCGGGCTCGGCCACCGGGCGCGCCCCTCCGGCGACCGCGGCGGCGAACGCCTCGCGCGCGTTCGAGGTGCGCAGCGCGACGTCGCGCACGCCGTCCCCGTGGCGTTTGACGTGCTCGGCGACCGGGTCGCCCGGGACGAGCGCGGAGGTGAGCACCAGCGTGAGATCGTTCTGCCGCACCGCGTACGAGGCGCGGTCCTTGCGCCCGGTCTCCGGGCCCGCGTATGCCAGCGGCTCGAAGCCGAACGCGGTGCAGTAGTAGTGCGCGGCTTGCTTGGCGTTGCCGACCCACAGCTCGAGGTGGTCGAACTCGAGGGTGTCGAGCGCCGGCGCGCGCCGCGGCGTCATCGTGCTCACGTTCGTTCGGTTACCCCGTTAGGACTATGTTCCCTCGTTTTGCGGGCGAGCCCCGCGCGAGCCGGTGGGTAGAACGTTGGCCGACGCTCTTCAACCGGTGAGGGACCTAATGCAGACAACGGACGTTCGTGAGACGGCTCAGAACGCGGTGAACCAGGGCAAATCGCTCTTGGGAAAACAGGTCGACGATCGTACGACCCAGATCGGGCAGCAGATCGGCTCGGTAGCGCAGGACCTGCGCAACGTCGGTGACCAGCTTCGCCAGAGCGGCGCCGTCGGCGGCGCCGCCGGCTATGTAGATCAAGGCGCGGACCTGGTCGACCGCGTGGCCCAATATCTTCAAGATGCCGACAGCGACCGGCTGATCGGCGACCTCGAGAACTATGCGCGGCAGCGGCCGTGGGTGATCGCGGCCGGCGCGCTCGTGCTCGGCTTCGCCGCGTCGCGCTTCCTCAAGACGTCGAGCGCGCGCCGCTACCGCGGCTCCGGCGACGCCGGCGCGGGCACGTACGGCGGCACGTCGTACGGCACGGGCACCGGCTCGTACGGCGGCGGAACGTCGTCCTACGGCGGCGGCTCGTCGTACGGCACCAGCGGCGATTACGGCACCAGCGGCGGGTACGGCAGCGGTGTGTCGTACGGCAGCGGAACGACGTCCGGCAGCAGCTACGGCGAGACCACGTACGGCGACGGCACCGGCGTGCGCGGCGGAGGCGAGCGGTATGCGACCTGACGCTCCGCTCGAAGCGGATCGTCCGATCGGCGAGCTCCTGCGCGAGCTCGGCGACGAGATCTCCACGCTCGTTCGTCAGGAGATCGCGCTCGCCAAAGTCGAGATCGCCGAGAAGGTCAAACCCGCAGTCGCGTCCGCCGGCATGTTCGGCGGCACCGCGCTGCTCGGGTTCGGCGCGTTCGGCGCGTTCACGGCGTTCCTGATCGCGGGCATCGCCGCGCTCGGGCTCCCGGTGTGGGCCGCGGCGCTGATCGTGACCGTCGTGTACGGTGCGGTCGCGGGCGTGCTCGCGATGACCGGCAAGAAGAAACTGCAAGAAGCCGCGCCGCTCATCCCCGAGCAGACAGCGCAGACCGTAAAGGAAGACATCGAATGGGCAAAGACTCGAGCGAAATCCGGCGCGAGATAGAAGAGACCCGCGCCCGCATGGGTGACACGGTCGAAGCGCTGGGCTACAAAGCGGACGTGCCGTCGCGCGTCAAAGAAAACATCAACGACCGCGTCGAGACGGTCAAGGGCACGATCAGCGACGTCGTCGACAGCGTCAAAGATACGCTGACCGGCGCGAGCGGCAAAGTCGGCAGCGCGCTCGGCGGCGCCAAACGCAGCGTGTCCGACGGTTTGAGCGGTACGACCGACAAGATGGGAGATGCGACCAGCAACGTGAGCAACAGCGTGCAACAAACGATCGGCAACGTGACGGACAAGCTCGGCGGCGTGACCGGCAAGCTCGGCGGCGTCACCGAGAAGCTTCCCAGCGCGGGCGACGTGCGCAACGTCGCGCAGCGCGGCGTCGGCATCGCGGTGGAGAACCCGCTCGGGCTCGCGCTCGGCGCGCTCGCCGTCGGGTTCCTCGCCGGTTTGGCCGCTCCGGTGACCGACCTCGAGCGCGAGACGGTCGGCCCGATTCGCGACGATCTCGTCGAACGCGCGAAGAGCGTCGGCAGCGACGTGCTCGAGCACGGCAAACAGGCGCTTCAGGAAACGGCGCAGAGCGTCGTGCAGTCCGCCGTGCAGACGGCGCAGCAGCACGGGCAGCAAGTGCTCAGCGAAGCGAAGGGAGACACCGCGCACGGGCAGAGCCAGAACGGCAACCAGAACACGAGCGGCCAGAGCAGCGCCGGCGCCGGCGAGTCGTCGTCGCAGTACGGCGTGCTGCTGGACGAGGACAACACGCTCGAGCCCGGCAAGCCGGGGACCGCGTCGCCGTAACGCGGCACGTTCGCACGGCGAGAACGATGAGGCCCGGGCAGTTCGCCCGGGCCTTTGTCTGTACGGCGAGCGGCTACGGCGGGGCGGGTTCGCGCGGCCGGGGCGAGCTCGGTAGCGGAGCGCGCGGCGGCAGCGTCGCGCTCGGCGGGAGTGTCGGCAGCGGGGCCGGGGTCGGGATGCCCGGGAGCGGCGGGCCCGGTGAGAGCGTGCGCGAACCCGGCGTGACGATGTGCGGCGTGACCGCGATGATCAGCTCGTTGCGCGAGCGGTTCAGCACGTCGTTGCGGAACGCGCGGCCGATCAGCGGGAGGTCGCCCAGCAGCGGAATCTTCGTCTCGAAGCGTGTCGTCGTGTCTTGGATCAGGCCGCCGATGACGAGCGTCTCGTCCTCGCGCATCGCGACCGTGGTTTGCGTGTCGCGGGTCGCGATCTGCGGGATGCCGTTCGAGATTCCCGCTAGGCTGTTGACGGTCGGATGCAGCGCGACGGTGATGAAGTTGCCCGCGTTGACGACGGGGGTGATGTCGAGCGTGACGCCGGTTTGAAACGTCTGCAATTGCGTCGTCGCGACGGTTCCCGTTCCGCCGCCGGTCGTGGTGAGGATCGCGATGTTGTCGCCGGCGCGGATCGTCGCCGTGCGGCCGGAGATCGTCGTGATGCGCGGGTCCGCGAGGACGCGGCCTTTCCCGCTTTGCACGAGCAGGTTGAGCGTCAGTCCGAACGAGACCGGCGTGCGCGTCAGCGGTTGGAAGCGCAGGAAGGGCGGCGGCGTTCCGCCGTCCGCCGACGTCGGCGTCGTTTCGGAGAACGTCGAGCTGATCGCCGGCGCGGTGAAGCTCAAGCCGAGGTTTTTCGCGGCGCTCTCGTCGACTTCGAGGATCTCGGTGTCGAGGATCACCAGCTTTTGCTCGACGTCGAGCTGGTCGATCAAGTTCTTCGCAAGCCGGATCGCCATAGGGCTTCCCGTGAGCACGAGCTGCGTGCCGTTGGGCGGAACGGTGATGTGCAGGTCGGACGCTTGTCCTTGCAGCGCTTGCGTGACCGTCGTCGCGATATCGGTGGCCGATGACGAAGGCGCACCGTTCAGGCCGGGTGCCGCCGCTTTGAGCGAGATGACCTCGACGCCGCCGCCGATGTTCTCGGCACTCCCGGGCTGCTGCACCGACGGGCCGGCCGGTACGGCGAGCGCGGCACCGCTCGAGTCGAGCTGCGCGATCGCATCCGCGATCCGCTGGTGCTGCGTTTGCGTCGCCATCACCGATAGCGCGTTGAGCGCCGCCTCCGCGGTGATCTGTGCGTCGCGGAAGGAGCGCGCGATGAGATCGCCCACGGAGCGCGCGTCGACGTAGCGCAGCCGGTAGATCTGCGTGTACCGCACGCCCGCCTGCGGCTGGTCGATCAGCGCGATGAGCGCTTTCGCCTTCGCGACGTCGTCCGGCGGGCCGCCGAGCACGACCGACTGCCCGGCGACGCTCGCGCGCACGGCGTGGAACTGGTTCGCGATCGCGCGCGCGACGTCGCGCGGCGGCGCTTTGGTGACGCGCACCGCCTCGACGGGCGCCGCTGCAACCGGCGTGGGCGTCGCTTGGACCGTGTCCATCGCGGCGATGAGCGTCTTGATCTGTGCGAGATCGGCGGGCGACGCCTGAATTACCAGCGTTGCGTTCGGCGCGCTCGCGATCCGTGCGCCGCGGTACAGCTCGCGAATGCGCGCGGCAACCGCAGCGGGGTTCGCGGTGCGCAGCTGCACTGCGTCGCTGATCGCGCGCGTCGGAGGGCGGACGTCGATGCCTTGCAGCACCGTGCGCATTCCGGCGACGTCCTCCGGCGGCGCGACGACGACCAGCGCGTTCGCGTTCGCGTCGATGGTGATTCGCGCGCGCGGGTACAGTGCATGCAGCACCGCTGCTGCGCGCTTCGCGGCGATGACTTGGACCGCCAAAACCGCCGGGGCAAAGGAAATTTGCGTAGCGTGCGTTTGCGTGTCGCGCGACAACGTGCTTCGAACCGGCGCCGGCTGCGATCGCGCCGGCAGCGCGCCGACGGCGAGCGCGAGAGCTGCGACCAGCGAGAAGATTCGTGACGAACGCGACGTCCGTGATGGTATCACCCGCGAATACCTCCGTACGTGGGCGGCAGACGTACCGCCGATGCGGCCGGTGCCCACCCATCTGTGACTATATGACTAGATTTAACGGGCCTTGTCCACCTATTATGATGAGGGGGCTCAGATCGATGACGGGTGGACGAGATGATGCGCTTCCGGCGGAGGACCGCGCCCTGTTGGCCGCGGTGATCACGGATCCCGGGATGCCGGATTACCTGACGATTCGCGCGCTCGCCGCGCTGGCGGATGACGAGCGCGTCGCGCGGCTCAGCGCGATGGGGCGGCAGTTCGTTGCCGATGCACGCCGCTGCGCGCGCGAGGACGGTGCCGCGGCGCTGCTCGCGCACGCGCCGAGCGCGCTGGAGCGGGTGCTGGAGACGGCGACCCGCCAGCTCGTGCGGGACGCGCCGCACGGCCTGACGATGCGCACGGTGTGTCGCGAGGCCGGGATTCCGCGCCGGACGCTCTACAACTTGTACGCGACGAGCGACGAGCTCGTCGACGCGTGCCGGCGCCGGGCGCAGACGATCTGGCGCGCCCGGTTCGAGCAGAGCGTGCTCGGCGGCGATCCGCGGCCGGCGCGGCGGCTCCTCGGCGTCGTCGATGCGCTCGACGCGTGGGTGCGGTCCGAGCGTTTTCGCGACGACGAGGCGCTGCGGGCGCGTCCCTCGTTCGCGAGCGACGTGCGCGCCGACGACTTGCGCGAGCACTTGGCGGAGATCGACCGCTTCGCGACGGCGCTCGCCGCGGATGCGCGCGTCGCGTCGCCCCACGCGTTCGGCGCGTTCGTGGCGACGGCCGTCGCGGGCGCGAGCGCCTGGTTCGACCGCCGTGCTGCGGCACGCACCGCCAGCATCGCGTTCGTCGAACGGCTGATCGCACGCACGCGGCAGCCCTGAGCGTATGCCGCTTCGGCACACGTGTGCTAACTTCGTAGAATAATCCGGTTGCGTAATGTTGCCGTTCAGTCGCATGATGGAATCCGCTCGACGGCGTTCCGCGTTACCGCGGACCGACCGGGATCGGAAACGAGGGTGTGTTGTTCCGAGGATCATCGGTTGCGCGCACGTGCGGCACGGTATGGTTCGTGCTGGCGGCCGGGCTGATGGCCGCGCCGGCCGCCGGCGCTAATCCCGTCGCAGCCGTTCGCGTCACGAACGGCTCGGCGGCCTTCGAGCTCGCCTACGCGGCGAGCGCGTCGGCGCTGGGCGGCTACGTCACGTCGGACAACACGCCGCTCGCGACGATCCCGCGCCAAGCTACCGACGCGTTCACGATCGCGTCCACGAGCGCGAAAGCGCTTGCGGGCGAGCTCATCTACCGCGCGGTGAACGACCCGGCGCGCGAGTGCACGTTCCGCTACACGCTTGCGTACGCGGGGGGACGCTTCGTCCTCACCGCGGACGCGCGCGCGAGCTGGACCGGTCAGGCGGCGTGCACCGCGACCGCGTCGGTCCCCGACAAAGCCAAAGGCGATTTCACCGTGACGTTCACGATGAAGTAGCCGGCGCCGTACGAGCGATCTCCACGCAGCCGCCCGGCAACGGGCAATCCAAGAGGAGAACCGACCATGAACCGATCCATCAAAGCGCTGGCGCTGGCCGCCTTCGCGCTGGCCGCAGCATTGGGCGCAACGACCGCGCAGGCGTCGGCGGCAAACTTCTCCGTGAGTTTCAACTTCAAGAACAACGACCCGCATTCGACGGTCAGCATGATCCGCACGTCGTCGCTGCCGGCCACGATCACGGGCTTGATCGATCCGCCCGCGTCGATCGCGGACCTCGCTTTCGATCCCAGCAGCACCGGGGCTGGGATCTACTCCGACGGTTTGCCGGCGCTCGGCGGCTCGAAGCAGGAGAGCGTCACGTACGCCGACGCCTCCGATAACAGCAGCCCGTGCACCTTCACGATCTCGGTGCATCGCGACAGCAACGCGCTGCAACCGTACTACGTGCACTTCTCGAACAACAACACGTCGCGCTGTGTCGTGCCGGGAGACGCCCGCAGCAGCAACGGCGTGTTCTCGGGCACGTTCACGCTGAGCTGGTCGAAGTAGACGGTCCAGCGGCGCTCGGACCGGTGCACCGGGTCCGAGTGCCGCTGACCATCCGGCCGCCGCATCAGTAGGAATACGGCTGCACGCTGAAGCTCTCGATGGATATGCCGTATTGCGGCTGCCCTTGTGCGACGCCGGTTCGCTTCGCGCCGTTCACGCCGTTGAAGGAGCTGTCCGGTATGCCGTCCCCGAAGAGACCTGGGACCGTGTTCACCAAATGGCCGCGTTCGTCGTAGACGTTGAGGCACGGCCGTGCGTTGAGGTCGAAGCGTCCGATCAGCTCCGGGCAGAACATCGAGCGCTGCAAGATCAGATGGTTCGCGAGGTCGACTCCGATGACGGCCGAGTCGCCGCCGGGCAGGAAGATCGAGCCATGAAAAAGCTGGTCGATGCCGATTTCATGGTGGAACGCGCGCGACGTCGTGCCGGTCGTGAGGTCCAGCAGCGTGAGCTCTGCGCTGAACGTCCCTTGCTCGGGCGAGGTCGGGAGAACGCAGCTCGTGGCAATGGCCGCGACGTGCGTCGCCGGATCGATCGCCATCTGATACGTGCCGAAGAGGTTGGGCGTGCCGGCGCGGATCGGCAGCGTTCGAGACGACGCCGTCCCGGTAGTGAAGTCGATCGTGATGAGGTTCGGAGATTGGACGTCGCACGTCTGCGAGCTGTCGTTCATGAGCATGTACGCGCGGTCCGTCTCGGGATCGTACGAGAAGCTCGCGAACGCCACGTAGTCGACGTTCGGCGCGAGCAGTGGCATGATGTCGATCCCGGCATTGAAACCCGCCCCCGTCGTGACGTCACCGCGAGCGACGATCGCGTCGCCGGTCGACGTGTCGATGCCTACGTACGCGGAGCGAGCCGGCGTCGAGTTCAGCGCGACGTTCGCCACGAACGTGTTCGGCGGGAACGTTCCCGCGGGAAACGCGAACGAGGAGAACCCCGCGGAGAGCGGCGCGGCGCGGTAGTCGTTGAGCGATCCGTAGTCTTGCCCGCTCGATGCGAGGCCGACGTCGTTCTGAACGATCGGGAAGATCGACGTGAGACCCGACGTGAAGGCGAGGTCCACGCCGCCGACGCTGCCCGCGCCGAGGTCGAACGGTTCGGCCGCGTAGATGGTGGTGTTGAGATCGCGGTTCCCGACCCCGCCGTACTCTGAGAGGAGCCCGTCACTGCCGTTCGGATCCATGAAGACGGTCCCAAGCGGCAGCCCGAACGCCGTATTGATTCCTTCGTACGTGATGTAGTCCGAGTCGGATGCTTCGCCGACCGGGGCGCCGCCCGCGGTCGGGATCACGCGCACGTTCGCGCTTGCCGTCGCCGGGATTTTCGCCACGGCCGGGTCGATCGTCAGCGTGCCGTTCGTGCCGTTCGCTTGGACGTGGTAAACGGAGCCGGTGATGACGCCGTCCTCGTCCAGCGCGCTTCCGTTCGGGTTGCGGAACGTGTTCAGGCCGATACCGAAGCCGACCGTGTAGAAGAACGGCGACGGCGGCGGCGCCGAGATTTCGACGATCGCGCCCGTTGCGCGTGGGACGTTGGAGACGTCGTACGAGACCGTGAACGTGCCTTTGTACGGGATGTCCAGCGTGTGCGCGGTCGGGGCGCCGCGCGCCAGCGACAGCAGCGGCGCCGGCGGGCGCGCGGTGCCCGCATCGACGCGCGTGAACGCAAGGTCGCTGATGTCCGACTGAAATGCGGTCGTGCCCGGCTGCAGGTCGATCCACAGCGTGTACGTTCCGGCGCCGGCGAGCGCTGAGACGGGGACGTTCACCGTGCCGTTCGTTGCGGTGAGCGGCATCGAATAGTACGGGTAGATTCCGAGGCCCTGGAAGAAGAGGCTGCCGATACCCGGCAACGAGACGTTCAGCACCGGCGCGCTGAGCTGCGAGCTCGGGTACGCGCGCAGGTCGTACGTTACTGGGATCGTCGCGCCGGAGACGACGGCCGGTACTTTCGGCGCGAGCACGAGGCGCGAGCTCGGTGCGGGCGGGCCGAACGTGAGCTGGAACGTCGACTCGGCGATTGCGTGCAGTCCTACCGATGCGCTGTACGTCAGCGACAGCGTGCGCGATGCGCCCGGCGTGAGCGGGACGCCGGCGGCCGCGAAGAGCTGCGCGGGCAGCATTCGGGCGTACGGGGTCGTCGCGATCACGCGCTTGGCGTCGCCCGCGACGGCGAGGCGATAGGTCGCGTTTGCCGGGATACCTTCCCAGTCGGGTGCGATGGTGATGTACGAGTTCAGATCGGCGCCGGTGTCCGAGCCGGGCCACGACACGCTGTGGACCTGCGTCGGACGCGTGAACGGGCCGTCCAGCTTGATGTACGACGGGTCCAGCGCCGTCGTGTAGGTTGCGTCATTCACGAAGCGCTCGTTGAAGCTTGCGATGAAGGCGCTGCTGCGGCGACCGTGGATTGCGACGCGCGCGATCCCCGGCTGCACGGGCTTTCCGGCATTTGCAAGCAGCTGCTCGACGACGCGTCGCACGCTCACCTGCGGTCCGACGTTCAGCGGAACGTCCGATTGCGGCGGTGTCGCGACCGGCGTGCCCGTCGCGACGAGCGCGTCGCGCACCTGGGTCGCGCTGGTGAACGGGTGTCCCGTCAGCCGCGCGACCTGCAGCGCGACGGCGGCCGCCGCGGCCACTTCCGGTGCGGACGCCGACGTGCCGCCGGTGTTCTCCAATGCGATCGCGTCGTACGCGCGGCCGTTGCGGAACAGCGCGTTGATGTTGTCGCCCGGCGCGGACAGGTTGACGCGGCTTCCGAAGCCGCTCGAGAATCCCAGCGTGCCGTTGTACCGCGTTTCCGCGAACGCTTTCACGTTCGCAAGGCTCGCGAACGCCGGGTCCTGCGGGTTGGCGGAGAAGACGTCGTCCAGCGTGGTGGAGCCGACGGCGATCGCGCCGCTGTCCGGCACGACGGACGGCACCGTGGTGAGGAACACGTCGCTGATGGTCGTCGTCCCGGTGGTGCCGGCGTTCGTCGGCGCGCTGCCGCCCGACGGGCCGACGGCAGCCGTCGTGAGCATGCGCGTACCGTCGTTCGCGGCAATGCACACGACGACGTTCGACGCGACGATGCCCGCGACGACGCTCTGCGAGAGCTGATCGTCTTCGAAGTAACGGCCCGGGAAGCCGTAGCCGTCGGCGCCGTAGCCGATGCTCATCGTGATCACGTTGGGCGCGGGCTGCTGGCGTGCGGCGCCGAGCAGCGCGCCGAGCGTGTTGGACGAGAGGATGAGGCCTTGTGTCGTGCCGGGCGCGACCCAGCGGTACGACGCGCCCGGCGCGATGCCGAGCAGATCGCTCGCGAGCGGCGCGATCTCGCCGGGTCGCTGCGCGTCGTCGGGCAGCGGTGCCATCACGGAAAAGTCGAGGCCGACCTCGCCCAAGAACGGGTCGACGTTGCAGACGGAGTCGGTGTTGGAGAGGTTGCCGTTCGCGTCCGCGACCCACACCGGGATCAGCGGCATCGACGGCATATCGAGATAGCGCTGGCCGCCGATGCGGTGGGCCGTGGCGCCGCCGCCGGTGACGGTTTGATTGCACGGGTCGTTCGCATCCGCTGCGGCCGCCGCATCGAAAACGTCGCCGATACCGACGTTGGTGATGATCTCGCCGGCGCCCGGCAATTGCCCGAAGCGCTCGCCGATCTCGTCGAACGCCGCGACCGCATCAACGCCGGGCGCGTTGAGCATCGCCTGCAGGTTGAACGACACCGCGGTGTTGCGCGGCACCATCGGCTGCGCGGTCGAGCGCGTCGCGCGGCCGAACGTGCGCGGCGAGCGATGGTAGCCGGCGATCTCGCGCACCGCTTCGTCCGGAAGCGGCCGGCGCTCGGCGATCATCGGCGACACGGCGAGATCCGGCGCCGCATACGCCACGTTGGGCGACGCGCGCAGCGTGCGGACCGCGTTCTCGACGGACGACGCGCCCGCCGACAGCACGAACGCGTTGTCGAACGCGACGAGCGGATGGCGGATGCGCCCTTCGGCGCGCCCGCGCATCGAGGCGAGCGTTGCGCGGTCGACGTTGGCGAACAGGCGGTCCGCGCGGTCGACGCCGAGCTGCATCAGCGCGAGGTTGGTGCGCGCGTCGTTGGTGAACGCGTGCGGCGTGAGGTCGCGCCGTTTCGCGGCGAGCCCGCGGCGCAGGTTCAGCGCGGCGGCAGGCGACAGCGCCGCGCTGTCTTGCGCGATCGTCACGCCCGGCTTGAACACGACGATCACCCGGCCGGGCGCGTAGCGCGCGGGGTTGCGGTCGAGGTCGAGCAGGATCTGGCGGCGCACGGCCTGCGGCACGTCGCCTTCAAGTGAGCCGTAGTGCGCGGTGGACAGCCACCGCTGCCCGGTGGCGGCGCGCCGGGCGCGCGCGTCCTGGAGCTGCTTTAGCGCGGCCCGGCGGTCGCGCGTCGTGCTCGCCGTCGTGCGCGCCGTGCGCGGCGGCGCGATCGACGCGCGACCGTCGGCGTACACCGTCACGACGCGGCCGTCGTGCAGATAGCCCATGAACGCGACGTGGTGTGAGAGCACCGGGCGCGGCAGCGACGCGGGGCGGTGGTACGTGCGTGCGTCGCCGGCGCTCGCGAGCGCGCAAAGCGACAGCGCGAGCGCGGCCGCGCACGCGAGCCGGGCGTTAGAAGACATGGCATACTCCTTGCGGTTGGGCGAGGCCGAGCGAAGCCGGCGTCGCGAACGAGCGCGCGGCGTCGACCGCACTGAGATCGTCGAGATAGGTCGTGATCGCGTTGGCGGAACGCTCCGCGATCGTCGGCTCGCCGAAGTTCGGATCGACGGCGACGCCGAACGGGCCGCCCGCGTTCGCGGCGGTTGCGACGTCGCCGCCGAACGCGTCGAATGCGAGCACGCCCGCCGCGGTGGTGAGATAGATCTGCGCGTCCGTCGGCGGCGATTGGCTGATCGTGCCCGGTGCGGCGTACGCGAGCGCGACCGGCGCCGCGGCGAGCGCAACGCCTCCCGCCGGGCCGCCGTTCTCGTTGAAGAACGCGAGCCGCGGCGTCGCCGACGCGTTGCCGGCGGCGATGCGGTTGAGCGTCGCGCCCGCCGATGCAGCCACGAACGCGATGCCTTGCGCGCTTGCGGCGGCGAACGATGCGGGGGCCGTTCCGCGTGGCGGGCCGCCGTCGGGCGCGAACACCGTCACGCCCGCGCTGCCGGTCGCGTAGACGTTGCGGCTGTGCGGATCGTATGCGACGCCGTTGACGCCTGCGATCGCGGGCGGTGCGAACGATTTGAGCGCCGCGCCGTTCTCGTCGAACGCAAGCACCTTGCCGAGCCCGGCGTCGGCGACGAAGATCTCGCGGTCGTCCGCATCGTATGCGAGCGCGACCGGATTGCCCAGTCCCGCGAACGCGGCCGCCGGCAGCGGAAGCGGCGTGCCGTGCGGGTCGAAGCGCGCGACCGCCGGCGCGCCGCCGTTCGCGTACGCGACGTACAGCGCGCTCGTCACGTCGACGATCGTCGAGCTCGTCGCCAGGTTGCCGTTCGCGTCGGTCGCGGTCGCGACGAGCGCGGTCGGATACGTCGTCGCGTTCGGCGCGAGCGCCTGCACGGTGAACTGGTCCGTCGTGCCGTTCACCGGCGTGACGGACAGCGTTCCGACCGCGCGCGCGTTCGGTGCGAGCGAGATCGACGGCGGCGCGTCCGGCTGCACGATGACGTTGCCCGCGCCGTCGAGCGGCGCGACGGCGAACCTCGCGGGCGCGCGGCCGGCGAGCTCGTATGCGGCCGGGCTCGCCGCCGGGATCGGGACGACGTTGCCCTGGTTCGGCAGCGGTCCGATGCGGACGGCGGCGACCGTGCCCACGACCGTCGCGTTCAGCGTGTTCGTCGTGTTCGCCACGATCGTCTGCGCGGCGCGCACGCGGCCGAGCTCGTTGCCCGTCGCGGTGGTTTCGCCCGGCGTCTGCGGTGCGTCATAGAGCGAGATGAGAAAGACGTCCGGGCCGGGTGGCGCGTCGATCGCGATCGTGGACGTTCCGCCGCTCGGCGGTGCGTTGGCGAACGTCACCGCGCCGGGCGCGCTAGCGTCGGGATTCACCTCGACGATGACGCTTGCGGTTGACGGAGAGACGAACGCCGGACGGCGCCGGTGAGCGCCCGCGCTCGTCCCGCGCACGGGCCAGTGCATCGTGAAGCTCACCGGAACGCGCGCCGCCGTGTTTGCATGCCGCGGCGCGGGGACGGTGCGCGATCCGCCGGCGCAGCCGCTCGCGGCGAGCAGCAGCGCGGTCGCGAGAGAGATGAAGCGCGCGCTTCTCAATGGATGCTCCCTTGTGTGATCGTGACGCCGACCGACACCGTCGCGCGCTGGCCGAACGAATCGGTGAACGCGAGCGCGCACGCGCCCGAGCCGTGCGCGGTGATGGTGAACGTCGCCGGCGCGGTCGCCGACGGCGGCGCGACGCTCGCGACGTTCGCGCACGCGCTCGCGTCGGGGACGACCGCGCCCGCGTATCCTGGTTCGCTCGCGGTGACGGTGATGGTCGCGCCGGCGAGCGTGAACGCGGCGCTGCTCTGCGAGAGCGTCAGCGGTCCGCCCGGCGGCGGCGTGGGCGACGGCGTCGCGCTCGGCGGTGCGACGAACGCCGCTGCGGGCGAACCGCCGCCGCCGCCGCCACCGCAGCCGCACGCGAACGCGGCGAGGGCGAACGCTGCGAACGTGAGCGCGAGCGTGGTGAAGAAACGTCGTATGGGACGAGCAGGGCGGTTCGGCATTCGCGTCCTTCCTGTGCGGCGCACGTGTGTCGTGCACCATCGTACGGAACGTACGCGGCCGAATGCGTTTCCGACTTGTTACGGGGGCGCGTTGCGCGCAATGTTGGCCGGAAAGGAGCGCGAACGAACGCGCGAGCGCGTTAGCCGGTTCCCGTCTGCCTCGCGAGCGCGTTCACGCGCGCGCGCGACATGTGCGTGCCGTAGCGCTCGAGCAGCGAGAGCGCTTCGCGCAGGTAGCGTTCGCCGTCCGC
>JAQBPK010000008.1 GCA_028287565.1 Vulcanimicrobiota bacterium
GAAGCGCTGGGCGCGGTCGGCGCCGACTTCGGCGACACCGAAACCCCGGCGCCCGCGGCCGAATAAAGGGCTTCGTGCTCAATACGCTTCGCAACGCATTGACCGTACCCGACATCCGCAAGCGGATCGGGTTCGTGTTCTTTGCGTTCGCCGTCTTCGTGTTCATGATCCACGTGCAGCTCCCGAACGTGAACCAGGCGGCGTGGAACCAGCTGATCTCGAACGGCGCGTTCTACCAGTTCCTGGGCTTCCTCTCGGGCGGTGCGCTGCAGCATCTGTCAATCATCGCCATGGGGATCACGCCGTACATCAACGCGTCGATCATCATGCAGCTGATGACGGTCGTCATCCCGCAACTCGAAGAGATGGCGAAGAAGGGCGGCGAGGAAGGCCGCAAGACGATCAGCCGCTACACGCGCTACCTGACGATCGTCCTGGGGACGATCCAGGCGACGTCGATGGCGATCGCGCTGAGCCGCGGCGGCGTGTTCTATGACACGTCGTGGCAGTTCATCGTGTACGCGGTGGTCGCGTTCGTCGCCGGGACGATGTTCCTGATGTGGCTCGGCGAGCAGATCACCGACAAGGGCATCGGCAACGGCATCTCGCTGATCATCTTCGTCGGCATCGTGCTGCGCTTTCCGACGCAGGTCGGGCAGACGTTCTCGCTGGCGAACAAGGGCAACGTCAACTGGTTCGGCCTCATCCTGTGGATCGGCATCGCGCTCGTGACCATCGTCTCGATCGTGTTCATGTACCAGGGCCAGCGCCGCATCCCGGTGCAGCAAGCGCGCCGCGTGATCGGGCGCAAGATGTACGCGGGAAGGTCGAGCTATATCCCGCTGCGCCTGAACAACGCCGGCGTCATCTCGATCATCTTCGCGATCTCGATCCTGTTGCTGCCGCAGCAGGCGCTCTCGTGGTTCGGCGGCGCGCAAGGCGGCACCGGCGTCGCCGGCACGATCTCGTTCTACATCCAGACGTACTTCGGGCCCAGCTCGCTGCTCTACAACCTCGTCTACTTCTTGCTGGTCGTGGTCTTCACGTTCTTCTACTCGGCGATCGTCGTCAACACCAAAGACATCGCCGACAACCTCAAGAAGTCGGGCTCGTTCATCCCGGGCATTCGCCCCGGCCAGCCGACCGTCGACTACATCAACAAGATCCTGATCCGCATCACCACCGCATCGGCGATCTACCTCGGCCTGCTGGCCGTGCTGCCGTCGCTGCAGCGCGACGTCGGCGTGACCTCGCTCTACATCGGCTCCACCTCGCTGCTGATCGTCGTGGGCGTCGCGCTCGACGCGATCACGCAGATCGAAGCGCGCCTGGCGATGCGCGACTACCGCGGGTTCATCAATAAGTGAACCTCATCTTCTTGGGGCCTCCGGGTGCCGGCAAAGGCACGCAGGCGAAGGCGCTCGAGGAGCGGTTCGGCTACCGCCAGATCTCGACCGGCGACATCCTCCGCGCGAACGTGCGCGAGGGGTCGCCGCTCGGCGTCGAGGCGAAGGACTACATGGACCGCGGCGCGCTCGTGCCCGACGAGCTGATCATCCGCATGATGGAGCCGGTGCTCGACGAGCCGGGCGACGTGATCCTCGACGGCTTCCCGCGCACCGTCGCGCAAGCCGAAGCGCTTGACGATTTGCTGCGCCGCAAGAACAAGCCGGCAATCGCGGTGCTGTTCGACGTCGACAAGGCCGCGCTCACCGACCGCCTCACCGGGCGCTGGACGCATTCGGCGTCGGGCCGCACGTATCACGTCAGGCACAACCCGCCGCAAACGGCAGGCGTCGACGACGTCACCGGCGAGCCGCTGATCCAGCGGCCCGACGATCAGGAAGAAACGATTCGCACGCGGCTTGCCGTGTACGAAGACCAAACCTCGCCGCTCATCGCGTACTACGCGCATCCCGCGAACCACCGGCTGGCGCGTGTCGATGCGCTCGCGCCGATCGACGCCGTAACCGCGCAGCTCACCAAGCTCGTCACGGGCGGCTTCGGCAAGGACGGCGCGGCGTGATCAACATCAAGTCGCCGCGCGAGATCGAGATCATGCGCCGCGGCGGAAAGATCACGTCCAAAACGCTCGCGATGCTGATCGATGCCGCGAAGCCCGGCGTCACCACCAAGCAGCTGGACGAGCTGGCCGAGCAGTCGATCCGCTCGATGGGCGGCGTGCCCACGTTCATCGGCTACAACGGCTATCCCGCATCGATCTGTGCGTCGGTGAACGACGAGGTCGTGCACGGCATCCCGGGCGACCGCGTGCTCGAGGACGGCGATCTGTTGTCGATCGACATCGGCACGACGTTCGAAGGGTACGTGTCGGACACGGCGGTGACGGTCGCGATCGGCAACGTGAGCGAAGCCGCGAAGCGCCTGATGCGCGTCACGCAGGAATGCCTCATGCTCGGGATCGCGCAGATGCAGCCGGGCAATCATCTCGGCGACATCGGGCATGCGGTTCAGCAGCATGCCGAGTCCAACGGGTACGGCGTGGTTCGCGCGCTGGTCGGCCACGGGGTCGGGCGCAAGATGCACGAGGACCCGCAGGTCCCCAACTACGGCCGCCCCGGGGAGGGCACGCTCCTTCGCAAGGGTCTGGTGCTCGCCATCGAGCCGATGATCACCGAGGGGACGTGGGAGGTCGCAACCCTCGAGGACGGCTGGACGGTCGTTACCGAGGATGGTAAACTAGCGGCGCACTTCGAGCATACGATCGCGATCACGGACCACGGTCCGAAGATCCTGACGCTGCGGGACGTGGCCGAGCACCCCGATGTCTCGTTGTTCCGTCCATCCGAAGAGGTTGCGGCCTGATGGCGCGCCTCGTCACCCACGCCGTTCGATCGACGCACGGCCGCACCGCCTAGAGTAAGAAGAACATCATGAAAGTACGTCCGAGCGTCAAACGCATCTGTGAGGCTTGCAAGGTCATCCGCCGCGAAGGTAAAGTGCGCGTGATCTGCAGCGTCAATCCCAAGCACAAGCAGGTTCAGGGGTAATGGCTCGTATTTCCGGCATCGATCTCCCGCGCGACAAGCGCATCGAGATCGGACTCACGTACATCTTCGGCATCGGTCTGCCGACCTCGAAGAAGATTCTCTCGCAGACCGGGGTTAGCCCGGACACGCGTGTCAAGGATCTCTCGACCGAGGACGAGCAGCGGCTGCGCGAAGTGGTCGAGACGCTCAAGGTCGAGGGTGATCTTCGGCGTGAGATTGCTTCGAACATCAAGCGGCTGACCGATATTGGGTGCTATCGTGGGCTTCGGCATCGGCGGGGATTGCCGGTTCGGGGGCAGCGGACCAAGACGAATGCTCGGACTCGGAAGGGGCCGAAGCGGACTGTGGCCGGGAAGAAGAAGGCTGCTAAGAAGTAGTTTGGCCTGGGTGGTTGGTCGCGGGCGCGGCACACCACCGTGACGGACACGCGGCCCCGGACATCCTGTCCGGGGCCGCTCTGTCTTCGCATCACTTCCGCGCATCCTGCGCACGCTCGCTCACACGGTCCGTCACGGTGGTGTGCCGCGCCCGCGACCCGGCACGATGGTTGCATGGCTTAGGGCGCCGTTTGCTTGTTGCGTGTCGACTTGGGCGGGATCGCCGGCGCGGTAGGGGAAGCAGGCGCTCATCGGATTCTGCGGGGGAGGGAACGCGATGGTTCACCGGCGGTTCTTGAGATGAGCGAAATGCCGCCGCCCGCGATGGTGGAGGCTGTTGCGGACGGTGGTTGGGCGCAGACGCCGGCCGATGCAGCGGCGGGGCAGGCGGTGGGCGCCGGCGGCGGCGGTGCTTGGGTGGAGGATGATGCGTCGCGGTTTCGGCTCGCGCGTGCCAACAGGCTGAACACGGTCGTTACGCGCGGGCTCTGGAACGAATACTGCGAGCGGTTCGATTCCGCCGTGACGAAGGATACCGCGGCGTTCTTCTCCGGGAGCGCGCTGTCGGACGAGCAGCGATGGTCGATCGCGGGACGCGTCGACACCTCGATCCGGCGCATCGCCTCGTTCACCGCCTGGTACAGCGTCGGGGCACGGTTCTTCCGGCGCGGTTTTGGCGCGGCGCGGTTCGCCGGGTACGCCACCGTTGCCGCGTTGACGGCTGCCGGTTTTTTGACCGACGGGAACGTGGTCATCGCGGTTGCCTCGTTGCTCGCGGGCGTGCTCGCGCTCACGCTCGTCGAACGCGGCGCTCGGACGTTGACCCGCCGCTGGCCGTTCGACGCGATCGCGTGCATCGTCGCGCTCGGCATCTTCACCGTGGCGTTTCACGACGTGGTGCTGCTGGTCTTGACGACGATCGTCCCGCAGAGCGTGCTTTCCGAGTCGGACGTCCTGCAGATACTCATGGTCCGCGTCGTCTTCATTACGGCGAGCGGGACGGCCGTGTTCGCGCTTACGCTGTTGTGTGTGATCGTGATGGTTCACCGGCTGTACTCGTGGGTGACCGAGCGCAGGCTGCGCCTGTATCCGGAAGACGAGATCATCCAATCGCTCGTCGCCGTGCTGAGACACATCTCCGCGCCCGACCCGCACATGGTTTCGGGCGCCGAGCGCGGGCCGGTGATCGACGCCTTGCACTGGACCGGCTGCCGCTTCGAGAACGAGTTTCTCGACCGCTTCGTGCGCGGCGACATCGCGACGGACGACTGGCTGCGCGAGACCGGCGCGCAGCTTGCCGCGGCATGCCGTCTTCAGGAGCGGATCGTTGCGCTCGCGGAGCCGCGGAGCCTCGAGCGCGTCGCGGACTATGCGAGCCGAACGCTGCTTCGCGCGGCGCGCGGCGAGTGGAGCGCGATCGAGAAGGCGCCTGCGACCGCGCCGTCGCCCAAGCGGCGCCTCGTCGACAGCCTCATCGACGGTGCGAAGATCGCCTTTCCCGCGGTGGTGGGCGTCGTCGTCTACTTTGCGGCCGCGAGCCCGATGCACGTCGTCCCGGCGGCGATCGGCGAGAATGCGCTCTTCACCGGCCTTCTCGCCTCCATCGTTGCGCTGTGGAGCGTCGTCGACCCGCATTCCGACCACGGCATCTCCAGCATGAACACGATCGGCGACATGCTCAAGACGAAGCCGAAGTAGTCGCCATTCGGGCTTTGTCGCTCGGGCTGCGGTCAGCTCGGAATCGGTAGCGGCGTTCCGCGGCCCTCCACGACGCATTTGTCGAACACGAATGATGCCGCTGCGAGGTCCCACAGGCCGACGCCGAGGGATTCGAACAGCGTGATTTGATCGTCCGCGGTTCTTCCCAGCGCGTGGCCTGCGATGACGTCGCTCAGGCGGGTGGCTTGTTCCCAGGACCACTTGCCGGACTCGTTTGCCGCTTGGAGGTCGCCCGATTCCACTTTGGCTTGGGCGATGTCTTCGACCGCGACGATGTTTGCGCGCGTTACCGTGTCGACGTCGATCTCTTGCGCGTTTGCGCGGTTGGAGCCGGCCGCGTTCACGTGCGCGCCCTGTTGCAGCCAGGCGCCTTCGAAGACCGGCTTCGACGAGCTCGTCATCGTGCAGATCACGTCGGCGTTCTCGACCGCGTCGCGCGGGTGGTCGACCGGTTCGATCTTCACGTCGACGTGTTCGGACATTGCTTCGCAGAAGTCCGCGCGGCGTTTGGGGTCGCGGCCGTAGACGAGGATGCGCGAGATCGGGCGGACGTGGTAGCAGGCTTCGAGCTGCGTGCGGGCTTGCCAGCCGGTGCCGATCACCGCGAGCGTTTTTGAATCTTCGCGCGCGAGGAAGCGCGTTGCCACGCCGGATGCGGCGCCCGTGCGGATTTGGCCGAGCGTGTCGGCTTCCATGATCGCGAGCATCTCGCCGTTTTCGTTGAACAGCGTGTACCAGAACTTTGCGCCGCGGCCTTTGGGCGCGACGGTGTACGTCTTGTGGCCCATGCGGGTGCCGTACGATGCCGCCAGCACTTGGATGACCGAGGATGACGTGTATGCGCGCTGGCGCGGGCGGTTTTGGGCGCGGCCCTCCGCCAGCGCGCGCGCGGCGTCTTCGACGAGCGTGAGCGCGTCGCGCACGGTGAGCGTCGCGGCGACGTCGCCTTCGGTCAAGTAGAGCGGGTTCATGCGCGGCCGGAGCCGACCACGGCGGCGTCTTCGCTGCCGAAGCCCGCGGCGATGTAGCGGTCGTAGAGCGCGCCGATGGCCGGGACGACGTCGAGCTTCTCGCCGTGTCGGGCGGCTTCGTCGACCATCAGGCGCAGGTCTTTGCGCGCCATCGTCAGCTCGAAGTTCGGCGGCGTGAACGTGCCGTCGGCCATCATCTTGCCGCGCATCGGGATCGCGTTGCCCGGATTGAACTCGTTGAACAGCGTGAACGCATCCTTTGGATCGATGCCCAGCGAGCGGCCGAGCTTGTAGACGTCGGCGAGGCCCCCGGTGATCACGAGCAGCATCATGTTCCCGAATAGCTTGAACGATGCGGCGCGCGTCGGGTCGTCGCCCAGCTCGAGGATCTTGCCGGTCATCGGCGCGAGCAGCGGTTTGACGCGCTCGCGGATTTTCGGATCGCCGGAGATCAGCATGAGGCCCGTTGCGTCGCGCGCGTTTTTCGGGCCCATGAACACCGGGGCGTGCACGTACGTTCGGCCGCGCTGCGTCCAGCGCTGCACGCGTTCGCCGGTCGGCGTCGGGGCGGTGGTCGTGTGGTCGGCGATGACGGCAGTCGGCAGGATGAGGTCGGCGAGCGGGTCGAGCACTGAGTCGACGGCCGCGTCGTCGCTGAGCGTGAGGTGGATCTCGGACGCGCCGCGCACCGCCTCGGCGGCGGCGTCGAACGCCTTCGCGCCGTCGGCTTCGAGGGCGCGCGCTTTTTCCGCTGTCCGGTTCCAGACGTGCACGGTCTCGCCGCGCTCGAGCATCTTGCGAACGAAGTTGGCGCCGAGCAGTCCGGTGCCGAGCCATGCGATCAAGCGATTTCTCCTGGTGTAGCGATGAGCCGTGACGTTCGACCCGCGATGGGTGGCGGGCGTTGCGCCTGCGGCAGCGCCGGTGCTCGCTCGGATTGATGTCGTGCGCTCACAGCTTGTACATCCCTGTCAGCGCGTACGTCGTGACGTGTCCCGCGCGGCACGCCGGCACGTATGCGCGCCGCGCCACGAGCAGGTTGACGTACGGCAGCGCCGTGGACTGGAACGACGTGTTCGGAAAGTCATCGGCCACGACCACGTAGTCGACTGACCTGGTGAATGGCGGTTCGCCGAGGACCATTGCGCCCGGACGATTCGCGGCGACCGCCGTGTACCATTCGTCGTGCGTCGCGACGCGGGCGTTCGCAGGCACGCATGCCAGCGCTGTGCGCGCGTCGCCGAGCGCATGGTAGGACGGTTTGAGATAATGCAGCGGGTGCAGCGGGCTGAACGCGATCAGCACGACGGCCGAGAGGACGAACGCGACGGTCGTCCAGCGGCGCTGCAGGCGCAGCGTCGCGATGCCGGTGGCGAACGCGATCAGCAGCCACGGGATCCAGAGCGCGGCGTAGTGCATGCCCATGCGCCACACCAGGCCGCTGTTCGCGAGCAGCACGATCGCGAAGCCCGGGATCGACAGCAAGAACATGCGCGTGCGCAGCGGGATGAACGCGAGCGGGACCAGCGCTTCGAGGACGTACGTGAGGCGGCCGACCGTCAGGATCGCCGCGAAGAATGCGAGCGGGTGGGTGAGCGGCGCGAGCAGCAGCTCCGCGGGGCCGTTCGCGAACGGATAGGTGTAGAAGTGCGAGGGCGGCCAGGGTCCGACGCGCGGTAGCACGACGAGCGCGTAGATCGCGTCGGAGACGACCGCGAGCGCCGCCGAACCGAGCGCCGCGAGCATCGTCGCGCGGTCGCCGTTGCGCAGCGCGACAACGGCGATGACGATGCCGATGATCGCGAGCTCGAGGCACACGTCCTCGCGCAGGCCCGCGAGCAGCAGCGCGCAGACGGCGACCCAGCGCCACGAGCGGCGTTGCATCGCGAGCCACCAGCCCAATGCGAGCGCAGGCAGCAGCCCGAGGTCGCGAAACTCGCCGAAGCCGACGGCGACGAGCGGCGGGTAGACCAGCGCGACGGCACCGATGCGGTCGGCGACGCCGCGCTCGATCGCCCGAATGCCGGTGGCCGCGGTGCGTTCCGGCGGGACGGTCCGGTCTGCGATGCCGGGTTCGAGCGGGCCGCCGAGGCCGATGCCGCCGCGGGCGATGGCCGCTACCAGCGGCGCGCACGCGACGGTCGCGGCGGCGAGGATCGTCTGAAGCAGCCATAGGCTGTGCGTCTCGGCGATGAACGGCCACAGCAGAACGAGGGTGGGCGACCAGTGGAACCGGTAGTGCGTCGTGCGCTCGACACCGTTGTGCATGCCCCCGAACGCGTCGAGGACGATCTGGACGAAGGTGCCGGTGTCAGCGCCGTAGCTCCAGTCCGCCGCCCGCACCGCAGCCAGAGCGGCAAGGAGCACGAATGCGGCAATCGTACCGATCCAGAGGGCTGAGAGGCGGTTCAGGCGCACCGACCGCCGACGTTCGTCCCCTGGTGCGCGAAGTCATCGGCCGGCGTGGACGGATGCCGCGCCGGCAAGCATCCTATGTTCATCACGATATGGTCGTTGAAAGCGGGTCATGATGCTCAAGAGGGCGGGACGGTTGAAAGCGTCGTTGGTGTGCTTCTTCGCGATACTGGGACTGTGTGGGTCGTTTGCTGCTGATGCGATCGGTGATGAAGTGGTCCTGAAGCCCGACGCCCAAACTGTGCAAGAGCTTCATGCGTTGCGGGGCGATCTGATGGAAGCACTGCGAACCGGCGATCGCAGCGCGCTCGAACGCATCCTCGCGGACGGCTTTGTCTTCGTTCACTCCACCGGCACCATGGAAACGCGAAAGCAGTACATCGATCGTGTCGTCGCGAGCGTTGCGACGGCGGGACGGATGAATCTTGAATTCATCGACGAGGACATTCGCGTCTACGATGGTCGGACGGTAGTGTGGATCACTCGGTCCGTCAGGCGCGACGCCGTTGGCTCTTCAGAGCTCCATTTCCGCGGAACCGACGTACTCGTGAGGATAGGAGGGCACTGGAGGTGGGCTTCGGTGCACTCGACCCGGGTGGCGACCCCGGTCGTCAAATTGCTACGGCGTCGTCGTCCGTTCGACCGTTCCAGCGCAGCGTTTCAACATCGTCGAAAGCATCAAAGTTCCGGTCTCTTACGGCGGCGACGGTGCTAGTCCGAAGCGCGACAAGCAATCAAAGAGGAAGTCGAGCGGACGTACAGCGGCGATTTCGGTAGGTACCATGTCACAACCGAATTGGTCGAGGTGGGGGCGGATTATAAGGGCGCTAAGAACAAGGTCAATATCTATAAGGATCTCACGAATCTCGGTGCGGTTGACGTCCGACTTCCGAACCCGTGTTACGACTACCACGAACATCAACGACACCGTCCATGAAATCGGGCACTTGATGGGCCTCGTGGACCAGCACACGCGCGCAGGCGCACAGCCGAAGGGCGTAGACTGGGCGCAGCTGCAGAAGGTGGGGAATGTCATGGCGGCTATGGAGGCAGAAGTGTCAAAGACTGGCAAGTGGAACAGATCATGAACAGCCCGTACATCCATCTCCAACGCAAATAGCGCGAGCGCCGAACGATGTTGTCGAAATGCGCGCTCGTGGCGGTTGTGCTGCTCCAACACGCCATGGGCGGGCCGTTCGCGGGCTGGCGTCATGTCCTTCCGCTCGGCATCGACCTCGTCTCGTTCGATGTCCCTGCGGGCCTTCTTGTCCTGAGGAAGGCCGAGCTGGAACATGGCGAGTTCGACATCCGCCGCGTTCACGGAGGTCGTTTAATGCATGTCGTGATCGACGGTGGACTCGAGAACACCGCAGTGGGCGAACCGATCGAAAGCTACTGCCTAAACGGGATTCATGGGGTGACGAACCTCAAAGCAGGCACAAGAAAAATCTTGTTGCACCTGCCGCCTGACAGCAACGAGTATGCCTTTTTCTTCGAGTTCAAAGAAATGGATGCAACTGCTCGCGCGATTCTCCGGACGTTTCATGTACGCGGCGTCGCTGCCCGCTGCTGAGCTCATCCGTGCTGAATGCCGATGGCATCGCCCCTTCGGCCGTGCCAGCGAAGCGTTTCTACGTCCTCGAATAGAGCAATATCGGTGCGGAGTGTGGCGAGATTCCGGAAGAGCAGCGCCAGATCGGGGTCGCGCTGCAATATCTGCGCCAACTTCGCCGCACTCGCGACGTTGACGTTCCAAGCGCGCGGATCGGCTGGTATCGCTTCGAGGTGTCCGTATTTGGCGAGGACCGCTGCGGCCGATTTCGCGCCCCACCCCGGTAGTCCCGGAAAGCCGTCCGCGGCGTCGCCGACCAGCGCCAGGTAGTCGGGGATGCTCGCGGGCGGGACGCCGAACTTTGCCGTCACTCCGGCTTCGTCGAAGAACGTGCGGGTGCGGCGGTTGAGCTGCACGACGCGCGTGCCGCGCACGCACTGGGCGAGGTCTTTGTCCGGCGTGCAGATGATCACCCGCTCGACGCGCGGATCGGCGGCAGCTATCGCGGCTGCTGCGGCCAGAGCGTCGTCCGCCTCGTATTCGATCATCGGCCAGACCGTGATCCCCGCGTCGACGAGCCCTTCTTCGAGCAGCGGGAACTGCGCGAGAAGAGCGGGATCGATGCCCTCGCCGGTCTTGTACCCCGGCCACAGGCCATTACGGAACGACTCGATTACGTGATCGGTCGCTACGCCGATGTGCGTCGCGCCTTCGCGAACCAAACTGCGGATCGACGCGAGCACGCCGCGGACGGCAGCGATCTCCCGGCCGTCGGCATCAAGCGCGGACGGTAGCGCGTAGTAGTGGCGAAACAGCTCGTAGGTACCGTCGATGACGTGGACTAGCACCATGCGGAGTTGCTGAAAGATTGTATACTTCCCGCTGGCGGCACGCTGGCTCGCGGGCGAACGCCGGAGAGGCATTGATGGGGCCCGTGATGGCGAGCCACTTCGTTCCGGCGCTCGACGACCTTGCCGGGCGCTGCGGAGGCGTCCGCGTAGGTCGACGTAGAGTGTTGCGAACGACAGACTTCTCGCCGTCTTTATCTCACTTCAATTCGACGTTGACGCAGACGCCGGTATCAGCATCGCGTCGCGCGGTGCGTCGTACCGACAGATCGCGAACGCGTTCGCTCGGGGCGCCGCGGGGCGCCACACGAGCTTCGGATCGCTCACGGCATCGTATGCGGCCTGTATGGCTGCCTTTTCAGCCTTCGTGTACTCCCGTTGAACACTCCAGTCCGTCCACTCGCCGTCGCGCCGCACGGCAAACCGCGCGTTGCGGGTGTCCGTCGTGTGCGCTCTGCCGATTGGGATTAGCCCGCCGGGACCGGGACTGGGACGGGGACCTGGTGTGGGCGGCGGATCGAAAAGCGTCGAGTGGTCGATCCCGTCGGCGATGGCGCGAAAGCGCTTCGGACCGATCACGGCCGACTCGGCGCGGGCGTCGTCGAATGCGCTCGACGTCGCGCGCGTGCCGATCACGATTCCGTCCGACGTCATAACGAGCGCGACCAGCGGAGGTGTCGGAAGGGACTCGAGACCGTAGTTACATTCAGCCCATGCGATCACCGTGGTTCGCGGAGCGAGCTCCTGGCTCGTCGCGTTCGCCTGACTCGCCGGGAGAGCGCTAGTGACGAACGCAATTCCGGCGAGCATCGTGACCGCGCGCACCAGCGTTGCTCCATGTCCGTCCAGTTCCACGGCGCGTTCTTCGTGCGGGCGCCGGATGTATCCGTCGTACGATTCCGTCCGCGTGAGATAAAGTCTGTCGTCCCCCGGCTACGGCTGGGTGGCGTTGCTGAAGAGGAACGAGTAGTCGGAGGAGTACCAGCTCGGCTTGCGCTGCTTCACGTTGACGATCTCGATCAGCGGCCGGCCGCCGACCAGTTGCATGAGCGGCGTCGCGATCGTCGCGCCGGAGTGGCAGTACAGGCACGAGTGGTTCTGAAAGTAGGTTTCCAGGGTGCTATTTGCGACCTGCGGCGGCGTCGTGCTGCGCAGCGGCGGAACCGCGCCGCCGTCGGGGAGCGGCCGGCGCGCGCCGGGCTTCACCCTGACCGAAGCGCTCGGCCACTGCACGTTCACCAGCTCGTAGTTGCGGAAGACCGAGGGATTGTTTCCGAGCAGCGCGTTGAACGACGCCGTCGCGGCGACGGCCTGCCCGGGGATCGCAGCGATTCGCAGCACCTGCACCGGAAGGGAGTACGGTTGACAGCCCGGCGTCGGACACGGGGGCCCGGGCTGCACGTTGGGTGACGCCGTGCTGTGTGGGTCGTAATACGTCCACGGGCCGGGCGTCCCGCTCACCGCGGGCGCCGGGCCGCCGGCTTGCGAAGGATCGGGCGCGTTGTCGATGTGCTCGAACGTCGCCCACAAGAGCTGCTCCGCACCGGGGACCTTGTGGATGATGTGCAGCCCGACGAGGCCGACGACGACATCGCGCTTGGGTATCTTCGTCCCCGGATACAGCACGTCGGCGACGGCTATCAGATACTTTGACCAGACCGCCGGGTCGTTCGGCAGCGGAAGCCACGCCGCTTTCAGCTCGATCGCGCCGATCTGATCGCCGTACCAGCGTGTGTTTCCGCGGCAGTCGACGTCCGGCTGCGCCGGCGCTGTGCCGATGCTGAACTTTCCGTGCGGTAACTGCAAACCGAATTTGCTTTTCGCGCACGCGAGCTGTGCCGATATCGACGTGAGGTTGTTGTTCGGATCGGTGATGTACGCGTACTCGTCGTTGTCGATGCGGATCTCGTAGAATGTCAGCTGTCCCGACTGGCTCGTCAGCCATCCGCCGGTCGCTTGTTGCGTGCCGTTGATCGAGATCGCGTGACCTTGGAACTTGTCGGTCGCGGCGAGCAGCAGCCGTCCGCGGCGCGCTTTGACCGCCCGCAGCGCCGGCGGCGTGAACAGCTCGTCGGCGGAATGATAGCTTTCCCAAACCGTCTGCTCGATCGCGCTCCGCGACGTCACCGGCCGGCCGAACCAGGCCGGGTTCGCCAACCGGTCCGGTTGTCCGATCGAGCCGGGCTTCGCGCGCCAGTTCAGGTAGATGAACTCCTGCCAGGCGATGCAATCGACGAACGCCTGATCGCCGGCGCCCGGGTGCAGCTTTAGCGCGGGCGGCATCGTCGGCGTCAGCGACAGCGCCGTCATGTTCTCGCAGAAGGGGTTGGTCGCGGCGATCGCCGGCGCACCGTGGCGGTCGGTGAACGGACCGCCGCTGAACGCGATCACGAGCGCCGCCGCGCCGGCGAACCAGCCCATGCGCGCAAAACCGAAGCGTGAAGAAGCCACGTGCACCCCGCCGATCGAACGATACGAAACCACGGTAACACAGCCGGGGAGATCCGGCAAGCTTCCGACTGGGCTAGACGGCGACCAGCGGGAGACTAGATGAGCGAAGTTGTCACATGAATCGTGATCCGAACGATCCGACCACGCGTGATTCAGCGTATGCGAAGCTCGCTAGGACCCGGGCAACGCGCGTGCAACGAACGCCGCAGCAAAGAGGAGCCCGAGGAGAAGAAAATGCGGCCTATTCCGATCGGTGCGAAAGGGTCTTTTGACGCGGTGGTCCGGCGCGAGGATCTCGCGAACACGTTCAAGGATGCGACGCTGCCGGCGATTTTGTCGACGCCGGTCATGATCAAGTTCATGGAAAACGCCGCTTTGCGCGCGATACGGCCGTATCTCGATGCGAAGGAGACCGCGGTTGGCACCGCGATCAGCGTGCGCCATCTCGCGGCGACGCCATTGGGGCGTCGCGTACGCGCCGAAGCGGAAGTCACCGAGGTGGACGGGCATCGCGTTTCGTTCACCGTTCGTGCGGCTGACGACGAGCACGAGATCGGAGCAGGAACCCACGAACGCCGGGTCATCGACGCTGCGCGCATGGCGCAAGGGATGGAAGCGGCGGAGAAGAGCAACACGCCGTAGCGCCGGATCGATCCGACCTGCCTCGAGGCTCGCGGTCAGCTCCGGAAGATACGCGCGCACCGGTGTCGGGGCCGCCACGCTGCGTCACGTGATGGTAGAAGATCGTCGCGATCGGGACGTTCTTGACGTTATGCGGCACGCGTGGCCTGTATGTGCCCCGGGATTCAGCTGCGTCACACCGCGGTAGAACCACAGATCCGAGCCGCAGATCGCCGCGCGGGTTATCCGTACGATCGCATCCTTCCGATCGCGAATGCTCGGGTCGGGAACGTTTTCGAGGCGCAGGTCGCGCGGCCCGTGGTACACGGTTGCTTTCATTTCGCTTGTCCCTCGTATTGCTCGTCGCTGACCTTCTCGAGCCAGTCGACGTTTTTGCCGTTGAGTTTTTCTTGAATTGAGATGTGCGTCATCGCGGTCGCCGGCGCCGCGCCGTGCCAATGCTTCTCGTCCGGAGCGATCAGCACGACGTCGCCGGGCCGGATCTCTTCGACCGCGCCGCCCCAGCGTTGCACGCGTCCGTATCCCGAGGTCACGATCAGCGTCTGACCGAGCGGGTGCGTGTGCCACGCGGTTCGCGAGCATGGCTCGAACGTCACGTATGCGCCCGTGGCCCGCGCCGGGTCTTCGCGATCGAAGAGCGGATCGACGCGAACCGTGCCGGTGAAGTTTTGCTCCGGGCCTTTGCCTGACGGCTGCGAGCCGGCTCGTTTAATTTCCATGTGGTGCTGCTTTCTTCGGAGTGGCAGGGTCAACATCAGGGCGATCACCGCGGCGCCCGGTACGAGAAGTGCGCCCACGCCGAACACGGAAGCCAGCCCGGCGGCGGATGCGACGCCGCCGAGCACCGGATTGCCGATGCCGAGCGCCCGTCGTGGGCGATCTGCACCTCGACTGGGACACCCTGACGTCGGCAAGCGATCCACACCAAGAACCTATCGTTTGGACGGCCGAGCCGGACTCACCGTCGTACGACGGACTTCGTCGCCTCAAAGAGTACGCTCTCGCCGATCGCACCGCAGCGAGTTCGAGTTTTGTTTTGAGCAAGGTTGGAAGCGGAGACAGTGAGGCATGATGAACAAGAAGGTCTGGTTCATTACGGGCGCCGGCCGCGGTATGGGCGTCGACGTTACGAAGGCGGCCCTCGCCGCCGGCCACGCTGTCGTCGCAACCGGACGGGACCCCAAGCGGGTCAGCTCGGCGCTCGGAGCGCATGACGACCTTCTGGCCGTCAAGCTCGACGTCACCAGCCTCGAGGACGCCAAGGACGCAGTGCGCGCCGCCGTCGACCGGTTCGGCCGGATCGACGTCCTCGTCAACAACGCGGGCAACTTTTACGCCGGGTTTTTCGAGGAGATCACGCCGGAGGATTTCCGCGCGCAGATCGAGACCACCATGTTCGGCCCGATGAACGTCACCCGCGCGATACTTCCCGTCATGCGCGCGCAGCGCTCCGGCGTCGTCGTGGCGATCTCCTCGACCGCCGGCATCGTGGGCCAGGAATTCTGCACCGCCTACGCCGCTTCCAAGTTCGGCGTGGAAGGCTGGATCGAGTCGCTGGCGCCTGAAGTCGCGCCATTCGGGATCCGCACGATGCTCGTCGAGCCCGGCTTCTTCCGAACAGAGCTGCTCACGCCGGAGTCGACGAACTACGCCAAGCCCTCGATCGAGGACTACGCCGAGCGCACTGTGCAGACGATTGCCGCCTGGAGTGGTATGAATGGCCGGCAGGGAGGTGACCCCGCGAAGCTCGCAAGCGCGCTGGTTCAGCTCGCAAGCCTGGATCAGCCGCCGCAGCGCTTCGTGGCCGGGGCCGATGCCGTGGCGACCGTTGAGAAGAAGGCAAACGATCTCCTCGCCCAGGTGAACGCGCACCGCGAGTTGTCCAGCAACCTCGCCCTCGACGATGCCTGAGTCACGCCCTTGGCGGCCGATTGCAGTTTCGCGAATTCTCATGCAAGCGGAAGCCGCTCGAATAGTCTCGCCAACGCGGTAGGGTTGCCTTCTAGTTTCGATGCGGGCAGCGACGCCGCGCGGCACGTAGATGATGTCAGTCTTGTAAGACGCCGACCTTGCGCCAGGCGTGCGCGAGAGCGTCGAATGTCTTCGTACCGTGTTGTTCCGCGGTGAGCAGCGTTTGTGCGGCGAACGATGCGAAGGAGCAGTCTTCGCTGAGTCCCGTGCACATCGTGTCGTACCAGATGCGGCCCGCGGTTTCCCAGGCGTGGCCGCCCAGGGCCTTTGCGAACAGGTAGAAGGCGTGATTCGGGATGCCGCTGTTGGCGTGCACCGGGTCCTGGTCCTCGTCGGTGACGAGGTCGCGCATGTGGGACGGCTGCGTGTCCTCCAGGCCGAACCGTTTGTCCTTGAATACGGAGCCCGGTGCTGCGAGCGAGCGTAGTGCTTTGGCGCGGAGCGGTGGGCGCAGGATGCCTTTTCCGATCAGCCAGTCCGCTTTGTCGACGGTCTCCCCGTGGGCCCACTGTTTTACGAGGCTTCCGAAGACGTCTGCGAGCGACTCGTTCAGCGCGCCGGCCTCGCCTTCGTAGCCCAGGCGAGTCTCATTGAAGATTACGCCGTGGGTCAGCTCGTGCGCGATGACGTCGAGGAATAGGGTGAAGGAGCGGAACATGATGCCGTCGCCGTCGCCGTAGACGATCTGGGCGCCGTCCCAGTGTGCGTTGTCGAACTCCACGCCGTAGTGGACCGACGAGATGAGATGCTTGCCGTGACCGTCCAGCGAGTCGCGGCCGAAGACGGTTCGGTAGAAGTCGTACGTGATGCCGGCCGCTTCGTACGCGCGGTTGACGTCGGCGTCGTCGCATGGCGGCTGCGCCTCGCGGCGGCGCAGCGTTCCGGGCAGATACGTCTCGTGCTCGCAGTCGTAGACGAGCCGGTGCTCGTGCGCGACCGGCGTTCCGTTGCGCGCCGGTCGGTGATGCTCGAGGCGGTGCATTTCGTCCAGTGTTCGGCCGACGGGGCCGCGGACGCGTCCGCTTTCGTGCGCTTGGAGCGCCTCCAGCAGCGAGGGCGGCACGATGAAGCACGAGGGCTTCATCGTCAGCGGCGAAGCTCCGCGAACGGCTGTCCGGCGAGTTCCTTCGCGAGGCGTCCGAAGACGTCGCCTTTCGCTAGGCGCTCCGCGCTGTTGTATGCCGTTACGGCGCCGTTGCGAACTTTGCCGAGCTCGTCCCACTCGATCGGCGTCATCATCTCGAGCGCTTCGTTGCCTTCGAGCGTGTACGGGAGCGCGCTGATGCGGCCGACCGCGTTGGTCGCGACGCAGACGTGGACCGCACGCTGTTTCGGCGGGTCGACGGTCGTCGTGAGGAGCGGATGACTCGCTGCCGCCGTGTCGGCGACGTCGTGGAGCGACGAGCGAACCGACTCGTAGGTCGGTGCGTCGCTGAACGGAATGAACAGCGTCGCGGTGATGCCGGCGCCGAGCACGGGGATGCATTCGACCCGGCGGTCGCGCAGAGCGCTTTGGATCAGCAGCATGGCCCACTCGAGGTCGTCGACCGTCGCGCCGTGCAGCGCCGAGAGGATGATCCGCCCGAATCCGACGCTCTCGGGATCGAGGCGGCTCGGTGTCCACGAGGCGAATCCGATCGCGTTGTGGTGCACGAGCCACAGCAGCGAGTTGGGCGCGATCGCGATGTAGCGTTTGGTGTGCCCGAATTCGCCGATCTCGACGGTCTGAATCGAGTCGGGAACGGGATGGTGCAGCGACGCCGTGTACTCGGCTCGCCCGCCCGGGCCGGGATAGTATTCGATGGCTTCTACGGGCGCGAGGGGGAAGTTTGCTGCGATCATCTCCGCGGCGCGCTGGTAGTGAGCCAGTACGGCGGCGCGGACTTCGGGGGTGTAGAGCGTGTGCGAGCTCATGCCGCTCGTATCGGCAAGAAAGGGCTAGATCGCTAGCTTAGTCTGTCAGCCGGTCCAGCAGCCAGAGTGATTGCGATCACCAGCCCGGTCCGACATTCCATAAAGCTTTCGAAGCCGCCGGAAAAAGCGACGCATCGTTCACGATGCGGCTAGCGCAACCGAAGGCTGTGAGCGGCACTGTCGTGCCTGGGCGCGAACCAAGATGGAAGCGCCGGTAGCTGGCCGGTGATCGGGATTGCATCGAAGGAAACTCAGCAGAGACGACATCCGAATCGGAAACCTGGTGATAGAAAAGAAATGCTTTGGGGCGTAGCATTGGCTGAAGTCCTTCAGTACTGTTGACCGTCAATGGGGCACCGTTGCAGAGAAGAACGGCGCGGCGGGAGCTCTGCAGATCCGGAAGGAGGCGGAAATCAAATGATCCTCTCGCTTAGCGAGCCACCGCTCATGCCGGCGGCAATCATGTCTATCGCGAAATTGGGAACGTGTTCGGAGCTGCAGCGGTACTCGACACATACGCCCCATCTTCCGGTCGAAGGGTCCGTCCGCGGCGATTCGTTGACGCTTAGTGTCGCGCTGTTGTCCATTGTCGGTACCTCGACCAAACCAGACGCGTTTCATGCATACATCTCGGTCGACGGGAATCCCGTCATAGTGAGCCTGGCGCCTCAGGCTACCATCTCACTGACGTACCCTGCACTATCGCCAGGCGAACACTCCGTGCGATATGGGGTATATCGAGGAGACGTGGTCATGCAGGAGAACTCCTTTTGCAGCAAAGTTTCTTCGTCGCGTAAATCGCGGTCGAAAAAATAACCCAACGTTTTCTAAAGTGCGCACAAGATCCAAGGTTCGCACAAGACAAACTCGGCTCTGAGATTCCTTTCCCCTTACATCCTCACATCCTCATATCGCGCACCACGGCTCACCTTGCTCTTTGTGCCATCATTGGTCATCGCATCACGGCTCGCCGTTTCTCAGCGTAGGCGGCTACGAGCGGACTAAGCCGTCCAGCTTCGGAGGGAAACAGAAACCGAGGTCTACGGATGAATCACCACGATTGCGCCGCTGGATTCGTCGAGCCAGCGCGCCGCGCGCACGAGCGGTGACGTGAGGTGCCCGAACGCGGCGCGCACCTCGTCGCGCGCGCAGATGGCTTTGGAACCGCGCTTCTCGAGTTCTTCGTCCACCAACGCCATCGCGACGTCCTCCGAGATCGCGGGTGCCTGCTCGCGGTTGCCGAGTACCGAGACCTGGCGGCGCCACACGACCTCGCGGATCAGCTGCGCCGTGACCGCCACGCGTTTTGCCCGGCCGTGTGTGCGCTCCCAGACGAGCGCTGGCAGATGGTCCTCGGCGTATCCCGGCGCGAACACGGCGCGCAGCTCGTCGGGATCTGCCGCGATGCGCAGGGCGGCGACTAGATCGTCGACCGACCACGCGCTTACGCGGTGCAGTTCGAGCTCACTCGTGAACTCGCTATCGGCCTCGCTGAAGCTCGGCCCGATGATCATCGAATAGTCGCCGCCGTACGACTCGCGCCACTTCGCGGCCTCGGCCGCATCGGGATTCGGCACGATCGCACCCGACGACGTCTTGCATTCCACCATCACGCGATACGCGAGCTGGCCGAGCGGCGCTTCCAGCACGCCGTCGGGAGCGCCCTGTCCGCCGATGTGGCGCGAGACGAAGCCCAGCGCGTCGAACGCTTCGCAGATCGCGCGCTCGAACGTCTCGGGATCGTCGCCGTGAGCGAGCCGGCGCAGCCGGTCCTCGTACGCGTCGACGTCTTTGACCGCGCTGCGCGAGGGGAGCGGCTCGTCCGGTTCAGGCCAGTCGTCGATCGGGTGGTTCGCGCGGAAGCGCCGGTCAGGATCTTGCACGATGAGCTGCAAGCGGCCTGATTCCTTGACGCGCGCCAGATATTGCGTTAGCGACACGTACAGCACTTGGCCGCTCGCGGTGTGCGGAAGAAGATGCCGCGCCATCGCCGCCTCGACGATCTCCTTTGCGGTGCGCGGCTTGCCGTCCGCGAGAACGGCGAGCGCGGCGCGAAGGTTGACACCTCGCTGGCCGGCTCGTGCAAGCGGCTCCGGCAGAACCATCCATTGTTCCACGGCGAGTTCTTCCGCAATAACGAGTCGGACGCCTCGGGAATCTGCTATAGATTGTCGCCGACAGGGTGACACCTTGTTGGCACTGTGACCCGGTACGTTGCACGCCTAACGCTCAGCACATGAGGAAGTGAGTTTTTGAAGGAAGCGTCCGACGTTCTGGCATTCTTCGCTTCGCACGAAAGCGTTATGCGCTTTTTCGCGCTGCTTTTCCCGGGATTCGTTGCCACCGCCGTCTACGACTTGCGTATTCCCGCAGAGCGGCGGAAGTGGGCTGACATGGGCCTTGCATTGGTCGCATACAGCGTGGGAATCGACGCCATCGTGGCGATCGTCCTGTTCTGGTGGCCGTTGCCGCAGGGGGATTCGGGTAGAACCATTTTCCTTGGCGTGCTGTTCGACGTCGTCGCGCCAGTGCTGATCGGCTGGTACATGGTCGACATGCGCGAGGCACTTTCGCGGAACGGTTTCATTCTCTCGTCCTGGCCGAAGGCGTGGGATGCGTTTTACAACCGGTTCAAAAAGACACCGGTCGCGCTGGTGATCACGTTGTCGAACGGACGTAAGGTAGGCGGCTTCTGGGCTGAGGATCCTATCGCGTCCTCATTTCCAGCGGACGAGGACATCTTTCTTCCCGCCGTCGTAGAAGTGCACCAAGACAGCGGTATTTTCGTGAAACGAAACCCGATCGCGCTCGGTTTGTTGGTAAAGCGCGCCGACATCGTCACGATCGAGGCGTTTGACGCCGCCCAGATGGCCGCGCTCGCTGCTGTTGAGGCAACGCATCATTCCCCGACTTCCCCGGGTAGGAGAAGCCCATGTACAGCGACCGTCGACCCAACTCTTCGTCGACCGCCACACCGCCTCGAGGTCCCGTCCCCGGTCCGTCGTGGGCGGAAAAGGGACATAAGGGACCGTCCTCCCCGGCTCCGGCGATGCCGACGGCACCGCCGCCAGACGCACCGTCCGGTCCGCGAGGGTAGCGGGATTCAATTGTCCTGACTCGCGGTAGCGCCCCGTAAACGTCGGCCAAACCGCGACAAGCCTGACGCGGTCTGACGGCAGCGGCGATGCCGCTGATTGAGATTTCGCCAACTGCAAAGAGCCTGCGTGAGCAGGCTCTTTGTCTTGCCGAGGCCGTCCGGCGTCCGGGACTAGGCCGCGATCGGTTTCGCCATGATCATGATCTTGACGCCGAACCGGTCCTGAACCTCGAACTTGAGGTCGACGATGCGCTGGTCAAGTTCGTGCAGCTGGTTCGCGGGAACGTTGACGAAGTAGTCAAACTCGTCGTCTCCTTCGCTGAGCTGCGTGATGTCGACGATGCGAGCCAGGTTCTTCATGAAGAAGGCAGTCGCCGGCACTATCATGCGGATAGCCCGAGCGACTTCCTGCGTCATGACGTAATCCTCGGTAAAAATCATCATAGCAGCGTTCTCAGATCCTCGATGAGGTGATTCGCCCAAGCTAGTCGTTCGTCCACTATGGTGGCGTCGTACGGTTCCGGCACGGTGCCATAGCCGTAGTCGGCACGCTTGCGATCGACTTGGAGGAGCTCAGCGTACCGAAGGGCTTTGTCGTCTGTCAATCGTCCAGTCCGCGTGACGCCTAGGCCCACCTCCGACAACGGCCCCCGTGTTCTGGCCTGTGTATAATGCCCGCACGATATCCGGCAGGCTTTGATGTGTTAGCCTACGCTCCTCGTCGATGTTGACTCCTCGGCGAAAATTGACGCCGTGTTTTTCCGCAGCCTGTGCCGTGTACGTGTACACGGCGTAATAGCGCCGCGCGAGAGCCTGGAGTAGAGCACCTCCGCTTCGGAGAAGGTCGGACGCCCGCTCGAGTCGCGTTACTAGCGCGATGAATTCATCCTGTGGCATAGCATCAGTGTATTGAACGACTGTGCCTACTGTACGGCACAGAATCGATTTATGTTGCAGAGTTTATTGCAGAATTGCGCTTGCCGAACATATGTGCGAGTGCTACAATAGGTGGCAGCGCGACATGCGCATGACAACATAGCGACTCGGCCGGTGCTGATAACACCGGCCGAGTCCGTCACCCGATGGATTGGACCCACCGAATGACAGTCGCCCATTTCGACGCGCCCGCGTCGAAAACCCCGGCGTGCCGGTTTGCGCGCCCCGAATACGCGAGACCCGGAGCGATCGCGTTCCGCCTCGTTCGTCTCGTCTGGCTGGCGGCGCGTTTCGCTCGCCGCGAGCTCGTCAGCGTCGATGACTACCGCAGCCGCTTCGGCGTCTCGCTGCGATCATTTTACCGCGACGCGGACGTGCTGCGCCAAGCCGGCTTCGAGATCCAACCGGTCGCCGCGCGCACGTACCGGATGGTGTGCTTCACCTTCGATTCGGACTGTGCGTAGCGATGAAAGCGACATGCAAAGAAATGATGCGCATTGACGGCATGTGGAACCTCTATGCCGGGCGCATGATGCATCCCGGCTATCGTTTGATCCATCGCTGGTGCGGCTACCTCGACTTCGAGGATGTTCTTCGCATCGATCGCGCATCCATCGTGGCGGCGGCCACCGACCCAAGCCGATTCGCCGGCGCCTGGCGGATCGTCTTCGGCACCGGTCAGCTCCCGAAGACGTTCGTGAAGTTCGGCCTCGTGAACACCACACTTCGGTACATCGAGGAATCCGAGCGAGAGAGCGGGATCACCGCACCACAACCCGAGTCGCTCGTATTCGCGGACGTCTTCGGCGAGGCGGTCACACGGGGGTCATTCTGCGACGCGATTCGCCGTGCGCTCATCCTGCTTCGGCTCTCGCAAACGATCAAGGTCGACGACGCGGGGCACCTCGTATGAAGCGCGCGCCTCGCATCGTACGTCTCGTCTGGCTCGCCGCGTTGCTTGTTCTCGGCGAGCCCGCCACCTTCGTGCACTATCGCCGGCGGTTTCGCGTTCCGATGTACACGTTCTGGCACGATGTCAGGCTGGTGCGGCGAGCGGCCCTGTACATATACGCATTTCTGTACGGAAGATTCGGCCTGCTACTCTACCTGGATTCGAATCCGAATTATCCGTACACACCCGCGAGCCGGTTCAAAAAGCCTCTGCCATCGGCATCAGCTTGCTCGAAACACTCTGCCGAGGCATAGTCGTGGTATGGCGAGTTCAGACGGTCGTTGGCGGCCCACTATCGCGGACATCGAGTTTACTCCGGAGTCCGAGCGACTCATCGAGCTTCGGCCGCTCGTCGAGCTGATCGTCGCCGCTGTCGGCTCGGATGCGATTGCGCGGTTACTGGGAGCAGACAGGGCTGATGTTTCGTGCTGGACGAGCGGCGGCGCGATAAGCGCGGAAATGGGGCGCCGCGTCCTTGAACTGCATGCGGTGTTCGCACGGCTGCTTCGTCTGTTTGCGCGCGACGTCGCTGCGCGATGGCTGGTGGGTTCGGAGCCGCTCTTGGGCGGCGCGAGGCCGATCGACGTTTTAGCGCTTCACGGCTCCGCAGGGGTTGTGCGCGCGCTGGACGGTATCGCGCAAGGAGCCTATTCGTAGCGTCTACGGCGGCGCCGTTCCAGGGTTCGCGAGCGCGCGCTGGACGCCGCATAGGTAGCCGTGGAGATCATTCCAGACACGGTCGATGTCGATCTGGTCGTCGTCCTGATAGCGGTTGCCCGACTCGCGAAGCATACTCCACTCGACTTCCGGGTGGTTGCGTTCCAGTCGCTCGTACTCCTCGGGCCAGTCCGCCTTGAGCCGTATGGCGGCCTCGGACGCGTTCTGCAGCCGCTGCAGCACCGCTTGCTGCTTCAGGTCATCGGCTTCGAAGCCACCGCGGGACACGCCATCGACGTATCGGCGCGCGGCTTCGATATTCGCGTAAATGTCCGCGATGCGTCGGGTTGCGGAGCGTCTCTCCATCTTCGAGTGCCCGAATTGGACGCTCTCGGTCACGAACCGTTGTAGGTAAAGAACCGCGCCAAGTACGCGTAGACAGGATCCACACCTTCCTGCCCCAGCGTCTGAAGCATCGTGCGGCCGCCGAGCCAGGTGTCCGGCGTCCGCACAATCTTGGGAATTCGCGATGAGATGAGGCGCGCCCGAAAAATGCGGGCCAGATCGACCAGTCTCTCGACTGAAGCTCGGCGATCGCGCGGGATGCCTCGAAGCTCCCACTTTGTAATGGACGACCGGCTGCACTGAAGCACTTCTGCCAAATCGCTCTTGTTCAAACCGAACGTTTCTCGGATTTCGGTGAGTTCGGGCACTCCAACCTGGGCGGCCATGTGCGGATTATAGCGGCGCAATTCGAGCCCCGCCAGGACCTTAACGGCCAAAGCGATCGGCGTCCTCGTCGCGACTAGCGGATGATTCCATTATGCCAGCAGCAGAGATTGCGGCAAGGGCGGCGGCCACGACAGGCGCTGGCTCACGGAGCGCCTCGGTCGTGATAAGGATCGGTTCGGGAGGAATCGCGATCGTGCTCGAGTCGTCCGGAAACCGGTACCACGCTGAAGCGGCGCCTCGTAGAATGTCCATCTTCAGCCCTCTACCATCGAGCATGTAAGTCTGAACCGCTAGCTGATTCGTCCGAAGGTCGAAAGCTTGGTAGAACCGGTATGCGAATGCGAGCGTGGTTTCGAGCATGGCTTGATACACGGACACCGGGTAGTGGCCGCGGACCGCGGTCGAGTCGCGCACCGCAATGACGCCGTCGACGTTGACGACGAGGCTTTGCGGGCGCCGTCGGCGTGGGCGCACGACTGATACTTCTGCAAACGTCGGATGCTCCGTCCAGTCATAATCACCGGGATGCATCCACGGATCGTCTAGATGCCCCTCATTGATCGTCTCGAGAATCAATTTGAGAAGGCTCGGCGTCGCCTCACGAAGGAGCATCGTCGCTTCCAGTCGGTGGGAGATCGGGAGCGGCACGATGACGTACCACACTTGAGACCCAACGTCGTGGCGGTCGACGAATTCCGCAGATTCGAAATACCGAAGGAGAGTTGTGGGGTTTTCTTGGCCGGAATCAGCAATGGATATTAGCGCAGCCCGAATACTCCGCCGAGCGACGCCTAGCGCTACGACCAGCTGTTCTCGACCCTCCGGCGTATCGGGCAGCGCTGTAGCGGCTCGATCCACTGCTTCCAGAGCGCGCGTCAGGAGCTCGCGAACCGCCTCCTTCATGGAATGTCTTCTGACCAGGATCGGCGCTCAGAATTCCATGTGCGCTGGATCCCGTCGCTCGCATAGGCCAGAACACCGCTCACAAAGTTCGCGAGCTCGGCGAGCAAGTTGCCGAACGTTGTTACATCGGTTGCGGCATGCTCGCGGCGGACGTACGCTTGCCAATGGCGCTCGCGTTCCGCAGTGGCAACGGGAGGTGCGATCATCGCCGCGAGCGACTCGAAGCGTGTATCGCGTGTTTCGAATGTAATGGCGCAAGCAAGATAGAGCGCGCTCGCACGGAAGCCGCGGCGCCGCGACAGCTGGACGATATCGTCAAAGTCCTTATAGCGACCGTTGATCTCACCGATGCTGGCGATCGCTTCGAGCTTCTCAGCGATCACACTTTCGATCGAATACGTGCGCATGCGTGGGTGTGGCAGGCCGTCGATAAGGGTCGGATATTCAAACTGCGCGATAGGAAGAACGACCTTGTCCCCGATACCGATATCGATCTGGACGCTGAATCGCTGTGCTCCAAACGTTCCCGGAACGGACAGGCGCACGCCGTTATATTCATCCTGTTCCTTGATGGCTCGGGCCGTGGTTCCGTTTGATTCATACACCAAGCCGTCCGCTTCCACATCCGTTGCGATCGCCTCGACCACCAGCCGGCGCATTGCCTCGGGTTCCGGAGAGCCATCGGCGCTAAAATCAATGTCGTGCGTCGCGCGGGAGAACTGATCGGTGATTGCAGTTAGCAGAAGGCCGCCTTTGAGGAGAAAGCGCCCAGCGTGAGGTCCCCGGGAGATACGGTAGAGCAAGCGCTCTTGCGTGTAGCGCTCCAGAACGTAGTTGTAGGGATGTCCGGTTTCCTGGGCAATCGTGAGCAGCCGATTCTTTATCGCTGGGGGCGAAGTATTCACGGCAGCAGCGCCTTGACGGGCGGCAGAACGAAATTGCCCGTGCCGGTCAGGGCGGCGGCGCGCACGAGACGCGCGCGATCGAAGGGACCACGCAGTAGATTCCCCAGCGCTTCGTATGCGACGTCTTCGCCGACGATCCGCCGAAACCGAAAGGCTTCGCAAACGGCCCGCTCCTTCGCGAAAATGCGGTAGCGTCCACCGGAGTCCGCAGTCACAGCCTGGACGTCGGTGCGTAGAAAGCGTGGTGCGACCCGAACGAGAGCGATTCGAACCTCCGGGGTGCCGCTAAGATCGTTCGTACGCGAGGGGACGGCGAGGAATACGGACGCGGGGATCTGCGTCGTTAGTTTATATTGAGCGAGCGCTGAAACAAGGGTAACGACGCCACGGGGAACGATCGCGCAGGCGACGACTAGAGCAGCTTCTCCGAACGGGGCATATTCGGCCAGGCGATAGACGCCACGGCCGACCCGGATTAGGCGGCCATCCGCGACCAGATCGTGGACGATCCGTGACGCATGCCCCTCCAGGTCGATCTGGTCGCGCGTGATGACGCCGCCACGTCTGGCTGCTGAGGAAAGCAGGCGATCTGCCGCGCGCGTAGGACGTGGGCGGTCTGAGGATTCGGGAACTGAGTCTGGTACGGAATCCATGGATAATGCTCTCGTCGTACGTGTTATCCGTATCAATCGGCTTTTGTCAACCCCACCGCGCCGCCGGGCTACTTCGTCATTAGACCGAACGCAGGTTCGATTCGGGAATACTCAGCGGGCCCCCGTCCCTTTGACGTCCTCCCTGGGCTGTGGTAAAGTAAGCCGTTGTGTCCGGCTGCGGGCGCAACGCGCGTTCGCGCGCCCTCCGCTCTCGCCGTGCGGTGGAAGACTAGGTCGGAGCCCTCGCGTGATGCGAGCCTGCCGGTCGAGGCGACGACACCGGGCCGTTGACCCGGACAGGATAAACCAGCAGAGAGTAGTTTTCTTTTGGCCGCTAAGAAGCAGACCAAGACTCGCAAGAAGCGCGAGTTCAAGAACGTCGGGTCGGGCGTCGC
>JAQBPK010000036.1 GCA_028287565.1 Vulcanimicrobiota bacterium
AAGGCGTGTTCGACTGGATCGCGACGCGCGCCGTGCACGCTGCGCGCGGCTCGCGCTCGCGGCTGCTGCTGCTCGTGTACGGCGCGGGTGTCGCGACGACGGCGTTCCTGTCGAACGACGCCACGATCGTCGTCCTCACGCCCGCCGTGCTGGACGCGATCCGGCGCACCGACGCGCGCCCGCACGCGTACGTGTTCGCATGTGCGCTCGTGGCAAACGCCGCGAGCTTCGTGCTGCCGATCGCCAACCCGTCGAACCTGCTGTTCTTCGCCGACAAAATGCCGCCGCTCGGCGAATGGCTGGCATCGTTCGGCCTCGCCTCGATCGCAGCGGTCGGGCTGACGTACGCGGTGCTGGCCCTGCTGTTCCGCCGGGACGTCGCACCGCCGCTGGTCGTGAACGACGGCGTTGCTCCACCGCCGCGCGCGCTGGCGGCCATCGTCCTCGTCTTCAGCGCAATCGTGCTGGTGATAACGTCATCGCTGAGCGGACCACTGGGCCAAGTGACGTTCGCGCTCGGTACGGTGGCGGCACTGCTGTCGGCGACACGCGACCGCGGCGCACCGCTGGCGATCGTGCGCGGCATCGCATGGCCGGTCGTAGTGTTGACCGCGGGATTATTCGTGCTCGTCGAGGCACTCGACGCCGCCGGCGCCGGCTCGCTGCCCAAAGCACTGTTCGCATGGGCCTCGCACCAAGCCGCCCCGATCGCGCAACTCGGAATCGCCGTCGCAAGCGCACTGGCGTCAAACGTGGTGAACAATCTCCCGGTCAGCCTGGACCTCGGAAAATACGTCGGAGCAACACACCCGCCCGCGGCACTGAGCGCCGCAGCGCTGGTGGGCGTGAACGTCGGACCGAACCTCTCGGTAACCGGCTCGTTAGCAACGCTGCTCTGGCTCGCGATCCTGCGCCGCAACGGTATCCCGATGAACGCCGGAAGCTACGCCAAAGTCGGCATCGTGGCAACGCCGATAGCGCTGATCGTCGCCGCACTGCTCGCGCGTTAGAGACAAGCCGCGTAATCGGTTGACGCCGGCGTCCTACCGGCTCACTCGAGCAGCAGGCGTTCGTTCTTGAGGTCGAACGTTACGCGCCAGCGGCGGAGGGCGTCGCCGCCTAGGTCGCCGACCACCGTTCTGCGCATCTGTTTCGAGACGGTGGCGAACGTTGATGCATCGCGGCGGGCGATGAACCACGTCGGCAACGCGAGCTGGTTTGCGATGCGCAGCTCCGGGACCAGAATGGCCGGTGATGCGGCTCCTTCCTTGTCGCCCGCGACGTCGAAAGCGGCTTCCGCGTACGTCCACGCTGGATGCGCGCGGCGCCACCGTTCCAGGACCTGCATCTCGATCAAGCAGACTTGATGGACCGGTTCTTTGTCCGGCATGAGGCGTTTCACCGGGTCACGCACGCGTGCGGTCGCGCCGGTGTCGAGCAGCAGCGTCAGGGGTTCGCCCGCGATCGTTACGTCGATCGTCACGAGCGCCGTCGGCGGCAGCGACGGAATCGACGCACGCCCGACGCCGACCGTTAGCGGCACCGGCGTTCCGGCGTACGGCGCTGAGACCGACTGGATCGTTTCGTGCGGATAGTCCACCGCGATCGGGTGGTCGAGCATCCACGACGGACCGAACGTTGCGTCGATCGCCGGCGCGAAACCGTCGTGCAGCGCGCCGGGGCGCGCGATCAGCCATCGCGTCGTTGCGGGCGCCTCCGGCGACGGCGGGTTCCACCGCGGGAAGGCAGCCGTTTCGCGCTTGTTTCCGCCGAGCTCGATCTCGGTGCGCGAAAGGCCCAGGCGCGTCGCCGCGTCGCTCTCGATGAGGTCGTAGCCCCCGCTGTCGACCAGGATGCGAATCTGCCGGTGCGACTCGTCCTCCGGCGTCAAAATGACCACGTTTCCCGCGACGGTGCCGGGCAACCGCGAACGAGCGGGCTCCGGCGCGGCGAGCGCGAGCAGCACGGCCATCGCTTCGACGATCATGGCACTCCGGTTTTCACGGCGCCGCGAAGCGCCTGCCGCGCGGGCAGCAACCCGGCAGGAACTGCGCAGCGGCGCGAGCAGACCGCCCGTATGACTTCGCTCGGTGTCTCCGTCGAGGACCGTCAGGGCGTGAGGCACGTCGTCCTCGACCGTCCCGACAAAAAGAACGCGCTCACCGCCGCGATGTACGGCGTGCTGGCGGACGCGGTCAACTCGGCCTCCGCCGACGACGTCGGCGCGCTGCTGCTGCAGGCGCGCGGCGACACGTTCACCGCCGGCAACGACCTGCGCGATTTTCTCGACCAGCCGCCGCACGGCGAGGACGCGCCGGTCTTCCGGTTTCTCACCGGCATCGCAACCACCGACGTGCCGATCGTCGCCGCGGTGCGCGGCAACGCGGTCGGCATCGGGACGACGATGCTGCTGCACTGCGATCTGGTCTACGCGTCGCCGAGCGCGAAGCTCAAGGTGCCGTTCGTGGATCTCGGTCTCGTGCCGGAAGCGGCGAGCAGCGTGCTGCTCCCTCGGCGCATCGGCCGCGCGCGTGCGGGCGCGGCGCTGTTCCTCGGCGAGACGATCTCCGCGGACGAGGCGTATGCCAACGGCATCGTCACGAAGATCATTTCGGACGACGCGCTCGACGCCGAAGCGGAAGCCGCGGCGCGCGCGATCGCGGCGAAACCGCGCCAAGCGGTGCGCGAGACGAAACGGCTTATCACGCACGACCGCGACACCGTCGTCGCGGCGATCATGCGCGAAGGCACGGCGTTCCGCGCGCGGCTCGCGTCGGACGAAGCGCGCGCTGCGATGTCGGCGTTCTTCCAGCGCGGAGCACGCGGCTGATCGTCCGGCGCACGATCCTGGTGATTCTGCGCTGGACGCTGTGGTGGACGGCGGCGTGGGCGTTCTACTACTTCGCGCAGCTGCCGTTCTCGCTCGCCCGCAATCCGCTGCCGGCCAACGTGCCGCCGCGCGTGGCGGAGATGCAAGCGAGCTTCCTGTTCGAGGCGATCGGCTTTTTCGCCATCAGCATCGTCATCATCAGCGCCGCGATCGTGACGCTGATCGTCGTGCCGTACGCGGTCGTCGTGGCGCGCAATCCGGACCGGCGCTTCTGGGGCGAGGATGCGCCGATGGGGCGCGCGATGCTCCTGCTGGCCGTAGCCTTCGTCCCGCTGGGAGTGGTGCTCGGCGCCACGACGCCGCCGCTGCGCACAACCGTCACGCTAACCGGCGGATCCGAGCCGTCCGGCACCCGTCCGGCGCCGTCGCCGTTGAGCCACGGCCGGAACGCACCGTGACAGGAAAGGAACCGGCGTGAGCCTTGCAGGGAAGACGCTCTTCATCACCGGCGCCAGCCGCGGCATCGGTTTGGCGATCGGGCTGCGCGCAGCGCGTGACGGCGCCAACGTCGTCGTCGTTGCGAAGACGGTCGAGCCGCATCCGAAGCTGCCCGGGACGATCCACACCGCCGCGGCGGAGATCGAAGCCGCCGGCGGCAAAGCTCTCGCCGTGCAATGCGACGTGCGCGACGAAGCACAGATCGCGCAGGCCGTCGCCGCCGCGATCGAGCGATTCGGCGGCATCGACATCGTGGTGAACAACGCGAGCGCCATCCGGCTCGGCGGCGTCGCGCAGGTTGACGCGAAAGCGTTCGACCTGATGACCGCGATCGGCCCGCGCGCGACGTATCTCGTCACGCGCGCGGCGCTGCCGCATCTGGAGAAAGCGGCCAACGCGCACGTGCTGACGCTCTCGCCGCCCATTGTGCTCCAATCGAAGTGGGTCGGCTCCTCGCCCGCCTACACGTTCAAGAAGTACGGCATGACGCTGCTCACGCTCGGCTTCGCCGCGGAGTTTCGCGAGCGCGGCATCGCCGCGAACGCGCTGTGGCCGAAGACGACGATCGCAACCGCCGCGGTGCAGAACCTGCTCGGCGGCGACGCGGTCGTCAAGGCATCGCGCACGCCCGACATCGTCGCGGACGCGGCCTATCTCATCCTCGACGCCGACGCGCGCACGACCACCGGCAACACGTTCATTGACGAGGACGTGCTGCGCGCGCACGGCGTCAGCGACTTGTCCGGCTACGCGGTGTCGCCCGGCACGCCGCTCATGCCGGATATCTTCCTCGACTAGACGTGCGCGTCGATCCAGGCGAGCACGTCACGCACGACCTCGTCGCGGTTGATCTCGTTCAGCATCTCGTGGCGTCCGCCCGGATAGAATTTCACCGTGACGTCCGGTAGCCCCAGCGCGCGATAGCGGTCCGCCAGCTCGCTCACCGCCGCGGTGTTGCGGCCGACGGGATCGAGCTCGCCTGAGAACAGCAGCGCCGGCAGGTCGCGCGGCACAGCGCGCTCGTTGCGCGGCTTCCACGTCTGCACGTAGCCGCGCAGCATGTCGAGCAGCAGGCGGTTGGAGAACGTGAACCCGCAGCGCGGATCGTCCACGTATTTGCGAACCTCGGCAGCGTCGCCGCTGAGCCAGTCGAAGCCCGGCTGCTGCGAGAACGCTTTGTTGAAGTCCGCGAACATCGTGCTCTGCAGCGGCGACGGCGCACGGCCGCCGCGCGCGAGCGCGATGACCTGCGCCGCCGCGATCCCCGCGCCAATCTTCGGCGCGGAACCGAACGTCCCGGACAGGATCAGTCCCCGCAGCGCCGCGCCATGCACTTGCGCGAAGCGCTGCGCGAGCACGGAGCCCATGCTGTGCCCGAACAGAATCAGCGGCGCGCCGGGATGCCGCTCGCGCACCAGCTCGGCGAGCGCCGCGAGATCGCGCAGCATCCCGTTCCAGCCGTCCTCGCCGGCCCAGCCCAGACGATCGTCGCCGCCCGCGGTGCGCCCGTGACCCCGATGATCCGGCGCGTACACGGCATATCCGTGCGCCGCCAGCTCACTCGCGAACCGCGCGTACCGCGCCGCATGCTCGGCCATACCATGCGCGATCAGCACCACGGCTTTGGCCGGCGCCGCCGGCAGCGTGCGATCGACGACCACCTCGACGGACTCGTTCGCGAGCGTGAACGACGACGCACCGTCCGCCGATGCCGTCACGGCAGATTGGTCCATCACACGAAACCGCGCGCAGGCAATGCCGCGCCGCGCTGCAGCCAGTTCGCCGGCGAGTAGCGGGCGCGCGCGTCGACCACGTGCAGCGTGTACGCGTGTCGTGACGCCGCCGAGCGGTTCGGCGCGCTGTAGTGCGGCAGCAAACCGTGCAGCACAACGAGCGTCCCGGCCTCCACCTCCACCGGCTCGGCGGAATCTTCCGACGGCCACGGCGTCGCGTCGATCCGATCGAGACGGCTTCCGGCGGCATCGGTCACGAACCGCTCGCGCAGCGGCGTGCGGTGGCCTCCGCGCTGCACCCACAAACAGCCGTTGGTGCGATCGGCGCGCTCGAGCGCAAACCACAGCGTGGTCACCGTGACCGGGTCGGTGTCGAAGTAGGTCGCATCCTGGTGCCAGCGCGCCTCGCCGCCGATCCGCGGCTGCTTGAAGATGTACATCGACTGGTACACGCGCGGCTCCGCGACGCCCAGCTCGCGCACGAGCTCGTCCAGCCGCGAATCGCGCGAGAAGCGCTCGAACACCGGGTCGAGATCGTGCATCGCGTGCCCGATCTTGTTGATCGAAAGCTCTTTCGGCTGGCGCAGCGCGCCGGACGCGTCGAACGCCTCCTCCTCGAAGAAGCAGCGCACCTTGTCGCCGGAGGTCAGGAAGTATGCGTCCGACTTCGTCTTCGCTTCGTCGCGCGTCGTGAACACAGCCGCCGGCTCCGCCGGATCGAACGCGTCGACGATCGCCGCCGCGCGCTCGCGCAGCGCCGCGATCTCATCGGCGCACTTGAAATTCGGGATGACGAGAAAGCCGTCGCGCGCGAACCGGTCGTTCACGAGACGACATCGGCGGGTGATACCGGCACGCTCGCGCGCGCGACGCCGTTGCGCCCGCGCTTGCGGCGCGGCGTGAGGACGACCCGCACGTGCGAACCGCGGTCGGCGCGTTTGGTGACGTTGAAGTCTTCCGACAGCGACCACACCAGGAACAGTCCGCGCCCGCGCTCGCTCAGCAGATCCGTCGGGAGCCGCGGGATAACGACGAAGCCCGGTCCGCGGTCGAGGAAGTGCAGGATTGCCGTCGCGCCGCCGCTCCAGTCGAGCACGACGTCCACGCGGCCGGGCGCGTAGCGCACGGCGTTGCTGAGCAGCTCGCCGAAGATCAGCTCGGCGGTGAAGACGTCGTCGTCGAACATCCCCGCTTCGCTCAAGACCGAAGCGAACACCGCGCGCGCTCGCTGTGCGGTCGCGGAATCGCTCGTGTCGAACGTCCAGCGCCGGAAGTGCTCGCCCTCGAGCTCCGCGCTGATCGGCTCCAGGCGCATCGCCAGGATCGCCACGTCGTCGTGCGCGCCGTCGCGCAGCACCTCGTCGTGGAGCGCCTGGGCGATGTCTTCGCGCGCCGCGACGCGCGGGTCGGCCAGCGCTGCGCGCACATGCCGCTCGCCTTCGATCACGTCCTGCGTCGACTCGGTGAGCCCGTCGGTGTAGAATAGGATCGTCGCGCCGTCCGGGATCTCGACGGTGCGTGAATCCGCATCATCGCGCGAACGCAGCCCGAGCGGAAGCCCTTGGGACGGCATGTCCGTTACCGTGCCGTCGGCGCTGCGCATGAGCGGCGGCGGATGCCCCGCAGAACAATATGCCAGCGTGCGAACGATCGGATCGTACACGGCGACGACGGCCGTCACGAGCCGGTCGGGATGCTCGGTCTTGAGCGTGCGATCCGCCGCGTCGATCATCGTTCCGGGATCGGCGTAGACTTGCGCGACGCCGCGGATGACCTCGCGCATCGCGGCCATGATGACGGCCGCTTGCAGACCGCTGCCCGCGACGTCGCCGATCGTGATGAGCACGCGTCCGTCCGCAAGACGCAGCGCATCGTACCAGTCGCCGCCCACCTGCGCTTCCGTGCGCCCCGGAACGTACACGCCGTCGAACGCGATTCCCGGAAGGTCGGGCAGCTTTTGCGGCAGCAGCGCGCGCTGCAGCGTCGAGGCGACGTGATGCGCGCGCTCGTACGCGGCGAGCGCTTCTTCTTTCTGGTGGAGGGTCTCTTGGATGCGGCGCGTCATCTCGTGGTAGACTTTGTCGAGGTCCGCGATCTCGTCGCCGCCGCCGATGATCGCCGTGGGCTCGCCGCGGCCGAGCTTGCGCGCGTTGTCCGCGAGCCGCAGCAGCCGGCGCGCGATCCGCAAACCGAACTGGCCGGTGACGAAGACCGTCAGCACGATGCCGGCGATCGAGCACGCGAGCAAGATCGTTCCGAGCGTCCCGAACTCGCGGTGCAGCGCGGCGTAGCGGTCGAGCGTGCTCTGGCGCTCGGCCTGATCGAACTCGTCGCGCGCGAGCTGCCACTGGTAGTTGAGCGCGCGCGTGCGCGGCGTCGTGACGAGCGCCTGCGCCTGCGCTTTCTTTCCCGACTGCCAAAGCTGGAAATATAACGTGAGCTCCGACATGACGGTCTCGCTGAGCGAGGCGTAACGCCCCGCGCGCGCCCGCTGGTCCGGTTCGTCGTTCGCAAACCGTTGTAAGGCGGCCGTGTGCTTGCCAAGGTCGCGCTGCGCCATCCGGAACGGCGCCAAAACGCTTTCGCTCGCGTGCGGCTGCCTGGTGTACTCGAGAATTGCGCGGTTGGCGTCCACGAGCAGCTTCTGGATGGCGTCGGCCTCGTTGAGCGCGTTCGTCGAGCGCTGGGACCACGTGGCGGTCTGCTCGGTCCGCGTCTGAAGCACGCTCGCGATGACACACAAGAGAAGCAAGAACGTCAGAGGGACGACGCTCAGCAGCACCGCCTGCGTGCGAATCCTCAGCGCGAATCGTCGAGCGACCTCCCGAGCCCCCGCCATGTTCCTGCCAAGTTTCGCCGCGCGCGGGGGATCACCGTCCCGCCGGTCCGTGAACGGTACCGGTGTACTGCTAGAGCGCGGGCGGGATGTGCTGGTATGCTCGAGCGGTGAACGTTCGTTCAGCGGCGATGCTGGTCGCCATTTCGCTCGCCGGCTGCGCCGGTACCGGCTCCTCGACGTCCGGTATGCCGTGCCCGGCGATCGCGGTTCCGGTTTTCCCACTGCCGGTGATGATCGCGCCCGCACCGGGGTCGACGGCCGTCCCGGCGAGCGGGTTGGCCATCGTGATCTCGGCGCAGATGAGCGCGGACGAGCGCATCCGCCTGCTGGGCACGGACAATTCGGTCATCATCTCAGGCCCGCTCGCGCCGGCGCCGACCGTGGAGCGTCCGCAGGCGGTGAGCGCCGCGGTGCCTCCGCTCAGCCCGCACACGCTGTACACCCTGAACGTGTTCGGCACGACGCCGGTCACGCCGGCCACGGCCTGCTTCCCGGCCGGGGGCGGACCGTACCAGCTGCAGGTGATCGGCGGAACGTTCACGACGCAGTGATCACGGGCGCGCGACGACGAGGTCTTCGACCGCGACGCCGAGCGCCGTCGCGAGCGCGCAGAGCTGCCGCAGGGTGACGTTTTGGCGGCCGGCCTCGAGGTTCGCGATCGAAGGCCGGCTGATCCCCGACCGCTCGGCGAGCCGGAGCTGCGTGAGGCCGTGGCCGGCACGCAGCTCGCGAACCCGCTCGCCGACGCGACGCGCGAGCGTTTCGGAAAGCTCGCTCACCGCTCGAGCCGCTCCTCGACGCCGACGCCGTACAGCGCGAGATACTTCACCCATTCGTCGGGCGCCGTGTTGCGGCGAACGACTACCCACGGGATGAAGCGCGGCTCCCGCGGCGCGCGGCGCAGCGGCATGCGCGCCTCGTCCGGCGTGCGGTCGCGCTTGCGCGCGTTGCAGTCGCTGCAGCACGCGACGAGGTTCTCCCACGCCGAACGGCCGCCGCGGCTGCGCGGCACGACGTGGTCGACCGTCATGTCGCGCGCACCGCGGCTCTCGCAGTACGCGCACGTGTAGTCGTCGCGAAGCAGCACGTTCTTCTTCGTCAGCGCGAGGCGCTTGCGCGAACGGCGGACGTAGTAGAGCATGCGCACGACGGACGGCAGCGGGAACGCGATCGACGTCGTGCGCAGCTCGCGCGTGCCGCGGTGCACCACTTCCACCTTGCGCGCGAAGAGCAGACGCACCGCGCGCGCGACGTCCAGGACGCCGAGCGGCTCGTACGTGAAGTTGAGCAGCAGAACGGACACGGTGGATCACCTCCTTGCATGCGCTCGCGCGCGTCGTGAGAGAAATTGGAGCGGGCGCCGGGAATCGAACCCGGGATTGCTGGGTGGTAGCCAGCGGCATTGCCACTATGCAACACCCGCGGACACGGCGAGCTGCCCGGCCGTGGACCATCACGACACGAGGCGTACGCGCACGCCGCTCCACACGACGGCGCCTTCAGACCGCACGGCTCGCCGTGAACGCGCGGTCTTGGATGAAAGTGGTGCGCAAGGTGAGAGTCGAACTCACAGCGGCCTGCATGTAAAACAGGCGCCCTTCCCAGAGGGCCTCTCGCGCATGGTGCTGCCGGCGGGATTCGAACCCGCGACCCCCGCCTTATCAGGGCGGCGCTCTGATGCCGCTGAGCTACGACAACGCTGGTGCTCTGTGACGGTTACGATCCGTCTTCGCGGGAGTGAAAAACCCGGGTCCTAGCCACTAGACGAACAGAGCATGGCGCACGCGATGGGTGATGATCCCACGACCTTCCGGTCGACAACCGGATGCTCTGCCGTTGAGCTACGCGTGCACGTGGAGGAAGGTTGACGAATCGAACGCCGAGCGTTCATCACGCCCCCACGGTTTTCGAAACCGCTTGCCGGCCATTCGGCGGAACCTTCCGGAGGTTGGAGCCCGCGGCCAGATTCGAACTGGCTGCTTTCTGCTTACGGGGCAGACGCTCGTCCTAACGAGCTCCACGGGCATGGAGTCGACGGCCGGATTCGAACCGGCGAAGATAGCGGTTTTGCAGACCGCCGTGTTGAGCCGCTTCACCACGTCGACGAGTTTGGTGCGCGCGGCCGGATTCGAACCGGCCGTCACTCGTGTAAGAAACGAGACTATTCCAGATGTCAGTTTCGCGCGCATGAAGATCGTGCCGGCGACGGGGCTCGAACCCGTACCCTACGACTTAAAAGGACGCTGCTCTGCCGCTCGAGCTACGCCGGCATGTTCGGGAGGCTGGAGTCGAACCAGCGTGTTGACGGAACCAAACTCCGCCGCCTTACCGTCTTGGCTACTCCCGACCGATGGAATTGGTATGGGCGGTGAGATTCGAACTCACGATCTCGTGCTTCCGACGCACGCAGGATGACCAGCTTCCCTACGCCCATGAGATGGTTGCGGAGGCCGGAATCGAACCGGCGACGGCCCGGGTTATGAGCCCGGCGCACTGCCACTGTGCTACCCCGCACTGAATTTGGTCGGCGACGAGCGACTCGAACGCTCACGTCGTGTGAGGACGGCGGGTTCTGAGCCCGCTGGGTCTACCATTTCCCCAGTCGCCGATTGGTGCTTTATGGAACGAGTGGGAATCGAACCCACCACACAATGCTTGCGGGGCATCGTCGCCTGGCCTTGGTACATGCCGTCCCATGATGTTTGGCCGGGGGTGCGGCGCTCGCATCCGCGTCTCGACGGTTTCGGCGTCGCGCTACTCTATCTCAGCTAACCCCCGATGTTTGGCGGAACGGCCAGGGATCGAACCTGGGCGGGCTTTCACCCTCGTCGCGTTAGCACCGCGATGCCTTACCGCTCGGCCACCGTTCCGTTGGCGAGCCCGGTAGGAATCGAACCCACCTCCAGAGTGTTGGAATCTCCTTTGTCGCCTCGACTCGGACTCTTACTAAAGATGATTGGTCCCGGCGGGAAGATTCGAACTTCCGAAGCGCGTTGCGCACCACGTTTACAGCGTGGCCCCTTTACCGGGCTCGGGCACACCGGGATGGCTTCGGTGGTCCGGTTCGAACGGACATAACCGCGGGTAACAACCGCGTGCACTACCAGAATTGTGCTACACCGAAATGGTGCCCCCGGTACGACTTGAACGCACAACGACCCGGCTTCGTAGGCCGGCGCTCTATCCATTGAGCTACGGGGGCATGACTGGCTTAGTTTTCAAAGGACGTGTCGAACCAGACGTGCGCGAACGCGCACGCGCGGATTGGTGTGACCGGTGGGACTCGAACCCACTTCGGCTCGCGTCACAAGCGAGTGCCTCGACCGCTTCGGCCTCGGCCACCATGGAGTTTCCGGACCCGTCCTGAAAACGAGAAGGGGACCGGCTGCGCGCCGATCCCCTCGTAATCGTTACAGGAGTTCCGGTGCGACAGCTACGATGCGGCGATCTCTTTCGAGTGCGCGATAGCCCACCCGAACATCGTGACGTTCGGG
>JAQBPK010000055.1 GCA_028287565.1 Vulcanimicrobiota bacterium
CCGTCGGCCGTCCTGAAGTCGTCATCAACGGCGAGAGCCGTCCGCTCGACGTTCCTCCGGAGATCTACAAGGGCGCGGTCGTCGTACCGGTCCGTGTCATCTCCGAGGGCATGGGCGCGTACGTCCAGTGGGTTCCGGACCGTCGCATCGTCGTCGTCCGGTACATCCCGTCGATCCCGCCGACGCCGGTGCCGACCCCGCAGCCGACCCCGGTTCCGCCGGTCGTAACCCCGCCGCCGCCGGTCATCACGCCGTCGCCGACGCCGACCCCGGTCGCACGGAACCCGTACGAGCACTTCATCGTCGGTGACTACATCTTCAATCCGAAGGTGTACAACGAGTTCTCGCCCGGCAACTCCGGCAAGGGCGGCTCGTACTCCGTGCGCGGCGCGGTCGAGTTCCCGCTCTTCGGCCTCCCCTGGATGCTCGAAGGCGACTATCGCTCGTACAGCTATCCGCACAACAGCGGCATCAACCCGACGCTGCTGGCCGGCGGAGCGAACCCCTGCAACACCCCGGCGGGCGTAGGCCCGGCGAACGGTGACCAGGGTTGCGTCACCGTCATCGGCGGCTACGGCCAGGTTGCCGTCCCGTCGTTCACGGCGCGCGACACCGACTTCGACGGGCGCTTCGGCCTCAAGATCGCCGAACCGCGCATCTACATCGGCGTCGGCTACCTGCACCGTGAGGAGAACTACGGCTATCCGAAGCAGAACGGCTTCGGCTTCGGCGCCGAGAAGCTCCCCGACCTCGAGAACCCGATCTCCGTCTACGGTAGCGTGTGGTACTACCCGAGCATCTCGGGCAACTTCACCTACCCGATCGGCGCCCCGCCGGCGCTCGTCGGCACCACCGACAAGTTCCAGCAGCGCTTCCTCAAGTACCAGATCGGCGGCACGCTGAACCTCGGTAACTCCGGGCTCTTCCTCGACGCCGGTTTCCTCGGCGACACGATCCGCGGCAAGAACATCTCGCCGTCCGACGCGTCGCACGCGGGTGGCTACATCGGCCTCGGCATCAAGTTCTAAGCGCTCACGCGCAGCGAACGTGGAAAGGCCCCCGGCTCACGCCGGGGGCCTTTTTTAGTGGTGGGGGGCGGTGGTCGGGGCGGCGGTGGCGCCCATCGCGTTCTGCGCGTTGATCACGCTCTGCGGCGCGGTGCCTGGAAATGGCGTCGGCAGCGCGTTGCCCGGCAGCGGTGCGGGCGCGGCGGAGGCGCCGGGGGCTGCGGAGGCGGGCGCCGGACCGGCCGGGACCGATGCCACCGGCGGGGTCGCCGGCGTAGTGGATGCCTGGCCGTCCTCGCGCCGCGCGAGCTGCACGAAGCTGCTGCGCGGGTAGTCGTGGCGCAGCCACGCGAACGTCGCATGGACGTGCTTCACGCCGTCGTCGGTGTGAATCTTCAAGTAGAAGTGCTGGAGCGCGTAGAGCGTCCCGGGCAGCCAGCTGTCGCACGGATATTTGCGCTGCCAGTCGTGGATCGCGTCCTCGGTCAGCGAGATTGCGTTCAGCGTGCCGGGGGCCTTCTCGGGGTCGTAGTCGACCTTCAAGCCCTGGTCCTTGATCGTGTTGCGGATGCCCAAGATGCTCATCTTGAGCTTTCCGAAATACTCGTCGGCGGGCGCGACCTTGCATTTGGGCGGTGCCTTCGCGACGCGCTTGGGCCCCTTGGCGGGTGTTTTCGGCGCAGCCGCGCGCGCGGCCGCCGTCGTAGCGGCGGCGGCATGCGGCGGCGCGGTCGCGGGCACCGCCGCAGTTGTCGCGGCGGCTGCGAGCGAAACACATGCGATCAGTCGTTTCACTCAGGCGTCCTCATTGGTCCTGATCTATGCGAATGTTGCGAGCGGCGGAATCAGCGTCCGCCCTCGTGCTTGGAGACGGTAATTAGGTGAGTGCTCGTCCGACACCCGTCGCGGCGGTGCAAACGCGTGCGCACGATCGCGCCGCGTTCGCGCAGCGGTGGCCCGCGCTGCTCGCGCGAATCGCCGCCGCCGCGGAATCCGGCGCGAGGCTGGTCGTCGTCCCCGAGGGGACCGTCCCCGGCTATGTCATCGGCACCGACCCCGTCGATCCGCACCAAATCGACGCCGCCGCGCAAGACGTGATCGCGGTCGCAACGCGGACTGGCGCGACGATCGTCTACGGCGGCGCGCGCGCGGGCGAGCAAGGGCTCGCGAACAGCGCGTACGTCACGACGCCGCGCGGTATTGTGGGCTACGCCGACAAGTGCTTTCTGTGGCACTTCGACCGCCGCTGGTTCACGGCGGGGAACGCACTGGAACCGGTCGACACGCCCGCCGGCCGGCTCGGTGTTTTCATCTGCGCGGACGGGCGCATCCCCACGATCGCGAGCACGCTGGTCGAGAAGGGCGCGGAGGTGCTCGTCGTGCCGACCGCGTGGGTCACGAGCGGCCGCGATCCGCACGCGCTCGAGAACCTGCAGGCCGATCTGATGATCGCGGTGCGCGCGCGCGAGAACGGCGTCCCGCTCGTCGTTGCCAACAAGTGCGGCGTCGAGGCGCGCAGCGTCGCGTACTGCGGCAAGAGCCAGATTCTCTCCGCGGACGGCACGCTCGTCGCGATCGCCGCGCAGGACGATGAAGCGATCCTGTACGGCACGGTCGCGATCGGCCCGTCGATCGCCGGTCTCGCGGCACGCCCGCCCGCCGTGACGCGGCTCGCCGGCGATCCGCTGCCGCAGCAGCTCCGCATCGCGATCGCCGCGCACGCCGATCCCGAGCTGCACGCGATCGCGCGCGTCGCCGACGCGGATCTCGTCATCGATCCGCACGCGCAGCCGCCGAGCGCGGACGTCGCGCTGGTGGACGACGAAGCGGTGCTCGACCCGCGCGCGCTCGTCGGTCCGCGGCTGGACGGCGTGCGCCTCTTCGTGTGGCGCACGTCGATCGACGCGGCGTGGGTGGTGCCGTTCGCGCGCACGCGCGCGGCGGAGCTGCGCGCGTACGTCGTGGTGTTCGATTCACCGCGCCGGCGCGCGTTCGCGGTCGATCCCGACGGCGCGGTGACGTGCGGCACGTTCGGCGCCTTTGAGGTCGCGGCATTCGCATTCGAGCGCGCGCGGACCGACGCGTGGAGGGTTGCTCCGGCGACCGACGTACGTGAGGGCCTCGTGCGAACCGGCAACATCATCCAAGGGATCCGCGCGGAACCCGGCGCGGCAGCCGCGACGTGAGCGAGCACGCGGCGAAATCGTTCGAAGAAGCGCAGGAGCGCCACGAGCACGGCGGCCACGGCGGACCGCGCTGGGTCCCGATCGCCGCGGCGGTCCTCGCCGTGCTCGCCGCGATCGCAAGCTACTTCGGCAACTTGCGCTCGACCGAGGCGCTCTTTGCGAAGAACGAGGCGATCGTCGCGACGACGCACGCGTCGGACACGTACGCGCAGTACCAAGCGGGACGGATCAAGTACTACGTCGCGCAGACCGCGCTCGACCAGGGCGTCGGGCCCGGCGGCGACGCGACGAAGCTCGCCGAGACGGTGAAGGGCGAGAAGGCGAAAGGCCCGCCGCTGCTCGAGAAGGCGCGCAAGTTCGAAGAGGACGCGGCGCACCACAACGAGCGCTCCGAGCACTTGCTCGGCCAGCACGAGACGATCGAAGTCGGCGCGACGCTGTTCGAGGTGGCGATCGTGCTCGTGTCGATCACCGCGCTCGTCGGCTCCCGCCTGCTGCCGATCGTCGCCGCCGTGGCCGCGCTGCTCGGCATGGGCTTCTTCATCGTAGGTCTTACGAAGTAATCGTCGTCGGCGTGACGACGGAGCTCGTGCCGCGGTCGTTGACGGCGTAGCCCGTGATGCGCACCGTGATGAACACGATCGGCGCGCGCGGTGCGCTGCGACGGCTTTGCGCCGTCATAGCGCTCTGCGCTGCGGCCCACCCGTCCGCATCGGCGGCTGCGCTGCCCGCGTCGCTCGCGCCGCCGCCGCCCTTTCCGCTCGTCGCGGCGTCGAGCGTGGAGCGCGAGCCCGTCGCCCCCGGCGTCATGCGCGCGACATACCGGCTCGTCACGTCGGCCGGGCCGGTCGTGGCGTCCGTCGTCACCGTCGATCTGAAAGAGCCCACCGTGCGGCTCGGCGCGGTTCTGGCGCATGAGAGCATCGCGTCCAAGGACGAACCGGCTTCGTCGATGGCGCGCCGCACCGGCGCGGTCGCCGGCATCAACGGCGACTACTACGACATCAACGCGACCGGCGCGCCGGTGGGCGTCCTGGTGCGCGGCGGCGTGCTGGACCGCTCGCCGAGCTCGCGCGTGGCGCTCACCGTCGCACGCGACCGCAGCGTGCGCTTCGGCACGTACCGCTTCTTCGGCAACGCTGCGAGCGGGCTCGCCTCCGTGCCGATCACGAGCCTGAACGAGTGGCCGCCCGGGAGCGGCGCGGCGCTGCTGACGCCGGCTTTCGGCGCGTCTCCGCCGGCCACGCCGAACGTGTCGCTGCTCGATCTGCAGCCGCTTCCGGCCGACATCAGCGGCGTCCGCCGCTACCGTGTCGCGGTGCGCACCGACGGGCCGCCCTGGCCGCCCGCCGCCGGCGCGGCAGTCCGGATCGCGTACGGGCCGGCGGCGCAAGGGTTCGGCCCGGTGCCCGA
>JAQBPK010000061.1 GCA_028287565.1 Vulcanimicrobiota bacterium
CGTGGGCGGCCGCGAGCTGGCGGCCGGGCTCGGCGCGCCGATCAGCGTGCCGGGGGTCGCGACGCTGCCGTTCGGCGGTGGCGGCGGGGGCGGGGTCGTCGGGGAGGACGGCCCGGTCTGGGCGACCTGTTGCGCGACGGCCGTGCCGCCGAGCGCGAGGGCGGCAAGCCCCACGAGCGCGATCTGACGAAGGTTCAACGGGACCTCTTGGCGGGATGGGGTGGAACGGCTCTTCTCTTCGCAAACGGCGCGGACGTTCATCCCAGCGCCGTCTTTGCCAACCTTAACGAAGGCGTGACATCGCCGAAACGCAGAATGTCGCAAACGGTCCATGGTTCGGCAGGCGGTCGTGCCTTGGATCACGATGTAACGCTCACCGCCCAGGTTCCGGTTCCGCCGTAACCATTTTCGGGTGTTTTCGCTTTCGTCCGTGAGGTACCGGCGTTTTGGGATATCGACGCGGCGCAATCATCTCCATCTTCGCCTTGGCGCTCGCGGGCTGCCAAGGCGGTGGTTCGAACCCACCCCCGTTCAACACGGGTAACGCTCCGCCGACCTCGGCCACGCAAAGCGCGAGCCTGACGCCGTCGGGCGGATCCGTCACCACGACGCTCGGAACGCAAACGGTGAAGGTCATCGTACCTCCGGGCGCGCTGAGCGGACCCGGCACCGTGTCACTGACGGTGTACGCCAACGGCAACGCACCGAAGCCCCTGCAGTCCAGCGGACGCAAGGTGCAGACCATCAGCAGCAGCGCGGTGCTCGTCACCGAGTTCTCTGTCGCCGTCACCGGCGCGACGCTGCTCAAGCCGCTCCAGGCGCAGCTCACCACGACGCCGGCCGTCAGCGGCTCCATCTTCCGGCTGGCCGGCTTCGGCACGTCGTTCGACGACGTCGACACGGTCACGTTCGCGGGCGGCTTGGCCACCTCCGACCTCAACATCAAGTATCCGCGCATGTCGCTCGCGACGCCGCCCGGCGGAACGTTCTACGCGTTCTACACCGAGCCGCAGCCGCCGGCGCCGGACGCGGCTCCGACCCCGGTCATCACCGTCGTCCCGGCGGCGCCGAACCCGGTCGGCATGTTCGGCAGCACGACGTTCTCGGCGAGCGAGGCGTCCCCGAACGGCTTCCCGTACCTGGACACCACGTTCTCGTACGTGCTCAACAACGCCACGCTCGGCAAGATCAATTCATCGACGGGCGTCTTCACCGCCGGGCCGCTCGACGGCGCGAGCACCATTACCGCCACCGACACGACCGCGGGCCGCGGTAATCCCACCGGCTCCGGGCCGGTGACCGTCACCTCGCAGCGGCCGGGTAATCTCGGCGACTCGTTCACCTTCACCGGCACGCTGAGCTCGACGACGCAGCTCGTCAACCGCAACGCCACGGCGCCGCAGACCGACACGGCGAGCGTCACGCTGACGTCCACCGTGAAGGCGAGTCCTCCTCCGCAGGTGATCACGAGCCCGGCCCCCGGCATTCTGACTGTCGTGCACTCCGATGAGAGCGACGTCTATCCGCTCCAGACGATCAAGTCGTCAACCGACACCGGCTACGGGTACGTCACCGGTCAAGGATCGCTGCCGGCGAACATCGTCCCCGGATCCGTCGTCATGACGGCGACCCAAACGATGGATTCGAACGGTTCAACGTATCTCACCCAATACGACCCGTCGCACGGCAGCGGCCTCATCGACGTGCTGCCTGAGACCGCGGGCGCGTTCGGACCGAACAACGCCACGCTCCATTACACGGAGACCGATCCGGCGAAGTTCGGGCGCGACCGCACGGTCGCCGCGAACGGCTCGTACGTCGAGAACGGCACCGACGCGTTCAACGACGTGCAGACGCTCACGGTCAACGGCGACCTGAGCGCCACCTACGACGCGCGCCAGTACAGCGGGCTGCGCTTCACGATGACGGCGCCCAGCGCGCCGCCGAACCCGCGCATCATCTTCCGCGTGTTCAACTCGTCGGGCACCCAGCTGGCCGCGTTCAACCTTCCGTCCTGGATTCCGACCACGATGACCCAGCCGTCGACCGAGACGGACGTGGACAACGGGCCCAAGCCGTATCCGGCAGCCTGCAACGTCCCGGCGAAGTACGGCACGACGGGCAACCAGATCGTGCAGACGATCAACCGCGCCGATCCCGCGCTCGGAAACTTGGAAGTCCAGACAACGACGACGTACATGGCGCCGCGCGTCGGTCCGGTGTGCATTCAGATGACCGACTCCGTGCAGACGTTCTACGACTACACGCTACAGAACGGATTCTCGGTGCTCGTCAGCGGCGGCATCGTGCCCCTCGAGCTGACATCGCTCAGCGAGACGCTGACGCTGCAGTCCGCGAAGACCGAGGGCGGCACCACGACGTCGTCGGCCTCGCGCAACGCATCGTCCGAGACCCGCGCGACGGCTACCGCGTCGAGCAGCGCGTTCGCGTTCGTCTCGTTCGCCCGCGCCCGTTTCGATCACGCCGTGCGTGAGAAGCTGGGCGGGATGCGAAAGGCCACATTCAATCGCAACTTCGCAAGCCACGGGGTGACAGCGCTGTGAGAACCGCACGCATTCTCGCGGCTGCTGCGGCTGCCGCCGTTCTCGCCGCTTGCGGCGGCGGCGGCGGATCCAGCAGCAAGCCCGCAACCGTCGTGCCGCAGAACCCGACCAATCAGGGCGGCGCGGCGCCTTCCTCCACCTCGTTCAAATACCTGGCGAACGCGCTCAAGGGCACGACGTCGGGCGGACCGGCGCAGCTGGGTACGATGAAGGTCGACGTCCAGATGAACCTGCGCGACGTCAACGGGCTGCACGCCTATGCGGCCGCGGTCGGCGATTCGAGCAGCGGTTTGTACCGCAAGTTCCTCACGCCCGAAGAGATCGGCTCGCGCTTCGGCGCGACCGACGCCGACTACAACGCCGCGATCGCGTACTTCACCGCCGAAGGCCTGCAGGTCACCGGCTGGAAGCAGAAGTCCGTGCTGCGCGTCGTGGGACCGCAGGACAAGATGGAGCACGCGTTCGGAACCACGTTCGCGATCTACCATTCGGCGAAGGGCGACCTGTACGGGCCGACCGCGCTGCCGCACTTCTCCAAGCCGCTCGCGGTGCACTCGGTCACGCAGATCGTCTACAACCCGAAGTGGATGATGCGCAACTCGATCGCGATTCCGCCGCACGGCACGACGCCCGCGTTCAACTTCGGCATCCCGCCGCAGCAGATCGCCGGCGCATTCGACTACACCGGCGCGTACGCCGCGGGCTACACCGGGACGGGCATCAACATCGGGATCATCGGCACCGGTCCGATCGATCCGCGGGACTACGCGGCGTTCAACTCGCGGCTCGTCACCGGCTATTACGACAGCGGCGGCACGTTCCAGCGCACGGCCAACACGATCACGCAAATCAACGCAACGGGTACCGCCAACGTGAACGGCGGCGCGCTTGCGACGCCGCCGCCGGTCACCGGGCCGTGCAGCGGATCGCTCCCGGCTTGCAACCCCGAAGACTTCGAGGCCCAGATCGACACGCAGCAGACCGCCGCGCTCGCTCCGACCGCGAACGTCCTCTTCTACCTCGCCTACGTGCCGCACGAGAACTACGGAACTACGCACGACTTCGGTCCGCGCGAAGGCATCTCGGAAGTCAACGACGAGGTCCAGCAGGCGATCAACGACAACCTCGCCGACATCCTGTCGCTCAGCTACGGCCTCGCCGAGCAGTACAGCGACTACACGGCTCTGGACGAGACGACGTACGATCCGAACGGCACGGAGCCCGTGCAGTTCGCGATGCTGCAGGCTCTCGGCGTCGCGGTCTTCGTGTCGTCGGGCGACGCGGGCGCGCAAGGCTGCGCGCGGCCGTACGCCGGCACCGGACCGGGCGTGTCCGGCCCCGACCAGCCGTGCGTGAGCGCGCCGGCGGTCGACCAGAACGTCACCAGCGTCGGCGGCATCACCGCGCCGATCGACGAGTCGAGCCACAAGATCGGCCCGTACACCACCTGGGGCGTGCAGACCGAGCGCGGCTTCGGCGCGACGGGCGGCGGCATCTCCGTTGCCGTACCGAAACCGGCCTACCAGACCGGCCCGGGCATCACCGGGACCAAGCGCAACCAGCCGGACGCGTCGCTGGACGCCGACCCGGCGACGGGCGTCACCGTAGCGGTCAACACCGGCTTCGCCGGCGGCGGCTTCGGCGGCGCCGGCGGCACCAGCGTCGCGGCACCTGAGATGGCCGCGATGTGGGCGCTCGTGCTCGACGCCTGCAAGAAGACGGCGGCGTGCACGGCCAAGGGCTCCGGCCCGAAGCCGTACCGCATGGGCAACGCGGCACCGGCGTTCTACAAGATCTACAACGACGCGGCGATGTACCCGGCGACGTTCCTCGATATCGTCGACGGCAACAACGGCGTGCGGCCGTGCAGCGTGAACCCGGGCCAGGTCGGCCCGTGCCCCAACCCCTCGCCGACGATCGATCCGGGCTTCAACGCCGGCAAGGGCTACGACCTCACGACGGGGATCGGGGTGCCGTTCGCACGGCATCTGATCAAGTCGGTGGTCGGCGTCTAACCTGCTCCGAGCGAGCACAAGGGCGCCGGGAACTTCGGTTCCCGGCGCCCTTTTCGTGCGATCCGGCGCCTCTTGCACGCGGTGATAGAATAGGATGGCTGTGAAGACCAAGGGCCACCCCAAATGGTATCCGGAAGCCCACGTGACGTGCGCTTGCGGTGCCCAGTTTACGACCGGATCGACCGCGCCGACCATCTCGGTGGAAGTCTGCTCAAACTGCCATCCGCTATGGACCGGGCAGCAGAAGTTCCTCGACACGGCGGGCCGCGTCGAGAAGTTCAACCAGCGCGCAGCAATGGCCGACAAGAAGAAGGCCGAAGCCGCCGCGCGCAAGTCGCGCAAGCAGGCCGACACGACCGAGGCCGCGCCGGCTTCGGTTTAGCGACCCCGCTCAACTTCAGGGAAGCGCGCCGTCATTCGGCGCGCTTCTTTCTTGCCTGACGATGCAGTACAACGACCGCCTCGAGACGCTCTCGAACCGCTTCGACGAGATCGACGCCGCGCTCGCCGACACGAGCGGCGGTTACGATCAAACACGCGTCACGGCGCTGATGAAAGAGCGCGCCTCGATCGAACCGACCGTCGCGGCGTTCCGCGACGTGCGCGGCTTGCTGCGCGAGATCGCGGACAACGACGCGCTGCGCGCCGACAAGAGCGATCCGGAGCTCGCGGCGCTGGCCGAAGAAGAAGCGCCCGCGCTGCGCGAGCGGCTGGAGTCGCTGGAAGCCGAGCTGCAGGAGCTGATGCTGCCGCGCGACCCCAACGACGACAAGGACGTGTTCATCGAGATTCGCGCCGGCGCCGGCGGCGACGAGGCGGGAATCTTCGCGGGCGACTTGCTGCGCATGTACACGCGCTTCGCCGAGTCGCGCAAGATGCGCGTCGAGCTGCTGAGCGAGAACGAGAACGAGGCCGGCGGCTACAAGGAAGTCGTGATCGGCGTGAAGGGCGGCGAGCCGTACCGCTGGTTCAAGTACGAGTCGGGCGTGCACCGCGTGCAGCGCGTCCCGGCGACCGAAGCGCAGGGCCGCATTCACACCTCCACCGCGACCGTCGCGGTGCTGCCCGAAGTGGAAGACGACGGCGAGATCGAGATCCGCCCCGGCGATCTCGAGGTCGACACGTTCAAGGCGTCTGGCGCGGGCGGCCAGCACGTCAACAAGACCGAGTCCGCGATCCGCATCACGCACAAGCCGTCCGGGATCATCGTGGCGTGCAGCGAGGAGCGCTCGCAATTGCAGAACCGCGCGCGCGCGATGGACATGCTGCGCGCGCAGCTCGCCGCCAACCAGCGCCGCGAGCGCGAGGAATCCGAAGCGTCGCTGCGCCGCAGCCAAGTCGGCACCGGCGACCGAAGCGAGAAGATCCGCACGTACAACTACCCGCAGGACCGCATCACCGACCACCGCATCAACCAGAGCTTCCAGAACATCAAGGCCATCCTCGACGGCGACATGGAAAAGCTCGTGATCGAGTTGCAGAAGTGGGAGAAATCCAGGCTCCTCGCGGGCGAAACCACCGCCGCGTGACGATCGGCGAAGCGCTGCGCGACGCCGCGGTCCGGCTGGAGCCCGTCGGCGGCAGCGGGCGCCTCGACGCGGTGTTCTTGCTCGCGCACGCGGGCGGCGTCTCGCGCGCCGAGATGCTCGCGCACCGCGACCGCGAGCTGTCGGCCGGCGTCGCGGAGCGGTTCACAACCCTCGTCGAGCGGCGCGCGCAGGGCGTTCCGCTCGCGTACGTCACCGGCGAGGCGGGATTCTACGGGCGCATGTTCGGCGTCGACGAGCGCGTGCTGGTGCCGCGGCCGGAGACGGAGCTCGCGGTCGAGTGGGCGGTGCGGCATCTGCGCGCGATCGGGCGCGAGAACGGCACGGCGGCCGACATCGGCACCGGCAGCGGCGCGATCGCGGTGACGCTCGCGTGCGAGCTGCGCGAACTGAACGTCTACGCGAGCGACGTCTCACAGGACGCGCTGGCGGTCGCGCGGCGCAACGCGGCGCGCAACGACGTCTTCCAGCACGTCACGTTCGTGCACGGCGATCTCGCGGAGCCGCTGCTGCCGTATGCGCCGTTCGACTGCGTCGTCGCGAACCTGCCGTACGTGCCGAGCGAAGAATGCGCCGCCGCGCCCGACCCGGTGTCGTTCGAACCACTGCTCGCGCGCGACGGCGGTGCGGACGGCCTCACGCTCTACCGCCGCCTCGTGCTCGATCTGCCGAAGCTGATCGCACCGCGCGGCATTGCCATCCTCGAAGCGGCACCGGCGAACGCGCGCGTCTTGGAAGATCTGGTGCGCGTCATGCTGCCGAGCGCGGGCGTGGAAACGATCCGCGACTACGCCGACCTGGACCGGTTCGTCGTCGCGGTAATCCCGCCCGAGTAGCAGACGGCTGCCACCCGCCCTGAAGCGACTGGCCGGTGGATAGCTTCCGTCCCCGCCCCAGCGGGGACCAGGGCGCACCCCGGAGAAGCGCAGCATTCCCCATGGCCAAGTTCATCTTCTTCACCGGCGGCGTCGTGAGTTCGCTCGGGAAGGGGATCACCGCCGCCTCCCTGGGGCGGCTTTTGAAGAGCCGGGGCGTCTCCGTGTCGATCCAGAAGCTGGATCCGTACATCAACGTCGATGCGGGCACGATGAACCCGTACCAGCACGGCGAGGTGTTCGTCACCGACGACGGCGCCGAGACCGACCTGGACCTCGGCCACTACGAGCGGTTCATCGACGAGACGCTGACCCACGACAACAACGTCACGACGGGCCAGATCTACAAGTCCGTCATCGAGAAGGAGCGGCGCGGCGACTATCTCGGCGCGACCGTTCAGGTGATCCCGCACATCACCAACGAGATCAAGGCGCACGTCACGCGCGTCGCGGAGACGAGCGGTGCGGACGTGTGCATCGTCGAGGTCGGCGGAACCGTCGGCGACATCGAGTCGCTGCCGTTTTTGGAAGCGATTCGACAGGTGCGCCACATCGTCGGCGAAGAGAACGTTATGTTCGTCCACCTCACGCTGCTGCCGCACCTCGGCGCCGCGGACGAGCTCAAGACCAAGCCGACGCAGCACAGCGTGCGCGAGCTGCGCGCGATCGGCATCACGCCCGACGCGATCGTGCTGCGCACCAGCAGCTCGCGCCCGATCCCGTTCGAGCTCAAAGAGAAGATCGCGCTGTTCTGTGACGTCGCGACGACGAGCGTCGTGCAGAACTCCGACGCGGCGACGATCTACCAAGTGCCGCTCAACCTCGAAGCCGAAGGCCTCGCCGACATCGCGGTGCGCAAGCTGCGTTTGGAGACGACGCCGCCGCAGCTCGAGGACTGGGCCGCAATCGCCGACCGCATCCAGAATCCGGGCGGGCGCCTGCGCGTCGCGCTGGTCGGAAAGTACGTCGAGCTCAAGGACGCGTACATCTCGATCAGCGAGGCGATCGCGCACGCCGGCATCTACCACGACGTGGCGGTCGATGTGGTGCGCGTCGATTCCGAGCGCATTGAGGCCGAAGGGCTGGGCGCGCTGGAAGACGTCGACGGCGTGCTCGTCGCGCCCGGTTTCGGCGCGCGCGGCGTGAAAGGCAAGCTGCTCGCGATCCAGCACGTGCGCGAGAAGAAGATTCCGTTCCTCGGCATTTGCTTCGGCATGCAGCTCGCATGCGTGGAGTTCGCGCGCACCGTGTGCGGCCTCCACGAGGCGATGACGACCGAGGTCGACGAGACGAGCCCCGATCCGGTGATCGACTTTCTTCCCGAGCAGCGGAATCTCGATCTCAAGGGCGGCACGATGCGCCTGGGCGCGTACGACTGCACGCTCGAGGAAGGCACCATCGCGGCGCGCGCGTACGGCGCGACGCGCATCAGCGAGCGCCACCGCCACCGCTACGAGTTCAACAACAAGTACAAGCCGTTGTTCGAAGAGCACCGCATGGTGTTCAGCGGACACCACCCGCTCGGGCGCACGTCGCTGGTCGAGCTGATCGAGTTGCCGCAGAGCGTGCACCCGTGGTTCGTCGGGACGCAGGCGCATCCCGAGTACAAGAGCCGGCCGAACCGGCCTTCGCCGCTGTATCGCGACTGGATCGGCGCGGCGCTCGAACGCGCCCGCGCGCGCGCCGGTACCGGCGAGGGCGCGCTCGTGCACCGCTGAACGCCGCCGATATCACCGTCGTCGTCCTGGCGCGCGACGAGGCCGCGCGCTTGGGGCGGCTCCTCGCGGGACTCCCCGCGGGCGTACGCGTCTTCGTGCTCGACGCGCTGTCGGAAGACGACACCGCCGCCGTCGCGCGCGCGCACGGCGCGGAGGTCGAGACGCGCACGTGGACCGGCTTCGTCAACGCGCGCCGCTACGCGCTCGGGCGCGTCACGACGCCGTGGGCGCTGATGCTCGACGCCGACGAATTGCTCGACGAAACGTTGCGCGACGCGGTCGTGGCGGCGCGCCCTTCGACAGGCTCCGGACAAGCGGTCGCAGGATACCGCCTGCGCCGCGTCACGATGCTCTGCGGGCGGCCCGTGCACGCGGCGGGCTGGTCGAACGAACGGCTGCTGCGGCTGTTTCGCACCGACCGCGCGCGCGTCGCGGCCAACGAGATTGGCGCCGACCTGCACGAGCGCTGGATCGTCGACGGCCAGGCCGCCGACCTGCCCGGCGCGATCCTGCACGACTCGTATCCGACGCTCGCGTCCTACCACGCGAAGTTCGACCGCTACACGAGCGTCGAAGCGGCGGCGCTGCCGCCGTCGACGAACGCGTACCTGCGCGCGCTCGCGACGATGCCGCTGCGCTTCGTGTGGTCGATCCTGCGCTACGGCGGCTGGCGCGACGGCTGGCGCGGCCTCTTCGTCGCGTGGCAAAGCGCGCGCTACCGCGTCGTGGTGCGCGCAAAAGCGCTGCGCCGCGCATGACAAGACCGGCGCTGGACCGAGCAGCCTGCGGCGGAGAACCGTGAGACCCGACGTTGCGCTAGACGTGCGCGAAACCTCGCACACGTCGGCCGGGATGCTCGCGTACGTCCGCGCGCTGCGGCGTCTGCTGCCGCGCGTCGCCCCCGATCTTGCGCTCGCGGAGTTCGGCAGCGGCGACAACTTCGATGTTGCCGAGCAGCTCGGGATGCCGGTCGCGCTCGCGCGGCTGCGGCCGCGGCTCGTGCATTTTCCGACGCCGTTCGTACCACGCATCGTGCCCGCGCCCCACGTCGTCACGGTGCACGACGTGATCGACTTGGAGTTCCCGCAGTACGCGAAGCGCAAGGTCGGACCGTACTTCCGCCAAGTCGTCGGCCCGGTGCTGCGCTCCGCGCGCGCAGTGATCACCGACGACGACGCGACGGTGGAGCTGCTCGAGCGCTACCTGCGCGTCGATCCGGCGCGCGTGCGCGTGATCCCGCTGGGCGTCGATGCGCCCGATCCGTTGCCCGAGCCCGTGGTGCGCCCGCGCCCGTATCTCTTCTACGCCGGAAACCATCGCCCGCACAAGGATCTCGCGACGCTGGTCGCGGCGTGGGCGTCGCTGCCGGACCGCGACGCGGTCGACCTCATCCTGACCGGGTCGGAAGAGCCGTCGCTGCGCGGCCCGCGGCACGCGCAGGGCGAGCTGATCTTCGCGGGCGAGCGCAGCACGGACGACATCTGGCGACTGCACCGCGGCGCGGTCGCATACGTCCATCCGGCGCTGCGCGAAGGCTTCGGGCTGCCGATGCTCGAGGCGCTGCGCGCCGGCACGCCGGTGATCGCCGCGGACGCCGCGACGCCGTCGGTGCTCAAACCGCACGTGCACCAGTTCCCCGCGCACGACGCCGTCGCGCTGCGCGCACTGCTGCTGCGCGCGGTCGAGCAGCCCGCCGCATTCGCGAGCGGCATCGAGGCCGCGCGCGAAGCGACGGCGCACCTTACCTGGGAGCGCATGGCGCGCGCGACCGCGGATCTCTACCGCGAATTGCTCGGGTCAACGTGATTCGCGTCGTGCTCGCGGCGCGGCCCACTACGCGCGCTTCGGCCGGGATGCGCGCGTACACGCGCGCGATCGTCGAGCGCGTGCCGCGCGTTGCGCCCGACGTCGATCTCGTGCCGGTCGAGTCGCCGCTCGTGCTGCACCCGCTCGCGCTGCGCGCCGCGCGGCCGCAGCTCGTCCATTTGCCGTATCTGGAGGCGGCGCCGCTGGTGCCGCGCCCGTACGTCGCGATGGTGCACGACCTCATCCACCTGCGTTTTCCCGAGCGGTTCGGGCGCGCGACGGCGGCGTACTGGCGCCTCATGGCGGCGCCGCTCTACCGCGGCGCGGCACGCCTGCTGGTGAGCGACGAGCGCGTGGCGGACGAGTGCGTCGCGCTGCTGGGCGTCCCGCGCGAACGCATCCGGATCGTTCCGCTCGGCTACGGCGACGCCGTGCCGGACGCGCCGCCGTGGCCGGCGGACCGGCCGTACGCGTTTTACGCCGGCAACCACCGCCCGCACAAAGGGCTCGACACGCTGTATGCCGCGTGGAGCTCGCTGCCCGAGGAGCTCGCTCTCGATCTGGTCCTGACGGGACCCGACGAGCCGCGCGTGCGTTCACGGTACGTGCGCACCCGTGGCGAGATCACGTTCCTCGGCGACCTCGACGACGCCACGCTGGCGCGGCGCTACCGCGGCGCGTTGGCCTACGTGCAGCCCTCGCTCGCCGAGGGCTTCGGGATCCCGGCGCTGGAGGCTGCGGTCGCGGGGACGCCGGTGCTCGCGACGACCACGTCCGTCCCCTCGGTGGTCGCGCCGTTCGCGAGCACGTTCGCCCCGGGCGATGTGAGCGCGCTCGCCGCGCTGCTCGCGGCGGTGCTGCGCGACCCGGCGCGTGCGCGCGAACGGGCCGCCGAGGGCGCCGTCATGCTGCGGGCGTATACCTGGGATCGGTTCGCGGCCTCGACGGCCGCCGTCTATCGCGAGGTGGTATGCCCCTGATCCGTGTCAGGATGACAATGCAGAAGGTCAAGGTGGCTGCCGCCGCGGCTCTCGCCGTGTGCGTCGCGGCGTGGTCGGTGCCCGCGTCGGCCGCCCCGCCGCCGAAGAAGGACGAGGCGCCGGCCCGGGTGATCGCCATCGTCGTCAACGGCGAGGAGCTCGCGCGCGACCCTGCGCCGCGGGTGAGCGGCTACCGCGTGATGGTTCCGATCGTGCGCATCTACAGCGCGCTCGGCATCAACGTGGCGCGCGACGGCAACACGCTGGTCGCGTCGGCGCCGTCGAAGCGCATCACCGTCACGGTCGGGTCGCGCCGCGCGACCGTCGACACCCGCACCGTCATGCTGGACTATCCGGCCGTGGAGATCGAGGGCGCCACGTTCGTCCCGCTGCGCTTCGTCGCCGACTCGCTCGGCGCGCAGGTGACCTACGATTCGCGGGCCGAGCGCGTGGAGGTCGTCTCCTCGATCGTCGGGCGCACGCCCGGGCTCGAGCAGCGCACGCCGGGCGGCTCGACGCAAATCGTCGGAACCGTCAGCGCCGTCGACCTGAACTCCGCGCCCGAGTCCGTCACCGTCTCGAAGGGGCCGTCGGTGCGCACCATCGCGATCACGTCCGACGCGCGGATCGTCGTGCAGGACGTCGCCACGCGCACCACTACGCCCGCGTCGCTGCGCGACGTGCACGTCGGTGACGCGGTGAGCGTCATCTTGCGCCGCGACGGCGGCGTGGACCAAGTCGTCGCGCGCTACGCCTCGCGCGCGGGAATCATCGCCGCCGTCTCGCCGAGCGCGTTCGTGTTTCAGAGCGGGTACGTGGTCACGCCCGACAAGACCACGGAGATCACGCTGAACGGCCAGACCGCGACGCTCGCCGATCTCAAGGTCGGCGACAACGTGACGGTACGGCTGAACCCGGACACGGGGGAGAAGCGCCAGATCATCGTCGCGCGCGCGATGCCGTCGACGCCGACGCCCGCCGGTTCGGCGCAGATCACCGACATCGCGGTCACCGCGAAGGGCCCGCTGCGCGCGGGCGATTCGTTCACGGTGACGCTGCACGGGACGCCCGGCGGCAAAGCGACGTTCGACATCGGCACGTACCTGACGGGGCTGCCGCTGCCCGAGGCCACGCCGCCCGGCACGTACACCACGAAATACACCGTGCCGCAAGGCATCAACTTCAACCGCACGACGGTCTACGGCCACCTCAACGTCGGCGGCTCGGACGCGCCGCGCGCAGAAGCCGCGCAGCTCGTCGCGGTGACGACCACGCAGCCGCAGATCGTCGACATCGCGCCGCCCAACGGCTCGACCGTCAACAACAACAAACCGTCGATCTACGCCACGTACCGCTCGCCGACGGACGCGGGGATCAACCCGTCCTCGGTGCGCATCGAGGTCAACGGACTCGACGTGACGGCGTCTTCGACGCGGACCGACCAGTTCATCACGTACAGCCCGGGCGCACCGCTCCCCGACGGGCCCGTCACGGTCATCATCACGATCGCCGACAACGCGGGCAACACCCAGAAGCGCCAGTGGACGTTCAACGTCCGCACGCGCTAGTGTGTAGGCGCAACGTGCGCCTGCACTCGCGTTCGGCCTTCGGCCGATCCGCCATGCTATGCACGTTTGCGCTTATCGTGTTGGCGCTGGGAGCGTGCGCCGGTGGCGGCTCGTCCGGCGACGCCGCCGGTTCGACGCTCGTGATGGCGCGCGTGAAGGACGCGGTGGTGCTCGACCCGTCGCACGCGACCGACGGCTTGTCGCTGAACACGACGAACGAGGTGTTCCAGAACCTCGTGCAGTTCAAGCCCGGCTCGTTCGACATCGTCGGCGACGCGGCGCAGAAGTGGTCCTCGAGCGCCGACGGCAAGACGTGGACGTTCGAGCTGAAGCCCGGGCTCGTGTTCTCCGACGGCACGCCGCTCGACGCGAAGGCGGTGAAGTTCAATTACGACCGCTGGCGGCTGGTGGGCACGCCGGCGCACGGCAACTTCGGCTATTCCTACTACGCCGACACGTTCGGCGGTTTCCCCGGTGCGATCGTCGACGTGCAGGCGCCCAGCGCGACGCGCGTCGTGATGAAGCTCGCGACGCCGCTCGGACCGTTCCTGCGCGACATCGCGGAGCAGTCGTTCGGCCTGGGCTCACCGGCGGCGATCACCGCCGATCCCAAAGCGTTCGAGATCAAGCCGGTCGGCAGCGGGCCGTACACGGTGGCGGAGTGGGTGCGCGACGACCACATCACGCTCACCGCGAACCCGAAGTGGTCCGGTCCCAAGCCCGCCTATCAAACCGTGATCATCCGCGACATCCCGGACCAAGCCACCAGCGTGCTGTCGATCCAGAAGGGCGACATCGACATGCTGACCGACCCGCGTCCCGACGACGCGAAGTCGCTCGCGAAGCAGCAAGGCATCGCGATCGTGGAGCAGCCGTCGAACAACACCAGCTACGTCGCGATGCACGTGGAGAAGAAGCCGTTCAACGATACTCGCGTGCGCCGGGCGGTCGCGTACGCGCTCGACCTCGCGACGATGGCGAAGAGCCTGTACTCCACCGGTGCGGTGGTCGCCGACAACTGGACGCCGCCGGGGATGCTCGGCGAGAACCCCGCGGTCAAAGCGTATCCGCACGACGTCGCGAAAGCGCGCGCGCTGCTCGCGGCGGCGGGCTTTCCCAAAGGCTTCAGCACCACGCTGATGTATCCGACCGCGCCGCGCCCGTATCTGCCCGAGCCGCAGCGCGTCGCGGAGACGATCCAGGCGAATCTCGAGCAGGCCGGCATCCACGTGACGCTGCAGCCGTACGAGTTCGGGGTGTTCCTCGACAAGATCAAGCACGGCCAGCACGAGATGTGCCTCATCGGCTGGACGGGCGACAACGGCGATCCCGACAATTTCTTCTACCCGCTGCTCGACCAAGACTCGGCGCGCAAGGACGGCAACGCGCAGAACTACTCGTTCTGGCGCGATCCGAACTTCCACAAGCTGATGCTGCAGGGACAATCCACGGTCGACGACCGCAAGCGCGCGGCCGTGTACCGCGCCGCCAACGCGATGGTGCACGACCAAACGCCGGCGATCTCCCTCGTGCACACGACCGTGCCCGTCGTGATGAAGTCCACGCTCAAAGGCTTCATACCGAGCCCCAACACCTCATACCACTTCGAGCTGATCAAAGCGCCCGCGGGGTCGTGACGATGCCCAACACCGATCCGAACTGCCTGTTCTGCAAAATCGTGCGCAAGGAGATTCCGGCCGACGAGGTGCTGCGCGACGAGCACGTCGTCGCATTCCGCGACCTCAACCCGCAGGCGCCCACGCACGTGCTCGTCATCCCGACCGAGCACGCGGCGCACCTGAGCGACTTCGCGCAGAGCGCGAACGACGCCGGCGCGGCCCGCCTGCTCTCCGCGGCCGCGGAGATCGGCCGCCGCTTCGGCCGCGACGGCTACCGCGTCGTGATGAACGAGGGCCCGGACGGCGGCCAAACCGTCCATCACCTCCACGCCCACGTCCTGGCCGGCCGCCACATGACGTGGCCGCCCGGGTGATGCGACGTCCGTCACCGAGCCGTCGCCTGCTCGGCACGGTTTGACCGGCCCGGTCTCCTATGGTACCCTTCGAAGTCGGGCCCGTTTGGGCCACGAAGCGGCTTCGGCCGTGGCGGGGGGAGGTGTTCTAGTAGATGGAGATTCGAGTCGCACCGGGCGAGACGATCGAGAGCGCTCTGCGCCGCTTCAAGAAGGCGACGCAGAAGGCCGGGGTCCTCGCGGAGGCGCGCAAACACGAGCACTACGAGAAGCCGAGCGTCCGCCGCAAAAAGAAGAGCGCCGCCGCGCGCAAACGCCGCAGCTAAAGGCAGCGCAAGTAGAGACCGCGAGGCGCCTCGGATTCCGGGGCGCCTTCGCTTTGCACGGAGAAGAGCGCGACTACACCCATGAGCATCAAAGACGACATCACCGCGGACCTCAAGGACGCGATGCGGGCGCGCGACCAGGTACGCCTCGACGCGCTGCGCAGCGTCATCTCGGCGTTCAACTACAAGCGCATCGAGGCCAGCAAAGACCTCTCCGACGCCGACCAGGCTGAGGTCGTCCGGAAGCTCGTTAAGCAGCGCACCGACTCGATCGAGCAGTTCTCGAAAGCCGGGCGCACGGAGCTGGCGGACAAAGAGACTCGCGAGCGCGAGATCCTGCAGACCTACCTCAAGGATCTGCCCGCGCAGAAGTCCCCGGACGAGATCCGCGAGCTGGTCCGCGCGACGATGGCGTCGCTCCCGCCCGAGGGCCGCAACCAGGGCGGGCTGATGCGGACGATCCTCCCGCAGCTCAAAGGGCTTGCGGACGGCAACGTGGTGCGCCAGATCGTGACCGAGGAACTGCGCTCGGCGTAACCTCTCGGGCGGGGCAGGGTAGTCCGCCATGTGATCGCCCGCCGTCTCGTCGCCATCTTCTGCCTGCTCGCCGGAACCGTTTCGGCCTGGGTGCAGGGCGCGTCCGCCGCCCCGCAAGGCGGCGTCGTGGTCGTGGTGCCGATCCACGACACCATCGACGACGGCATGGCGCACCTCGTCGCCCGGGCCGTCGCCGACGCCAAGGAACAGCACGCGCGCGCGATCGTCCTGGACGTCAACTCCTTCGGCGGGCTCGTCTCGTCCGCGACGCAGATTCGAGACGCGCTGCTCGCCAGCGAGGTCCCCGTCGATGCGTACGTCACGCGCGGCTGGTCCGCGGGTGCGCTGATCTCGCTGTCCGCGTCGCGGATCGCGATGGCGCCCGGCGCCTCGATCGGCGCGGCGCAGCCGATTCCCAAGACCGTGAAGACCGTGTCCGCGCTGCGCGGCGAGTTCGAGTCGACCGCCGCCCGCTATCACCGCAACGCGCACCTCGCCGCGGCGATGGTCGACGCCACGGTCGACACGCCGGAGTACAAGGCGCCCGGCGGGATTCTGACGCTGACGGCGGACCAGGCGCAGAAAACGGGCTTTTCCGAGGCCACGGTCGGCACGTTCGACGCGGCGCTCGCGCGCTTCGGCCTCGCCGGCGCGCGCCGTACCGGCGCGGAGTACACGTGGGCCGAGCGTATCGCGCGCTTTGCGACCAACCCGGAGATCAGCGGGATCCTGCTCGCGATCGGATTCCTGGGCCTGCTCATCGAGCTGCAGACGCTGCACGGCATCGCGGGCGCGATCGGGGCCGGATCGCTCGCGCTGTTCTTCGGCACGCACGTCTACGCCGGGTTCTCCAACGGCCTCGTGATCGCGCTCGCGATCGTCGGGCTGCTGCTGATCCTGTTCGAGCTGCACGTGCTGCCCGGACACGGCATCGCCGCGGGGCTGGGCGGTCTGCTGCTCATCGCCTCGGTGCTGCTCGCGTTCGGCGTGGCGTTCTTCGTGGTGGCGCTGCAGGCGCTCGCGATCGCCATCGTCCTGAGCGCCGTGATCTTCGCGCTGCTGCAGCGCGTGCTGCCGGAGAATGCGTTCGTGCGAAGGCTGGTGTTCGCGGGGACGCAAGGTCCGGATTACGTCGCGAGCCTCGACCACCGGCATCTGCTCGGCGCGCACGGGACCGCGGTCTCGTTCCTGCGCCCGGCCGGCGTCGCCTCGTTCGGCGACGAGCGGGTGGACGTCCTCACGGAGGGGGAGTTCGTTCCCGCCGGAACACCCGTCCGTGTCACCCGTGTAGAAGGCGCACGGATCTTCGTGCGCCCCGAACCGACCGCGTAGGAGCGATTCATGGCGATACTCTTTTTCGGCGTGATCACGATCGCGCTGCTCGTCGGCGTCATCGCGTTCTTCTACTACTTCCCGCTGGGGTTGTGGATTCGAACGGTCGCCGCCGGCGTGCCCCTGTCGATCGGGTCGCTCATCCGCATGCGCATCATCGGCGTGCCGGCCGGACTGCTGGTCGCAAACCTCGTGCGCGCGCGCAAAGCCGGTCTGGCGCTCACCGTCGACCAGCTGCAATCGCATATCCTGGCGGGCGGGAACGTCGACAAGGTGACGCTCGCGATGATCGCCGCGCAGCGCGCGCAGATCCCGCTGGAATGGCAGCGCGCGGCCGCGATCGACCTCGCGGGACGCGACGTGCTCGAAGCGCTGCAGACCTCGGTGAACCCGAAGGTGATCGAGACGCCGCTGTTCCAGGGCGTCGCGCAGAACGGCATCCAGCTCAACGTCAAAGCGCGGATCACGGTGCGCTCCAACCTCGACCGCTACGTCGGCGGCGCGGGCGAGCCGACGATCGTCGCGCGCGTCGGCGAGGGCGTCGTCAGCGCGGTCGGCGCCGCGGTCGACCACAAAGAAGTGCTCGAGTATCCCGACCGCATCTCGAAGGCCGTGCTCGCGAAAGGGCTCGACGCCGGGACCGCGTTCGAGATCGTCTCGATCGACATCGCGGACGTCGACGTCGGCAAGAACATCGGCGCCGACCTGCAGACCTCGCAGGCCGAGGCCGACCGCAAGATCGCGCAGGCGAAGGCCGCCGAACGGCAGTACGCCGCGATGGCCGCCGAACAGGAGATGAAGGCCGAGACGCAGCGCATGCGCGCGAAGGTCGTCGAAGCCGAGGCGCAGATTCCGGAAGCGATCGCGGAAGCGTTCCGCGCCGGCCACCTCGGCGTCATGGACTACTACAAGCTCAACAACGTGAAGGCCGACACCGAGATGCGCGGCGCGATCGGCACGAGCGTCGGGAGCGACGGGCAGAACCCGCCGCCCGCAGGCGGGCCGCCGACGCCGTGACCGTCGACAAGATCGTCCCGATCCTGATCGTGGCGGTCGTCGTGATCTCGTCGGTCGCGTCCGGATTGAAACAGGCGAAGCGCGGCTTCGACAAGGTCGTCGAGAAGCAGCGCGCGCAGGAGCCCGAGCGCCTTGCCCGGGTGCAGGCTGAGCTTGCGCGTCGCGGCGTTACGGCGCCGCCGGCGCTGCAGCGATTGCTCTCGGCGCTCGAGTCCGCGGCGCCGGAGACTCCCACCGCGCCGCCGTCGCAACAGCAACCGGCGTACGCGCCCCAGGCCGCGTATGCGGCGCAGCCCGCATACGCATCGCCGCAGCAACAGCAGCAGGCGGTGCAGCGCCACTCGCGCCACAAGCACCAGCAGCAGCCGCAGCAGCCGCCCCCGCCCGAGGTCCGGCGCGCGCCGCAGCCGATCGCCCGGTCGGTGGACGTTCCGGTCTTCCCGTCGGTGCCGGTCGCAGCCGCCGTCGGAACGACGCGGCGCACGCTCGCGGACGCGTTCGGCGACCCGGCGCACGCTCGCAACGCCGTCATCCTGATGGAGGTTCTCGCGCCGCCAGTCGCGCTGCGGTGACACTTCGCGGCGCCCGCATGCGTTGTAACTGAAAGATGCCGTCGATCACCAGCGAGGCCACGTTCGACCTCAGCGGACTTCACGATCCCATCCGCCTGTGCGGGTACCGCGACCAAAACCTCAACGCGCTCGAAGCGCTCATCCCCGTCGTCCTGCGGCTCGACGGCGACCGCGTGCACCTCAGCGGCGACCAGCGCGCCGTCCGCCGGGCCGAGGACGTGCTGCGCGCCATGCTGGCCGCAGCCCGCTCGGGCACGCAGGTGACCCCGGACGACGTCGCCCTGGCGGCGCGCGCGACCGGCGAGCGCGGGATCCCGCCGACGCTCGCCACGACGGCGCGCGGACGCGAGGTGCGGCCCAAGACCGACGGCCAGCGCGCGCTCGTGGCGGCGATCGATTCGAACACGCTGTCGTTCGCGATCGGCCCGGCCGGTACGGGCAAGACGTTTCTTGCGATCGTGATGGCGGTGCGCGCGCTCAAGAACCGCGAGGTGTCGCGGATCGTCCTTTCGCGCCCGGCCGTCGAAGCCGGCGAGAAGCTCGGGTTTCTGCCGGGCGATCTCAAGGAGAAGGTCGATCCGTACCTGCGCCCGCTCTACGACGCGCTGCAGGAGCTGCTCGACAACGGCGCCACCGAGAAGTATCTCGAGCGCGGGACGATCGAGGTCGCGCCGCTCGCGTACATGCGCGGGCGCACGCTCGGCGATGCCTTCGTGATCCTCGACGAGGCGCAGAACGCGACGCACGAGCAGCTCAAGATGTTCCTCACGCGGCTCGGCCAGAACTCGAAGATGGTCGTCACCGGCGACGACACGCAGATCGATCTCCCGCGCGGGATGCGCAGCGGCATCCTCGACGTGGAGCGCCTCTTCGAGGACGTCGACGACGTCGGCATCGTGCGCCTCGACGAGAACGACGTGGTGCGCCATCCGCTCGTCGGCCGCATCGTCGCCGCATACGGCCGCCTGTCGCGCGAACGCGACGCCTAAGCACGCGCGTTGGTTTACGTCGACAACCAAACGCGTGGCGCCGGTCTAGACACGCGCGCTTTGGTGCGCGTGCTCGAGCGATTGCTCGCCGCGATCGGCGAGGACGGGACGAGCGTCTCGCTGACGTTCGTGCGCGACCCCGCGATGCGCGAGCTCAACCGCGAGCACCGCGGCAAGGACGTGCCGACCGACGTGCTGAGCTTTCCGATGCACGCGCCCGGTGCGTTCGACCGGAGCGGGCCGACGCGTCCGCTCGCGTGCGCGGACGCCGCGCGCGCGGCGGACGCTGCGCCCGAGCGCATGCTCGGCGACATCGTGGTGAGCGTCGACACCGCGCTGCGGCAGGCCGCGGAGTACGATGCCCCGCTCGAGCGCGAGGTGCAGCGCCTGCTCATCCACGCCGTGCTGCACCTGGCCGGGCACGACCACATGGAACCGGCCGAGCGCGCCGTCATGGAGGCGGAGGAACGGCGCTTGGCGGACGTGATCGGAATGCCGTGGC
>JAQBPK010000064.1 GCA_028287565.1 Vulcanimicrobiota bacterium
CGGCCAGCTCGCGGTAGATGCTCACCGCTTCCTCGGTCGCCTCGAGCGCCGCTTCGCGCCGGCCCAGCGCGTCGAGCTGGTTGCCGCGGTTGTTCAGGCTCATGGCGAGGTCGGGGCGGAAGGCGTCGGGCCGGGCGGCGGCCAGCTCGCGGTAGATGCTCACCGCTTCCTCGGTCGCCTCGAGCGCCGCTTCGCGCCGGCCCAGCGCGTCGAGCTCGTTGCCGAGGTTGTTCAGGGGCGAGGCGAGGTGCGGGCGGAAGGCGTCGGGCCGCGCGGCGGCCAGCTCGCGGTAGATGCTCACCGCTTCCTCGGTCGCCTCGAGCGCCGCTTCGCGCCGGCCCAGCGCGTCGAGCCGGATGCCGAGGTTATTCAGGATCATGGCGAGGTCGGGACGCAGTTCTGGTTCAGAAAACTCGCGCTGTTTATCGGCGATCATTTCCGTTAGCCACGCCGCTTCATTGGACAAGGCTAATGTAGGAAACGGAATCGCTTGTTCGATTTGGGCAAGGAGCTGCAGGGAAAGATCGTTACGACGAACGAGTGTGCCAAACCAGGTCTGGACTTCGGATAGTTGAATCGTATCAACGTAGTCCTGAGCTATGCGAACAATTGTTGTTGCGACATCGAGTGGTGCGTGTTTTCCCGCGCGAAATACCGTGATAGCACCGTGCGAACCGCTGAACGTCGCCAGAATGAATGCTTCTCCAAGGATATCCGGCACGATTGCTGATATGGTTTCGTCCGTAGCTTGCAGTGCCTCGGCAAGTGCTTCCGCGACACGCCCGGCGTCCGTGTCGTCTGCACCATAACCTTGTGCAGCGCGCTCAGTGGCAATAACTCCGAGAAGCACATCGCGTTCTAGCCTCTGGCAGAGCGTTACGTACGCGGCCATGTGAACCAGAAATGACGCCTTCACGTTGTGGCTTCGCGCGATGTCCTCGATCCGATTCCGCTCGACTTTCGCCAACGCATCAGCGAGGTCGGTCCGACGTAAACTCAACACCTCACCTAGCCGTTCTCGCGACGCCACGAGCCCCGCCATGATCAAGAACAGCGGCTCACCCGACCAACTGCGTTCACCCAGGCTCCTATCGAAGATGGAATTACTCCCGGCCGGGGGTGGACGAACCGTACTTCCGACTCGTTCCAGCACGCCGGCCAGAATAGCACCCTGGACTATTCGATCGCTTAGTTGGGAGAGCTCCACGGGTCGGTCCGGATTGAGGCGGCGTCGAATTGCGTCAGATCCCCAGCCGCGCTGAAAAACCGTCTGCCACCAGCCCGTCTCTGTGTCCGCATGGCGCTCGAGCAACAAGATGCGAATAAGGAGCCGGCCCATCAGCGAGTTCTCCAAACCACGGCCTCAACAGCAACGCATGGGTTGCGGCATTGTCGATCACGACGAACGTCTTTCGCGGGCACGTCCAGCCGAGATTTTGTTGGCGAAAGCGCTGAAGCTGCTCGCCCTCCAGAAACCCTGCGCTCCACCCGTCCGCGATGGCGTCCTCGATGACCTCCAGCGCCAGTCGCGTCTTTCCGCTCCCGGCGGGTCCGATCCAAACCGCAATGGAGGTCAGTTGTTCTGACCTCAGCCACTCTCGCACCCCATCGCGTTCCGTCTGGCGCCCTATGAGCGGTACCACTCGCGCATAAGGGTTGAGATAGTCGGTTTCTTCGGGATTCGAAACTCGACGATCGAGGTATCGCGTGAGCGGTAAGCGCGGAGACCTTCTTGCTCGTGATTCACGACGGTCTTGGCGTTCGTCGATCCGCTGCAACCATAAATCGTTCCGCGAATTTCGGCGATTTGATGGTGCGACATCTGGAAAGAGCACCGCAACCAAGGACGCCCGAATTGCCCACCCGCCGGCCTCGGCTCTGGAATCGATCGTTTCGGAGACGATACCGACTACCTTTCCGGTCATTAGGTTGAGTGCCGGACTGCCGCTAAAGCCCCCGACGACTCTCCCGCTTTGAAACTTGTGCAGTATACGGTTCCCGACATGCGTGAGGCCCGTTGCGCCTTCGTAGCGCGCCGGGAGCGGAACAGATCGCTGCGGCCCGCTCGCGGTGTATTTCGGATAGCCGAAGATCAGTATCTCGTCGCCGAAAGCTGCGTCGTCGTCTTCATCTAGAACAGGATAGATGCCGGCGAGAAACGGCACTTCGATGACTGCTAAGTCATCTTCGTCGTGGGACGCGATCGCGCTCACAACGCCGACAAGCCAATCCGCTCCATTCGGGCGGACATCCACTCTTGACCCTTGCTCAGCATCCTTGCCAAGAACATGAGCGCAGGTGATAACCACGTTTGGCGCGATGAAAAAACCCGATCCCACGCCGCTTCCGCGACGTATCTGTACACAGCATCGCTCCAGCAAGGCGCCAACGGGATCATCGCTCATGGAATTCGCCGCGTTCCGGTTATGACGCCGGTTCGCTCCATTCGAGGGAGATCTTGACGTTCGCCTTTCCCGACCCTTTGCAGATCAGCGCCGTCAACTGTCCCGCTTCGACGGCGACCTCAATCCCGAATTCTACCGTTGCTTTCCGTGGGCGAATCTTTGCTAAGCTGTCTCGAAACGTTACCGCGATCGCCTCGATCGAGTCGGTCAAGCTGCTGAAGGCGGCGTTGTCGAATGCCCCGACCTTCTGAGACCCACCGAGATCGCGAACCTCGATATTGATGATTTTGCCGTCCGCCAAAGCGACAGGGACAATCGAGGTCTCTTCCATCGTGCACCCGGACTTTCAAATTAGCTTTTAGCGACCGCCGCGGTCAGTCGTACGCGCGGCGGAAGGTTGCGTCCATGTACGGATAGTCGTAGTAGAACCAGTTGCGCAGCGAGCGGCGGATTAGCTCCGACGACGTCACCGGGGCAGCGCCTTTCATCACGTAGTGCATGCCGTCGAAGAAGTCGGCCGAGTACTGCGGGTAGGACGCCATCGGGTGGAAGCCTTCGAACGGGGCGAACGGCGTTGCCGTCCATTCCCAGCCGTTGCCGATCAGATCGTGCACGCCCCACGCACTTGCGCCTTGCGGTGACGAGCCGGTCGGTTCGGGGTCGAAGCGGCGCCAGCCGAAATTGCCGTGGCGCTGCGGGTCCGGCGTGTCCTCGCCCCATGGGTGCGCGCGTTCTTCGCCGTTCGGTGTGCCGAACGCGGCGCGGTGGTATTCCGCTTCCGTCATCAGACGCGCGCCGCTCCAGTCCGCGAACGCCGCGGCTTGCTCTTGCGAGCACCACACCGGCCATGACAGGGGCAGCGGCAGATCCTCGAGCATCGCGCGCAGCATCCACGCGCCGTCGCGCTCGAACCAGTTCGGCGGCACCGGGCCGCCGTCGCGCACGAACGCGAGGTAGTCGCCGTTGGTGACGTCGTGCGCGTCGACGCCGAACGCGCCGACCTCGACGACGTGCTCGCCTCGTTCGTTGTCCCAGGAGAACGGGATCGCGTCGGGGCGCACGCCGAGCGTCGCGCGGCCGGCCGGGATCGCGATCGGATCGCGGCGCGGCGGCGTCACATCGCGGTGCTCGAAGCGCAAGCCGCGCTGCTTCTCGCGCGCGAGGCGGTGGATGATGTACGTGAGCGTCTCGTCGTGCATGTCCTCGTGCTCGATGATCGTGTACGCCGCCTCGCCGCGCACGAGGTTCGGGTTCGCCGGATCGTCGAGCTGCGCCGTCGCGTACGCGTCGAAGATCGCCGCGTCGCACGCATCCGCGAACGCGCGCACCGTTGCGCGTTCGGGCCATGCCGCGCGCTTGTGCTGCGCGGCGACCGTCGCATCGCGCGGGTCGATGCCGCGGTTGAACAGACGTTCCAGTTCCGGATCCACGGACGGGCGTTTCAGCGCATCGCGCACGAGCGTGATGAACGCGAAGCCGGGGATGTGCCCGTCGTAGAACACGAACGGGTGTCGTAAGGGGAGCGGTGCGTCTTCGTATGCGTCGGGCGCGATGAGCGCGTACAGGCCGGCCGTGCGGCGGCGGTTCGCGCGGTAGCGTGACGCAAGCGCCTCCCGGTCGAGCTGGGTGGGGGCGAGCGTGTCCACGCCTGCGGTTTTACCCGACCGGGGCCGGATTCCCGCGTTCGAGCAGAAAGGCGCGGAAGTCGTCGGCCGCCATCGGCCGCCCGAACAGGAAGCCTTGGGCGCGGTCGCAGCGCTCCTGGCGCAGGAAGGCGAGCTGATCGGCGGTCTCGACGCCCTCCGCGCAGACCTCCAGGCCCAAGCTGTGCGCCATCCCGATCACGGTCCGCACGATCGTGGCGTCGTCCGGCTCGACCATGATCTCGCGCACGAACGACTTGTCGATCTTGAGCGTGTCGATCGGGAAGCGGCGCAGGTAACCGAGCGACGAGTAGCCCGTGCCGAAGTCGTCGACCGCGAGCCGCACGCCCGCGCGGCCGAGCTCTTCGAGGATCTGCGTCGACAGCGCGGCATCGCTCATCGCGACCGACTCCGTGATCTCGATTTCCAGGCTGCCCGGCGTTAGGCCGGTGCGCGCCAGCGCGTCGCGGATCTTCGTCGCGAGCGCGGTCTGGTGGAACTGGCGCGCGGACAGGTTCACGGCCAGGCGCAGACCGGGGACGATCTCTTGCCACGCGCGCACGTCGCGGCACGCCGTCTCGAGCACCCAGTCGCCCAGGCCCACGATCAGCCCGCTCATCTCGGCGCTCGGGATGAACTGGTCGGGTCCGATGAGGCCCAGGCGCGGATGGCGCCAGCGCACGAGTGCCTCGAGCGAGCACAGCCGCTCGCCGTCGAGCTCGAACTGCGGCTGGTAGTGCAGCACGAACTCGCCGCGCTGCAGCGCTTTGCGCAGCGATTTCTCCTGCGAGATGCGCGTGCGCAAGCTCGCGCCGAGCGCCGGCGTGAAGAACTGGTGCGTGTTGCGGCCGCGCTCCTTGGCGCGGTACATCGCGACGTCGGCGTGCTTGATCAGCGTGTCGGCGTCGTCGCCGTCCTCCGGGTACACCGAGATGCCGATCGACGTCGTCACGAACTGCTCGTAACCGTCGATCATCAGCGGCTCGTCGATCGCGTTGATGATCCGCATCGCCAGCGCGTCCAGCCGCGCGGTCGCCGGATCGCTTCCCACGAGCACGATGAACTCGTCGCCGCCCATCCGCGCGACGAGTCCTTCGTTTCCGACCACGGTGCTGACGCGGTCGCCGATGATGCGCAGCATGCGATCGCCCAGCGCGTGGCCGAGCGTGTCGTTGATGTCCTTGAATCGGTCGAGGTCGAGGAACATCACCGCGACGCGCGTCGCGGTCTCGCTCGCGAGCGCGAGCTCGTCGCGCAGCCGTTCGGTGAACCATGCGCGGTTGGGCAGCGCGGTCAGCTGGTCGTTGTACGCCAGGTGCTTGAGCCGTGCGCGCGCGCGGCCGCGCTCGATCGCCGATCCGACGAGCACGCCCATCAGCTGCACGAGATCGCGGTCGCTGGGCGTGAACGGCTCGTCGCGCGGCGCGCGCGCGGCGAAGCACAGCGAGCCGTAGCGCGAGCCGCCGATCTCGACGGCGGTGCCGATGTACGAGCCCGGCGGGTCTTCGCCGATCTCCGGCTCGGCCAGGTACGGGAGCCCGCGCAGGTCTTCGACGGCCAGCGCGCCGTCGGTCGCGAGCGGAAGGCGCGCCAGGCGGCGCGGGATGGGGTCGCCGACCGTTGCCACGCTGCGGTCGGCTTCGGCGTCGTAGAGCGAACCGGCCGTCATCCCGAGCAGCCGGCATCCGGCGTCGATCGTCGATGCGATGAGGTTTTCCGCGGTCGCGTTCGCCGCGGCGGCGACCAGGTACAGCTCGCGCAGCCGGTCGCTTTGCGCCGCGACGTCCCGCTCCGCGCGGCGAATGGCGGTGAGATCGCGCGCCAGCAGATGAACGCCGGCGATCGTCCCGCCGAACACGATCGGGATCAGCGTGGCCAGCACGGGCAGCGCCGACCCGTCGCCGCGCCGCAGCGTGACCTCGATCGTGCCGGCCTGGCCATGCGTTGCGCGCCGGAAGATGTCGATCGCGGGCCGTACATCGGACGGTGCGAGCAGCTCGATGCCGGGCCGGCCGAGGAGCTCCTCGACGGTGTAGCCGTAGTCGCGCGCGGCGGCGGCGTTCGCGCGAGTGACGATGCCGTCGAGCGAGAGCGCGAGCATCGCGTCGGGGCTGTACTCGAACAGCGAGCGGAAGCGCTCTTCGCTCTCGAGCGCGATCGCGCGCGTGCGAACGAGGTCGGTGACGTCGTCGACGAGCGACACGACTTGGAACGACCGGTCGATCGGAATCGACGAGTTGAACCAGCGGCAGTGAATCGTGCGCCCGTCGCGCGTGACGTTGCGGTTCTCCGAGACGTTCATCGTGCCGTCGCTGCGCAGCGCGCGCGACCTCACCGACCGCCGCGACGTCGTCAGGATGGACCAGCCCGAGCTCGTCCATCGTGCGGCCGCGCGCGTCCTCGAAGCTCCAGCCGAAGATCGACGCGGCGCGCGGCGACCACTCGACCACGCGCGCCTGATGGTCCCAGCGGATGAAGCCGAGCGACGTGTTGTCGGTGTACGCCTGCAGCAGCCGGTTCGCGAACGCCAGCTCGCGGTGCGTCCAGCCGGCGTCCGTCGGCCAGTTTCCGTCGTTCTCGCGATGCAGCGTCAGCGCGATCGCGCCGTCGCCGGCGAGCCGGTGCGTAATCACGCTGTACGGCTCGTCCGAAGCGAACGGGTACAGGCCGTTGGCGAAGACGTTGCGTTCCTCGAACGCCCGCGCGACGAGCGGGTCCACGACATCGGCCGCGTGCGGCGAGATGTCGCCCAACCGCTTTCCGGCGAGCGCCGCGGGAGACGAACCGAACAGCGCTGCCGCGGGCGCGTTGAGCGCGATGAGGCGGAGCTCTCGGTCGAAGGCCAGGAGCGCGTCGTGCCACCCGTCAGCGAAGCGTTGCCAAAGGTCCACCATAGTACCGTTTCGACCGATCCCGTGTCGTTCCACAGGGGACCGACCGACCGACTTCACCAGTATTTTTTAGACCGTCAGATATGGGCGCAGTCCGGCGACGCCTCCCTCGCGGCCGAAGCCCGATTCACGATAGCCGCCAAACGGCGAGCTGGGATCGAATTGGTTGAACGTCGAGCACCACACGACGCCCGCTTGCAGGCGCTGTGCGACGTACATCGACTTCGCGCCCTTGTCCGTCCACACGCCCGCGGAAAGCCCGTACGGCGTGTTGTTCGCTTTCTCGATCGCTTCGTCGGCGGTGCGGAAGGTCATGATCGAGAGCACCGGCCCGAAGATCTCCTCGCGCGCGATGCGGTGCGACTGCGAGACCCCGGTGAAGAACGACGCGCGGTGGAACCAGCCGCGCTCGGGCAGCGCGCACGATTGCTGGTGCAGCACCGCGCCTTCCGCGACGCCGCTCTCCACGAGCTCGGCGATCTTCGCGTGCTGCGCGGACGAGTTGATCGCGCCGATGTCCGTGTTCTTGTCGAGCGGGTCGCCCAGGCGCAGCGTCTCGATGCGCGCTTTCAGCTTCTCGACGACCTCGTCGTGCACGGACTCCTGCACCAACAGGCGCGAGCCTGCGCAGCAGACGTGACCTTGGTTGAAGTAGATGCCGTTGACGACGCCTTCGACGGCTTGGTCGAGCGGCGCGTCGGCGAACACGATGTTCGCGGCCTTTCCGCCTAGTTCGAGCGTCATGCGCTTGCGCGTGCCGGCGACGGTTTTCTGGATGATCTTCCCGACTTCGGTCGAGCCGGTGAACGCGATCTTGTTCACGTCCGGATGCGCGACCAGCGCTGCGCCCGTGCGCCCGTCGCCGGTGACGACGTTGACGACTCCCGGCGGCAGATCGGCCTCCGCGCAAATCTCGGCCAGCAGCAGCGCCGTGAGCGGCGTCGTCTCGGCGGGCTTGAGGACGATCGTGTTGCCGCACGCGATCGCGGGCGCGATCTTCCACGCGGCCATGAGCAGCGGAAAGTTCCAGGGGATAATCGAGCCGACGACGCCGACCGGCGCGGGATCGCCGGCGCCGTGCAGCGCGTAGCGCAGCTTGTCGGACCAGCCGGCGTAGTAGAAGAAGTGCGCCGCGGCTTGGACGACGTCGAAGTCGCGCGACTCCTTGATCGGCTTGCCGCCGTCCATGGTCTCGAGCACCGCGAGCTCGCGCGAGCGTTCGGTGATCGCGCGCGCGATCCGGTAGACGTACTTCGCGCGATCCGCCGGGCGCATCGGGCGCCAGTGCTTCTCGTACGCTTCGCGGGCGGCGGCGACCGCGCGGCCGACGTCCTCGGCCGTGCCGGCGGCGACCTGCGCGAGCTCTTCCTCGGTGGCGGGGTTCACCGTCGCGAAGGTCGCGCCGCCGGACGACGGCACCCACGCGCCGCCGATGAAGTGGTCGTAGCGCGGCGCGATGCGGACCGGGGTCGTCTCGATGGAAGGAGCGTAGGCGAGAGCCATTGGCCGGGAGGTTCGCTGTGCGCGGCGGGGTCCCCGGCGCAGCAGCGCGTCTCACCGCCTGCCTTGCGCTCCAGGAAGACCGCACGGTGCGATGAACGGTCCGGCATGCCGACGCCGTTCGACCCGGGATACGGCAACGAGCCGTTCCGCTCTCTGTGCGCTAGCTTCCCAGGCCCCGACGTCTATCCGCCGGCCGACTTCCGCGTCGAGTGGGGCCCGATCTTCCACCGCGGCCGCCTCGACGGCACGGCGCGCGTGCTCGTCATCGGGCAGGATCCCGCGGTCCACGAGACCGTCGTGCGCCGCATCCTTGTCGGCGTCGCGGGCGCGCGCATTCAAGGCTTCCTCAAGCGCTTGAACGCCGGCGCCGCGTACGTCATGGTGAACACCTACTTGTACAGCGTGTACGGGCAGCAGGGCGGCGAGCGCCATGCCGACGATCCGGCGATCAACGCGTATCGCGAGCAGTGGCTCGACGCGATCCTCGCGAGCTCGCACATTGCCGCGATCGTGTCGCTGGGCCATCTCGCGGATCAGGCCTACACGGGTTGGCGCAAGCGAACCGGCGCGCGCTATCACGGCGCGTACGCGCACATCACGCATCCCACGCAGCCCGAATCGGCCGCGGCCGGGAACGCGGCGAAGCTCGCGAGCCTCACGAAGCAGCTGCTGGTGAACTGGAACGCCGCGCTCGACCAGCTGGGCGGTCCGCTCGGCGTGCCGCATCCGGCGCACTACGGGGATTCGTTCGCGCCGGCCGATCTCGTGCAAGTCCCGCCGGAAGACATTCCGGCGGGTCTTCCGGACTGGATGCGCCGCGCCGACAAGTGGGGCGACCGCACCGGTGCGACCGCGCTGCTCAAGCGGCGAACGATCACGATCACCGTGCCGTCCGACGTCGTGCCGTGAGATACGGTTTGCGCGGCCGCATCGTCACGATGGATGCGAAAGCGTCCGTGCTCGATGACGGCGTGGTTTGGATCGCGGACGACGCGATCGCCGCGGTGACGGCGCCGGGCACCGTGCCGGACGGGTTCAGCGGCGTCACGCCGGTGAAGACGGGCGGCACGATCTATCCCGGTCTCATCGAGCTGCACAACCACCTCGCCTACAACATCCTGCAGCTCTGGGACGTGGACAAGCAATACGGCGACCGCGACCAGTGGCACAACAGCACGTACCAGCAGCTCGTGACCGGGCCGCTGCAGGTCGTCGGCGGCCGCACGGCGTCGCTCGGCGCGCTCGTGCGCTACGTCGAGGCGAAGGCGCTCGCCGGCGGCACGACGACGTCGCAAGGCATCACGCTCGCCAAAGCGACGCAGATTCAAGGCTACTTTCGCGGCACGCTGCGCATCGCGGAGATGCCGGGCGCGACAGGGCTGCCGTCCGCGCATTCCAAGATCGGCGACGTCACCGACGTCGCGGGTTTCGCCACCGAGCTCGCGCACACGTCGTGCTTTCTGCTGCACCTCGCCGAAGGCACGGATGCGGCGGCCAACGCGCATTTCCAAGCGCTCAAGAAGGATGACGGAACGTGGGCGGTCGGCAAGGCGCTCGCGGGCATTCACGGGGTGGGACTGGCGGCGAAAGACTGGAAGATCTATGCCGAGCGCGGCGGCGCGCTCGTGTGGTCGCCGCTCAGCAACCTGCTGCTGTACGGGCAGACCGCGCGCGTCGCGGACGCGAAAGCGCACGGCGTGCGCATCGCGCTCGGCGCGGACTGGAGCTTTTCGGGCAGCAAGAACGTGCTCGGCGAGCTCAAGACGGCGTCGCTGTTTTCCGCCGCGAACGGCAACCTGTTCACCGATCTCGAGCTCGTGCGCATGGTGACGAGCGCGCCGGCCGGCCTTTTGGGCTGGAGCGCGAAGCTCGGTTCGATCGAGCCGTCGAAGATCGCCGACCTCACGATCGTGCACGGCACCGGCGATCCGTACCGGCTGCTCGTCGGCGCGAACGAGTCGAAGATCGCCGCTACGATCGTCAGTGGAGCGTTCGCCTACGGCGACGCGACGCTCGCGACGGCGCTGTCGGTGCACGGCGAGAAAGCACACGTCGCGGGTGCCGACCGCATCTTCGCGTTTCGCGCCGACGAGCCCGATCCGGTGAAGGGCGTGACGCTCGCGTCCGCGACGGCGCTGCTCAAGGACACGCTGGCGCATCTCGGCGAGGCCGTCAAACAGTTAGGGCGCATGTCGGCGCTCGACTTCAGAAGCCAGACGACGCTCGTGCTCGACGAGGACGACGACCGGCTTCGCACGCCCGAACCCGCGGCGGCGCTCAAGGCGCAGATGCCGGCGCCTGCCGCGGACGTGCTGGCCGCGCTGCACCCGCCGCTCAAGCCGCTGCAGCTCGACGAGCTCACGGCCTTCGACGACGCGCGGTTCTTCAAGACGCTGGAAGGCGAGAAGAACCTGCCGGAATGGCGCAGCAAGTTCCGCGACGCGTACGGCGTGAAGTAACGGGCGGGCGACGCGGTGCGTCAGTCCTTGGCGATGTAGTCCAGCGAGCCGTAGCGTCCGGTCGCGAGCTTCTCGCGCTGCATGAGAAGATCGTCGAGCAGCGCGGACGCGCCGATGCGGAACAGGTCGGGATCGAGCCATGGATCGCCGAGCGTCTCGTCGAGCAGGACCAGATACGAGATCGCCGCTTTCGTGTTGCGCACGCCGCCGGCGACTTTGAGTCCGCGGCGTTCGCCAGTGCGGCGTTCGAAATCGCGGATCGCTTCCGACATCACGAGCGCGGTCGCGAGCGTTGCGGAGGTCCCGATCTTGCCGGTCGACGTCTTGATCACGTCGGCGCCGGCTTCAAGCGCGAGATCGCTCGCGCGCCGCGTCGCATCGTACGAGCCGAGCTCGCCGGTCTCCAGGATCGCTTTGAGATGGACCGGACCGCAGATCTTTTTCACGGCGACGATCTCGTCGAACACGTGCTGCTCGTAACCGGCCAGGAACGCGCCGCGGTCGATCACCATGTCGATCTCGTCCGCGCCGGACTCCAGCGCGGCTTCGGTGTCGCGCAGCTTGACGTCGAGCGACGAGAGGCCGCTCGGGAACGCGGTCGCGACCGACGCGACCTTGACGCCGGTGCCCCGCAGCGCTTCCTTCGCGACGGCGACCAGGTTCGGGTAGACGCAGACCGCCGCGACGCGCGGGGCTCCGGGCGCGGGAAACGCGGCCTTGGCGCACAGCGAGCGGACGCGGCCCGGCGAGTCCCGGCCTTCGAGCGTCGTGAGGTCGATGCAGCGGATGGCAAGGTCGATCGCTGCCAGCTTGGCCTCGTTCTTGATGGACCGCTTGGCAAAGCCCGAGGCACGGGCCTCGAGCATCACCGCGTCCACCGTCGGCGAGCCCGGCCTTAGAAGGTTGGGCATGATCCTCAAGTTTCGACTTGACCAACGTTAGTCACCTTCGCTATGCTGCCCGTATGGAAGCGGTGAACATCGCCGACGCAAAGGCAAAACTCTCGCAACTCGTCGACATGGCCGAGCGCGGGGAAGAGATCGTGATCGCGCGCCACGGGCGGCCTGTCGCGAAGATCGTACGCCTAGTTGAGGACGTAACCAAGCGGTATCCGAATCGCGGCTTTGGAATCGACCGCGGCCTGTTTGAGGTCCCCGACGATTTCGACGATCCACTTCCACCTGAGATCATGCGTCACTTCACGTGAGGCTGCTGCTTGACACGCATGTCTGGCTATGGTGGATGCTTGGCTCGCCACGATTCGACGATGCGACTCGCCGAATCTTGTTCGATCCACAAACGGAGTTATACTTTTCGACGGCATCCGCCTGGGAGATTGCGATAAAATACTCGATCGGCAAACTCTCGTTGCCCGCCGCACCTGCCTCTTACATTACTGCACGAGCCGAAGGCGGCGACTTTCAAGTGGTCGATGTCCGGTTGGAGCACGCATTGGCAGTTGCGGACTTGCCCCGCCATCATGACGATCCATTCGATCGTCTGCTCGTCGCGCAGAGCATTGTCGAAGGTTTCCACCTGATCACAGCTGATCGACGTATGACCATGTATGACGTCGAGCTTATCACCGTATAGTGAGTGTTCGATCTGACACGGCGCAGGCGTTGTTCGCGCGAAAGCAGGATTGGTTACTACAATCGCTGCCCAATTCGGAATGAGGGTTGGAACATTAATGCCCTGGCTGTAGGCTGCTTTGGAGATGCCAATGTCATCGGTCTTCATTAGCTGGTCGGGAACACGGAGTCAAGGACCCGCAGTAGCTCTTAGGGAGTGGCTGAACTCAGTTATTCAACGGCTATCGGTTTTCGTCTCAGCGCAGGATCTCGCTGCCGGCGTTAAGTGGTCTGAAGAAGTTGTCGACGCACTGCGTGACGCGACGTACGGCATCGTTTGCGTTACTTCGGACAACTTTGATAAGCCGTGGCTTAACTTCGAATCTGGCGCAATAGCGAACGCCGTTGGGAGACCCCGTGTCGCCCCAGTTCTGCTGGACCTTTCGCCGGCGGAGGTCGTCGGACCGCTGTCGCTGTTTCAAATGGTTTCGGTTGAACGTGACGGTATCTTTCGTCTCGTTACGTCGATAAATGACAGCCTCGGCCCTGAGGCGGTTCTGCCCCCCATTTTGGAACGGTCGTTCCAACTCGCGTGGCCGGACTTCGAGAAGACAGTTGGACAATTAAAGCGCCTGCCAGCGTCGACTATGATTGCCGAGAAACTGCAGAACGCCATTGTCGTATTTACGCGTGAACCGGACCCGGATATCCGGGACTTCCTGGCGTCCACCGGCGCGCAGCACAGCGTTGGGCTCGCGTGGACCGATGGGCCGCGATTTTATTCCGACGCACGCGCGAGGCGCGTTGCGCCGTGGCTTCACGACGGAAATTGGTCGCCCGAGCGAAAGCGTGCTAACGGATAGCAGTATGATTTCCTTACGGCCGCCGCTCGACGGTATTCGTGTTCTGGAGCTCGGGTCGTCCGTCGCTGGGCCTGCGGCCGGGCGGTTGTTGGCCGATCTTGGGGCCGACGTGCTCAAGGTCGAGAGCGATGAGGGGGATGGGCTGCGGACGTGGGGGCCGCCTGCCGCCGACGGGACGTCGTGGTGGTTCAAGTCGCATAACCGCAACAAGCGATTCGTGAAGTTCGATCTGCACGATGAGGCCGACCGCGCGACCGTGCGCGAGATCGCGCTGCGGTGCGACGTGGTGCTCGAGAACTTCCGGCCCGGGCGGCTCGACGCGTGGGGGCTCGGTTATGAGAGCTTGCGCGCGGAGAACCCGCGCATCGTGTACGCGTCGATCAGCGGCTACGGGCAGGACGGGCCGTATCGCGACCGGGTCGGGTTCGGGAACATCGCCGAGTCGATGAGCGGGTTGCGGTACATTACGGGCTATCCTGACCGGCCGCCGGTGCGGATCGGCATCTCGCTCGCGGACGAGCTTGCCGCGCTGTACTGCGTCGTCGGCATTCAGGCGGCGCTGCTCGCGCGCGAGCGTGACGGCGTCGGCGACTATGTCGATATCTCGTTGCTCGAATCGTCCTTCGCGCTGACGCAAGGGATGCTGCCCGAGTACGACGCGCTCGGGATCGTGCGCGAGCGCAGCGGGAACATGCACAACGCGGTCGCGCCGTCGAACATCTATCCGACGCGTGACGGAAAGTACATCGCGATCGGTGCGAACGCCAACTCGCTGTTCCGGCGGTTCGCCGCCGCGATGGGGCGGCCCGAGCTTGCCGAGGATCCGCGCTTTCGCGGCAACCGCGAGCGCACCGAGCACGGCGTGGAGATCGACGCCACGATCGCCGAGTGGACGCGCACGCTCGACGTCGCGGAGATAGCGCGAATTCTCGCCGAAGCGCACGTGCCGTCCGGACCGGTGTACTCCGTCGCGGAGATCGTCGCTGATGCGCAGGTTCAGGCGCGCGGCGTCGTGCGGCACGTCGAGGACGACGCCGGAAACCGCGTCGCGACGACAGCGCCGGTGCCGCGGTTTCGCGCGCATCCGACCGTGCTAGATCACGCTGCGCGCTCGGTCGGCGCGGACACCGCTGAGGTGCTGCAGGAGCTCGGAATCGCGGGCGAGCGCGACATGAAGATCGGAGGGCGGTCATAGCGGCGATCATCTCGCTTCGCGGGGTCACCAAGACGTTCGAGTCGGGCTACACCGCACTGAAAGACGTCGAGCTGGACATCGAGCCGCAGCGCTTTGTCGCGCTCGTGGGCCCGTCCGGCTGCGGCAAGTCGACGACGCTCTCGCTGATCGCGGGTCTCGACGCGCCGACGGCCGGCACCGTGACGGTCCGCGGCAACCAGGTCGACGGGATCACCGACAGCGCGGGGTTTTTGTTCCAGCGCGACGCGCTGCTGCCGTGGAAGAGCGTGCGCGACAACGTGCTGCTGCCGCTGCAGTTGCGCGGCGTGCGCAGCGACGAGGCGCGCACGCGCGCGGCCGAGTGGATCGGGCGCGTCGGGCTGCGCGGGTTTGAGGCCTCGTATCCACACCAGCTTTCCGGCGGGATGCGCAAGCGGGTCTCACTCGCGCAGACGCTCGTGTACGATCCGCAGATTCTATTGATGGATGAACCGTTTTCGGCGCTGGACGTGCAGACGCGCAACCTGATGGAAGCCGAGCTGCTCGGGCTGTGGCAAGGCTCCGGAAAGACGGTGATCTTCGTGACGCACGATCTCGAAGAGGCGATCGCGCTCGCGGACGAGGTGGTCGTGATGACGGCGGGCCCCGCGCGCGTGAAGGCGCGGTACGACGTGACGCTGCCGCGGCCGCGCGACATCGAGCACGTGCGGCTCGACCCGCGCTTCACCGAGCTGTACTCGAAGATGTGGAACGATTTGCGCGACGAGGTTCTGGAGAGCTATGCGCGAGCGAACGCGGCCGGTTAATCGCTGGCTCGTCACGGCCACGCAGATCGCGCTGGGGATCGCGTTTCTCGCGGGCTGGGAGCTCGGCGTGCGCGCCGGCAAGATCGATTCGTTCTTTTTCTCCTCGCCATCACAGATCGGCGCGACGATCGGCAACTGGTGGCACCAAGGGTACATCGTCAAGGACGTCGTGATCACCATGTGGGAGACGGTGCTCGGTCTGATCATCGGCGGCATCGTCGGTATCGTGCTGGGGATCGTGCTCGCGTCGAACCGTTTCTTGGGCGCGGTGTTCGAGCCGCTGCTGGTGCTGCTCAACTCGATCCCGCGCGTCACGCTGGTCCCGCTGTTCATCCTGTGGTTCGGGTTCTCGCTGCTCTCGAAGGTCGTCAGCGCCGTGGTACTCGTGCTGTTCGTCGTGTTCTTCGCTACCTACGCCGGGATCAAGGACGTCGATCCGACGCTGGTCGCGAACGTGCGCGTCATGGGCGCCAAGCCGATCGACATCGTGCGCCACGTGCTCGTACCGTCCGCGCTGACCTGGATCTTCGCGTCGCTGCGCTCGGCGGTCGGCTTCGCGCTGATCGGCGCCGTCGTGGCGGAGTACTTCGGGGCGAGCGCGGGGGTGGGCTACCGGATCCAATACTCCGAGGCGCAGCTCAACACGAGCGGGGTTTTCGGCGGCCTCGCCATATTGATGGTTCTCGTCACCTTCGTCGATACGTTCATCCGCTGGGTCCAGCGGCGCGTGCTCGTCTGGAAGCCCGTCGATCTGTAGGAGGGTTCAGGCCATGTCCGACATCTCACGCCGCGCGCGGATCGGCGGCATCGCGGCCGCCGGCGCGTCCACCGTCTTCGGCGTCCCGGCGTTCGCGATCGCCGCCGGGCCGAAGGAGAAGGTCCCGGTCGTGGTCGGCTCCGAGCACGCGCTGGTCTACCTCCCGTGGGACGTCGCGAAGGCGCTGGGCTACTTCGACGCCGAGGGTCTCGACGTCGAGATCACCTACACCAAGGGCGGGAGCGAGGCCGCGACGGCGCTCGCGTCGTG
>JAQBPK010000099.1 GCA_028287565.1 Vulcanimicrobiota bacterium
CCCGAACCCACGCCGGCCGGCGCGACGATCTCCGCGAAGAGGCCGCGCATCGCGTCGTCGGCGCCGAAGCCGGAGGCGACCGCGTCGATCACCGCGTCGGTCGGCGTCGCGAGCGCCAGATAGACGTCCAACTCGATTCCGGCGGCACGCCAGGTCCGGTGCGCCGCGGCCGCGTCGGCTATCGTCCAGCGCTCGAGCGCCTCGCGTGCGCCGCGATCCGGCTCTCCGATGAGATAAGCGAGGGGCGACTCCGGGAACGCGGGCTCGGGATCCCGCCACGCCGGGGCCGAGTTGACCGCGCACGGCGCGCCGGTGCGCGCGTCGAAGATCGGCTGGTAGCGCACCTCGAGCAGCGTGCCGGGATCGCCGTCGCGCAGCCGGGCGCGGATCGTCGCGCGCTCGCCGAGCTCGCGGCCGGCGGACTCGCGGTACCAGTACGGGCGCGCGCCGCCGACCGACGCGGCGGCCATCGCGGCGGCGCCGGCCTTTTCGACCAGGTCCTCCGGCTGCACGCCGTCGTCCGGGCAGATCGCCACGCCCACGTTCGCGCACGCGTCCGCCGCCGCGTTCGCGGCCGCGCGCAGCAGCCGCTGCGCCGCCGGATAGGCTTCGGACTCGCCGGACTCGAGCGCGAGCAGCGCGAGGTACGCGTCGCCGCCGAGGTGCCCGAGGTGGTCGTTCGCGCGGACTTCGCCGCGCAGGCGCCGCGCCACGGCGTCGCGCGCGGCTTCAGTCGAGCCCGCCGCGCGCGACGGCTCCACATCGACGTAGATCACCGCGAACGAGCGCTTCATGCGGCGCGCGTCGTGCACCAGCTGCTCCAACCGCCGCAGCGTAGCGCCGCCGTCTGGGAGGTTGGCCGGTGCGCGCTCGGCGATGCGCTGCTCGAGCGCCCAGCCGCAGCTCGCGACGACCGCGCGCGCGATCTCGACGGTATCCGCGCGCGGCTCGCGCCAGCGCAACGCGACCCGTTCGGGCCGGTCGGGCGCGATGCGAGCGACGTACAGCTCGGGCGTCACGAGCTCGTCTTCCAGGACGCGGCGCGCGCGCTCGAAGAGGCGCCGCACGGCGACGCCGTCCGGCAGGCCGGGGACGGCGGCCACGATGCGGTCCTCATCGAACACGATCGCGCGCTCGACGTTCGCGAGCGTCCGCGCCAGCGAGAGCACCGCGCGCAGCCGCTGCGCGGGCTCGGCGACGCGATCGAACGCGCTCGTCCAGGCACGCGCAAGATCACGCGTGGGATAAGCCTCGCGATCGCTCCGGACCACCGGTAGTCTATATTGTCTCACGGGTCGCGCTCATGCTAGCCCGAACGGGTAAGCCGCGTCGCCTCCCTCCTCGGGGAGTTTTCGGGCAACGTGTTGCACTAGTCGTGCTCGTATGGACAAAGTCGTCGCATCGGCTGCTCGAGCGGTCGCGGACATTCCCAGCGGCGCGTCGCTCGCCGTCGGCGGGTTCGGGCTCAACGGAATCCCGCACAACCTGATCGAGGCGCTGCTCGAGCAAGGCGCGACCGACCTGGTGACCGTCTCGAACAACTGCGGCGTCGACGGCTGGGGCCTCGGCGTGCTGCTCGACGCGAAGCGCATTCGGCGCACGACCGGCTCGTACGTCGGCGAGAACAAAGAGTTCGAGCGCCAGTACCTCACCGGCGAGCTCGAAGTGGAGCTCGTGCCGCAGGGGACGCTCGCGGAGCGGCTGCGCGCGGGCGGGTGCGGCATCCCGGGTTTCTACACGCCGGCCGGCGTCGGAACGCTCGTCGCCGACGGCGGCCTGCCGTGGCGCTACAACGCCGACGGCTCCGTCGCCATCGCGTCGTCGAAGAAAGACACGCGCACGTTCGACGGCCGCGACTACGTGCTTGAGGAAGGCATCGTCTGCGACTTCGCGCTGGTGCGCGCGAGCGTCGGCGACCGGCACGGCAACCTGATCTTCCACAAAGCGACGCGCAACTTCAACCCGCTGTGCGCGATGGCCGGAAGGATCACGATCGCGGAAGTGGAGGAGCTCGTCGAGCCCGGAACCCTCGATCCCGAGCACGTGCACTTGCCGGGCATCTACGTGCAGCGCGTCGTGCAGGTGGGACAAGCCGGAAAACGCATCGAGCGCGTCACCACGCGCAAGCGCGCGAACGCCGATCACAAGGGAGGGCAATAGCCGTGGCGCTCACACGCACGCAGCTCGCCGCGCGCGTCGCACAGGAGCTGCGCGACGGACAGTACGTGAACCTCGGCATCGGGCTGCCGACGCTGATCCCGAACTACGTTCCCGCGAACGTGACCGTCGTGCTGCAAAGCGAGAACGGGATTCTCGGCTTCGGCCCCTATCCGTATGAGGGCGAGGAAGATCCGGATCTGATCAACGCCGGCAAGGAAACCGTCACGGTGCTGCCCGGCGCGGCGTTCTTCGATTCGGCGACGTCGTTCGGAATGATTCGCGGCGGACACGTCGACGTTGCGGTGCTCGGTGCGATGCAGGTCGCGACCAACGGCGATCTCGCGAACTGGGTGATCCCCGGCAAGATGGTCAAGGGGATGGGCGGCGCGATGGACCTGGTGCACGGCGCGAAGCGCGTGATCGTGATGATGGAGCACACCGCCAAAGGCGGCGCGCACAAGATCGTCGAGTCGTGCGATCTCCCGCTCACCGGCAAAGGCGTCGTGCAGCAGATCATCACGGACATGGCGGTGATCGACGTGACGCCGGACGGCTTGGTGCTGCGCGAGGTGGCACCCGGCGTCAGCGTGGACGACGTGCGCGCGGCGACCGGCGCGCCGCTGCAGATATCGTCCGAGCCGAAGACCATGGAGATTCCGGCAGGCGTCTAGCGGGCCGGCGGCCGCTGAGGGCGGCTGCGGGCGTCCCCGGGGCGCCTGCGCCGCCGCGTCGAACTCCGTCCGGGCTATGTCGATCGCACCGCCACGCCCCGACACCTCCGACGAGGAGGCAATGATCCTGGACGTCGTCCGGCAGCTCGTCAAAGAGCGCGTCGAGCCGCGCGCCGCCGAGATCGACGCCAAGGCCGAGTTCCCGTGGGACATCAAGCAGCTCTTCGCGGAGAACGACCTGCTCGGCATCCCGTTTCCCGCCGAGTACGGCGGCCTGGGCGGCTCGTTCGTCACCTACGTCAAGGTCGTCGAGGAAGTGTCCAAGGCGTGCGCGTCGTCGGCGCTGATCATCGCGGTGCAGGAGCTCGGCGCGCTGCCGATTCTCATCGGCGGCAGCGACGAGCAGAAGAAACGCTGGATCCCCGATCTCGCGTCGGGCGCGAAGATCGCAGCGTACGCGCTCACCGAGCCGGGCTCGGGCTCCGATGCCGCGGGCTCGATGCGCACCAACGCGCGCCGCGACGGCGACGACTACGTGCTCGACGGGACGAAGATCTGGATCACGAACGGCAGCGTCGCGGACGTCGTGACGGTGTTCGCGGTGACCGATCCCACGAAGGGTCCGAACGGCATCAGCGCGTTCGTGGTCGAGAAGGGCACGCCGGGCTTCACCGTCGGCAAGCTCGAGAAAAAGATGGGCATCCGCGGCTCACCGACGGTCGAGCTGTCGTTCGAGAACTGCCGCGTGCCGGCCGCGAACCTGCTCGGCGAAGAAGGCGTCGGCTTCAAGATCGCGATGAAAGTGCTCGACAAGTCGCGCCCGGGGATCGCAGCGCAGGCGCTCGGGATAGCGCAGGGCGCACTCGACTACGCGGTCGACTACACGAAGCAGCGCGTCGCGTTCGGCAAGCCGATCTCGCAGCAGCAAGGCCTGCAGTTCATGATGGCCGACATGAAGACCGAGGTCGAAGCGGCGCGTCTTCTGCTGTACGAAGCGGCGCGCAAGTGCGACGAGAACGCCGCCGACGTCACCACGTGGGCCGCGATGGCGAAGCTCAAGTGCGGCGACGTCGCGATGAGCGTCACCACCGATGCGGTGCAGCTCCTCGGCGGGTACGGCTACTCGACCGAATACCCGGTCGAGCGCATGATGCGCGACGCGAAGATCACGCAAATCTACGAAGGGACGCAGCAGATCCAGCGCATCGTGATCGCGCGGTCGATGGTCGGCAAGTGGAGCCCGCCGAAATCCTGACCGCGTCTTCGGGTAGAACCCGAGCAGCGTGATCGCCGAGGCCCCCGGACCGAACATCAACCTGAGCCGGTCGCAGACGATCCGGCTGGTCGTCGTCGGAATCCTGGTGGTCCTCGCGCTGCTGCGCGTCGTACCGGATTTCGTGCGCGTCGCTTACCCGCTGCAGCTGTTCCGCTATCAGACCGACGGCAACGGCATCGTCAGCAGCGTCGCGCCGCGACCGTCGCCCACGCCGCGCGGCGCGGCGCGATCGGGCGTGGCGCGCGCCACGGCCAACCTGGTGTCGTTCGCCCGCCGCGGCCGGGGCAAGGCTTCGGTGAAGCCGTCCCCCGCGCCCGATCTGGGCGATGAGCTGCTGCGCGGCGACCGCGTGCGCATCGACCGGATCAGGCCGTTCGACCGCAAGCCCGGACTCGCGGGGCGCGGCTACACGTACGAGAACCCGATTCGGTTCTTGCCGGTCGAGCGCGCCGGCGAGGAGCGCGTGCTGCGCTTGGTGGCACGCCCCGAGTCGGTGACGATTCGTTCGACCGACATGCTGCGCATCGTGCTCTGCATCATTGCCGTGGCGCTCGGTGCCATGCTGTTCCTGATCAAGCCCAGCATCGCAACGGCGGCGTTCTTCGTCTTCTCGCTTGCCGCCGTCGAAGCGCCCGTGACCTACCTCGACACGATCATCCCAAACCCGTGGCGGCCGATTCCGGAGTGGATTCACGACACGCTGCGCGGCGCCGTGCGGCCCGCGCTGCTGCTGTTCGCGCTGTGCCTGATCGACGGCGACGCCGACGCGCCCCGCGAGCGCCTGTTCGCGTGGTTCGCCGCCGCGCTTGCCATCGGCCTCGGCACGCTGAACGCGTACGCGCAATGGTCGATGAACTACGCTGCGCTGCCCGCGGAGCAGCTCGACCGCATCCTGCGCGGCACCTGGCACACGATCGACGTGATGATCGGCATCGCGCTGCTGGTCGCGTTCGTGCGCGCGCGGACGAACGACCGCCACCGCATCAGCTGGATCGCGGCGGCGTTCTTGTTCGCGGGCGCGGCTCGGCTCGCATCCGACACGTTCTATCCCGGGCGCATCACGGGCTGGCAGAACAGCCTGCTCGTGTCCGCGACGATCGTGCCGATCGCGACGATCTGGATCGCCGTGATCCGGCACCAGTTCTTCAACGTGGACTTCGTCGTGAGCCGTGCCGTCGTCTACGCCGCGCTCACCGCCGGCGTCTTCGGCGTGATCTCCGTGTTCGAGGAGGTCGGCACGTACCTGTTCTACCAAAACGCCGACTTCGCGTACATCGTGTTCTCCGCGATCACGCTTGGGCTCGGGATGATCACCGGCCGGCTCGTCAAGGTTCTCTCGCAGCTGGTCGACCGGTTCATCTTCCGCGACCGGCGCGAGCAGCGGCAGGCGCTCGAGTTCATTGCCGGCTACATCCTCGATGCCGAGACCGTCGAGGACGTCTACCGCGCGCTGCTGCAGGATGCGCCGCATGCGCTCAAGCTCTCGTTCGGCGGGATCCTCGGCCGCCAGCCCGACGGCAGCTACGTCCTCGCGCAGCAGAACAACTGGCCGGAGGACTTCAGCATCCGGCTCGATCCCAACGACGAGATCACGCGCGCCATCACGCGCACGCGCGGCGCGCTGAGCTTCTCCGGCAAGGACACGCGGCTGATCCAGCGGTCGTTTCCGAACGAGCGGCTGACGTTCGCGGCACCGATCTTCTTCGACCGCACGGTCAGCGGCATCGTGGTGTACGGCCACAACGTGAGCGGCCTGGACCTCGACCCCGAGGAGCGCGAGCACCTCGTGCGCGTCGTCGCGCACGCGTCGATCGCGCTGAACACGATCGAGCTCAACCGCTACCGGAACGCGAACGCAACGGCACCGCTCCCGGCGCCGGAACCGGCCCCGCTCCCATCCCCCGAACCAGCCTGACCGCAGGCACGCAAACGCACTCGGGGATTCGCTCGAAGGGCGACGGCTTCGCCGAAAGGCGAAGCCTAGTGACCGACGCCTGAATACCGGTTCAGGCCGATGCGCCAGAACACGTACGCGAGCGCGACGGCGAGCAGGCCGATCGCCGGCGTCAGCAGGCCCACCGATTCCGGCAGCATCGCGTGCTCGTGCGCTTTGTGCAGGAAGAAGCGTGCCGGGAAATAGTTCATGAAGGCGAACGGCACGACGAACGTGAGCAGCAGGCGCACGCCGCGCGAGTAGATGCTGATCGGGTAGCGGGTGAACTCCTGTTCGAGCTGGACGACGATCCAGCGCAGCGCGTCCACGCGCACGAACCAGAACGCGACCGTCGAGATGACCAGGTTGAACGCGAGGTCGATCAGCGCGCCGCCCACCACGATGAGCGGCACGAACGCGAGGAACGTCGCGTCGACGACCACGCCGCTGTACCAGGTCGCCGCGCAGAACGTGATCACCGCAAGGATGAGCTCGTCGGGAAACACCTGGCCCGGCGTCGCGATCGCCTGGAACAGCGTGTCCAGCGGACGCACGAGCAGCCGGTCGAACTCGCCGTCGCGAACGTGCTCGGGGATGTCGCCGACCGTCGAGAAGAACGTGTTGTGCAGCGCGTGCGCGAGCATCCACATCCCGTACAGGAACGCCATGTCGCGGAACGTCCAGCCGTTCATCGAGGGGAAGCGGTTGAGCACGATCCACAGCGCCGCGACCGCCGAGCCGTGGTAGATGAACGTGAACACGAACCAGATGAGAAAGTTCTCGCGGTACTCCAGCGTGGTGAGGATGTTGATCCGCCAGTACTGCTTGTAGACGTTGAGCATCACGCGCAGGCGGTGCATCAGCCGCCCTGCACGACGACGCGCTTGGCCCCCGCGCGCCACATCAACGTGGCGATCAGCCCGAGCACGACGATCCAAAACGCCTGGAGTCCGAGCGCGGCGGCATAGCGCTCAGGCTTGATGACGCCGACGTAGATCAGCAGCGGCGTGGAGAACATCGCCGCGAACGGCAGCGCGAACGCGACCTTCTGCAAGAACGCGGGGAAGATCACCAGCGGGATGATCTCGCCGCCGAACAGGTCGGTCACCCACGTGACGATCAGCTGCATCGCGTGAATCTCCAGCGTCCAGAACGCCACGCAGTTGAGGATGAAGTTGATGCAGAACCCCACGAGGTAGCCCAGGCCGAAGCTCAGGAAGAACGTCGCGAGCGTGAGCGGTCCCGGAACGTCGATGTGAACGATCAGCAGCGCGAGCAGCAGCGACGGGACGATGAGCACAGCGTGGAAGATCACCTCGCCGCTGCCGTCGGCGAAGAGGTACAGCGGCACGATGATCGGCTTCATGAAGTCGGTCGCGATGCCGCCGGTGTGCAGCTTCTCGTACAGCAGCCGCGTCTGGTCGATGTCCATCACGAGGCCCATCAGCAGCGCGACGGTCGAGTACGTGATGATCGCGTGCAGCGGCAGCTCGCTGGGCGCGGCGTTGCGCGCGTACAGCGCGACCCACACCATGCGCAGCAGATAAACGCGCACGAGAACCGACGCGACGCTGGTGAAGACGTCGAAGCGGTAGGTGGCCTCGCGCGCCATCGCCTTCTGCATGAACTGGACGTACGGCTCGAAGCGAAAGCGCGGCCGCACGCGGGCCTCCGTCACGACGGCGCGCCCACCACGCCCTCGTGGTAGCCTTCCAGATAGATGCGCCGCACGATCGAGTCGATGTCGGGCTCGGTGATCGCGACGTCGATGATCTGATAGCGCTCGGTGACGCGCCGGATCAGCGCTTCCGCGGTGAGCCGGCGGCGGTCGAACCGCAGCCGCACGGTGTTGTGGTCGCGGCTCTCGAGCTCGGCGCCCGGCACGGCGAGCTCGGGATAGGACTCGGCCAGCGTCACCACCAGCGTGCGGTGCGTGCCGTATTCCTCGCGCAGCCGCTCGAGCGAACCGTCGTAGATCACGGTCCCCTCGTCGATGAGGATGATGCGGCGCGAGAGCCGCTCGACGTCCGCGAGATCGTGCGTGGTGAGGATGACGGTCGTGCCGCGCTCCTTGTTCACCATCGAGATGAACTCGCGGATCGCTTCTTTGGCGATCACGTCGAGGCCGATCGTCGGCTCGTCGAGGAACACGATCTTGGGATCGTGCAGCATCGCGGCGGCGAAGTCGCCGCGCATCCGCTCGCCGAGCGACAGCTGGCGCACCGGGGTGGAGAGAAATCGCTCGAGGTCGAGGATCTCCGCGAAGTGCTTCATGTTCTCGAGATAGCGCGCTCGCGGCACGTCGTAGATCGCGCGCAGCAGCTCGAAGGACTCACGCAGCGGAAGATCCCAGTACAGCTGGCTGCGCTGTCCGAATACGACGCCGATGTTCGCGGCGTTCGCCATACGGTTCTGGTACGGCACGATCCCGGCGACGTGCAGCGTCCCCGCCGTCGGCACGAGGATCCCGGTGAGCATCTTGATCGTGGTCGACTTGCCGGCGCCGTTGGGGCCGATGTAGCCCACCAGCTCGCCCGCATCGAGCGAGAAGCTGACGTCGTCGACCGCGACCTTGTCGACGAACGTCCGCGAGAACAAGGCCCTGACGGCGCCCCCCAAGCCCGGCTGGCGCTCTAGCGACCGGAACACCTTGCGCAGACCAACCGCCTCGATGATCGCCATGCTCGGCGAGGCTTTTCCCACGGAAACCGCACCCGGCCTTTACGTTGGCCCGAAAGGGACCCGTCCCGGCCAGGGGGAACTGCGCGCGGTACCAACACCGTTGGTGAAATAGATTCGGCGCCTTCGGCTCCGGGTCGAGTCTGACTAGGTGAGGGGGTGAGTTAACAAAATGGCAGCGAAGAAGAAAGCGGCGAAGAAGAAGCCGGGCAAGAAGGGTGGCAAGAAGTAAGCCCATCCGTTCCTAGAGATAGAAACCAGAAGAAACTCTCAGTCATCATCCATTCGATATCGAGCGCGGCCGGCAACGACCGCGCTTTTTTCTATGCGGGCTCAGGTGCGGTGTCCACCGCGCCGCCGGCCGCAAGAGAGGCGAGCCGCTCCAGATTTGCCGGCATCGCGTTCGCGATCCGCTCCGCGGCGCGGCGCAGCAGCAGGCCCGCGAGCGGGCCGCTGATCCCGACGGTCTGCGCGATCGACGTCCCGCCGCCGTGCGGCGCGAGCTCCCACCGCAAGCGCAGCGCGGCGACCGGACCGAACGTAACGACCAGCGCGAGCAGCCGCCGCGGGACGGCCGCCTCGATGCGGAAGGCGGTCTGCGGCGCGCCCTTCGGCTTCATCGTCAGCAGCGTGCCGGGCTCGACCGGGCCTTCCGGGGTCATCCACTGCACGCCGTGGTTCCACAGCGACCACCGCCGGCCGTCGAGCAGCGCGTCCCACACGCGCTCCGGCGGCGCGGGCGAGGCCGCTTCGGCGGTTCGTTCCCAGGTCATCGCGAAGCAGCTTCCATGGACGAGCCCGAGAACCCGATCGTCGCGATGGCGACGAAGCTGCGCGCGCGGCGCGACCTCGGCGCGGCGATCGACTCGGCGACGGCCGGCGCGGCTGCGCCCCGGGGCGACGATGCCGAAGCCCGGTTCGCCGCGCTCGGCGATGTCCTCGCGACGGGGTCCAAGCGGCTCAACTCGATCCTCGGCCGGCGCGCGGGCGTGACGCTGGTGCGCCTGGAGAACCCGCCGCGGCTGCGGCTGCGCTTCCGCGACAAGCGGATCGCGCTCGACCTGGATGCGGCGCGCCAGCTCGTGATCGTCACCGGCGCGGGCCTGGAGGGCGAGTACCAGTTCATCGACGGCGACGTCCCGGCGCTGATGAACCTCTCAAAGTTCTCGACCGACGCGGGCTACCGCGATGCGCTGACCGGCTCGGAGCTGCTCAAGACGATCTCCGAGGACGCGCAGGTACCGCGCCCGCCGCACCTGGACGAACCCGGCCCGATGCGGTTTTAGCGCCGTTCGCGCCGGCGCGGAGCGCGAGCTTGGTCTGCAGATAGCGCGCGACGATCGGGCGTGAGGGGCACATCGTCACCGGGCACCGCCCGCACAGCGGCACGGGCGCCTTGCAGATCTCGCGGCCGTGCAGGATCAGCCAGTGGTGCGCGTGGCGCCACTTCTCGCGCGGCACCAGCTTGGTGACGTCTTCCTCCACGCCGCGCGGCGTCGTCGCGAGCGTGAGGCCGAGGCGGTGCGCGACGCGGAACACGTGCGTGTCGACCGCGAACGCGGCCTCTTCGAACGCGATCGACATGACGACGTTCGCGGACTTGCGGCCCACGCCGCGCAGCGCTTCGAGCGACTCGCGGTCGCCGGGCACCTGGCCGCCGTGCTCGGCGACGAGCCCTTGCGCGGCCGAGATGATGCTCTTGGTCTTCTGCCGGAAAAAACCGCACGACTTGATGATCTTCTCGACGTCGGCCGGGTCGGCGTTCGCGAGCGCGTGCGCATCGGGATACTTCGCGAAGAGATGCGGCGTGGTGAGGTTGACGCGCGCGTCGGTGCATTGCGCGCTCAAGATCACCGAGACGAGCAGCTCGAACGGGTTGCCGTACTCGAGCGCCGTGACGGCGTGCGGATAGGTCCGCTCGAGGATCGCGAGCTCCTCGGCCGCGACGGCGCGGGTGACCTTCTTGGTCGGAAACGGGATCGCCACGGGGCGGAACCTTCGGGCCCCGGATGCGAATCCTGTCTGCCATGCCGTTCCTCAAGCAAAAGGACCCGACCGTTCCGCCCGGCCAGACCGTCACCGAGGGCTTCCCCGTCCTGCACGTCGGGGACGTTCCGGCGATCGATCCGGCGACGTGGCGGCTGCGCGTGTTCGGGCGGGTCGAGGCGCCGTTCGAGCTTTCCTATGACGAGCTGCGCGCGATGCCGGCGAGCGAGTACCGCGGCGACATTCACTGCGTCACGCGCTGGTCGAAGAAGAACACGTACTGGATCGGCGTGAAGTTCTCCGAGATCGTCGCGCGCGCGAAGCCGCTCGCATCGGCGATGTTCGTCGTGCAGCACGCGGACAACGACTACACGACGAACCTGCCCTTGTCGGTGATGCTGGACGACGACGTGATGATCGCGTACGAGTTTGACGGGCAGCCCGTCGAGCCGATCCACGGCGGTCCGGTGCGCATGCTGGTGCCGAAGAAATATTTCTGGAAGAGCGCCAAGTGGCTGCACGGCATCGAGTTCCGCGACACCGACCAGAAAGGCTTTTGGGAAACGCGCGGCTACAACAACGACGCCGATCCGTGGAAGGAAGAGCGCTACGCCGACCTGCCGGCGTGGTTCGCCTAACCGGTTCGCCTGTTGACAACCGGAAAGCGATGAGCGCCGCGGTCAGCAGAACCGCGGCGCCAGGTTTCGCCCGAAGGGCGACGGGTTCGCGCGAAGCGCCAAGCCATTAAAGCCGGTCGGTGTAGCCCACCAGCGCGACGCCGTTGGTGCACGTGACGTTCGGCGCGATTACCGTGGCGCCGGTGCAGTCGAGCGCGAAAAGCGACGTCCCGGCCGTGCCGGTGAAGTTGAGCGCGCCGCTCGTGTTCGGCTGCGTCGTTCCGTTGGGCGAGAAGATGTAGCGCGAATCGAGCGTCGACAGCGCCGGCGTGGTGCCGCTGGTTGCGGCACCGACCGCGAACGTGATGCTGCCGCTGAACGCCGCGATGCTCTGCGGCTGGGCCGCGGTGAACGTCGTCGCCGCCGAGTTGGCCGCCGCGAGGTTGCCCTGCGGGGCCGCGACTTGCACGGTGAACGGTGTTCCCGGCGGTGCGCTCGCGGACGGAATGATGCCGAAGCCGGCGTTCGCCGACAGCACGCTGTTGCGTGCCGCGTTGTGCGCGCGGTACTGCGGCGCCGCCGTGTAGTCGAAATCCTGGAAGATGTCACAGTTCACGACGCCGCCCGCGTTGACGATGACGATCGAGTACTTGCCGTTGCTCGCGAGCTGCGGCAGCGGGCACGACGAGAGCTGCGCGGTGCCGGTGCTCGGCGCAGGCTGACCCGCGCGCTGTACGATGATGCTGGCCGCTGCGGCAGCTTGCGTCGTGAAATCCGACGCTACGCCGTACGCAAGGTTGTTGACGATCGTTTGCGAGGGCGCCGCGCTGCCCGTCGTCTGGAAATAGATGTCGACGGCACCGCCGCCGCTGATACCGGGCGCACCGTTGACGATGCGCACGTTCGCCGTGTTACCGGAGACGTTCGCGATGGTGGCGGACGAACCGCCCCCGCACGCTGCGAGCGAGAGCGCAGCGGGCGCCGCTATGAGCGCGGCAATACGGGTCAACTTCATGTGGGGGTCCTGTGCTGAAAAGAAATGGGGAGAGGCGCAGTAAACCTACCCGCGCGAAGTAGCGGTAAACGCGGTACCGATGAGTACCGTGTTAGCTTTCGCTGGGTTTTAACTGAGACGGATGCGAGTTGCTTCGCGCATCACGATGCCGTCGCGCACCAGCGCGTCGACGACGGCCGGTATCTCGTGCAAGCGATCGGATGGAACGACGGCGGCAAGATCGTGCTGCAATGCATCGAGGGCGAGCGATTCGCGTGCCGGGACGTCGCGCAAGCGGTCGATGATCCGCCCGCGCAGGAAGCGGGTCGTTCGCTCGAACGGGATCGCTTCTTGCGGCGTTCGGCGTGCTGCGTGCTCGCGCACGCGCGCCGCCAGCGTTGCGGAGTCGACCGGCGCAGCGGCGCACGTGTCGCGCAGCGGACACACCAGGCACTTCGCCGAGCGCGCGGTGCAAATCGTCGCGCCGAGATCCATCATTGCGGAATTCCAGTCGTGCGCCCCGCCGCGCGGCACAGCGGCGATAGCCAGCGTGTCGAGCGTGCGATCATCAGCTTGCGCCGGGTGTTCCAGACCGAATGCGACACGATGGATCACGCGCCGCAGGTTCACGTCGACCGCCGCGTCGTCGAGCTCGAACGCGAACGCCCGCACTGCGGCCGCCGTGTACGCACCGATGCCCGGCAGCGCGCGCAACTCCGCGGTGTCGCTCGGCAGCCGCCCGCCGTAGCGTTCGACGACCGCGCGCCCGAGCGCGTGCAAGCGCACCGCGCGGCTGTTGTAACCGAGGCCGCGCCACGCGCGCACGACGTCGCCCGCGTCCGCGGCGGCGAGCGCTTCGAACGACGGGAACCGCGCGAGGAATGCTTCGTAAAGCGGGATCACACGCTCGACCTGCGTCTGCTGCAGCATGAGCTCGCTCACGACGATGCGGTACGGATCGCGCGTCGTGCGCCACGGAAGATGCGTGCGGCCGTGCACCGCGTACCACGCGAGCAGCGCCGCCGACGGAAACGCGTTCAGCGCGCGGCCTCGCCGATGCGGCGGATGCCTTCTTCGATCGCGTCGCGCGGCACCGGCGTGAGCGCGAGGCGGAAGTTGTGGTCGCCGCCCGACTGCGGGTAGAACGCTTCGCCGAACAGGAACGACGCGCCGCGGCGCTCCGCGTTCGCGAGCAGCACGCGCGCGCGCGTCTCTCTAGGCACCGTCGCCCACAGATAGTATCCGTCGCCGCCCTGCGCGACGCGCATGCCGGCCGGCCAGTAGCGCTCGATCGCGGCGTGCACGAGCGCGCGCCGTTCGCGCAGCTCGCCGCGCAGCGCGGTGACGTGCGCGTCGTACCCGCTCTCGAGATAGTCGCGCACGCCGGCCTGCATGTACATCGAGGTCGCCATGTCGTACGACTGCTTGCGCAGCAGCAGCCGTTCGTAGATCGTGCGCGGCGCGACCAGCCAGCCCAGCCGCAGCGACGGCGCGATCGTCTTCGAGAACGACGAGAGGTAGATGACGTATTCCGCGTCGTGCGCGAGCAGCGGCGGCGCGTGCGGATCGCCGAGCTCGCCGTACGGATCGTCCTCGACGAGCGGGACGCCGTAGCGTTTGGCGAGCGTGATCAGCCGGTCGCGCCGGTCCGCGTTCATCGTGACACCGGTGGGATTGTGGATCGACGGCATCGTGTAGATGAAGCGCGGGCGCCGCGTGCGCAGGATCGCCTCGACGTGGTCGACGCGCATCCCGTCCTCGTCGACCGGCACGGGAATCGCGCGCAACCCGGCGATCTGGAAGATCTGCAGCGCGCCGGGATACGTCGGCGCTTCCACGACGATCTCGTCGCCCGGTTCCGCGAGCGACTGCGCGACCAGCGTGATCCCTTGCGTCGATCCCGTCAGCACGAGCACGTCGCGCATGTCCACGTTGCAGCCGCGCGCGCGCATCCGCGCCGCGATCGCTTCGCGCAGCGGGGCGAAGCCTTCGCTGTCGCCGTACGTCAGCACGAACCGCACGTCGCCGCCGGCGCGAGCGAACGAGCGCGACAAATCGGCGAGCGGCGACGGGTCGGCGGGCGGCACGCCTTGCACGAACGCGATGAGGTCGCCGTGCTCGCTCGCCGCCAGCTCGCCGAGCACGGCCGGAAACTGGCCGACGCGCCAGGGCGGCAGCGTCACCCACCACGGCACCGCCGGCGAGCGGTCCGGCCGTCCGCCGTCGAGCGAGGCGACGCGCGAGCCCGAGCCGACGCGCTGCGAGATCAGCCCGTCGGCGGCGAGATCGCGATAGGCATGAACGACGGTGGACCGGTTGACGTCGAGCCGCTCCGCGAACGTGCGCTCGGGCGGAAGCCGCGTGCCTTCGGGAAGCGCTCCGGCCAGGATCTGCTCGCGCAGGCGCTCGTAGATCTGGCGGTAGATCGGGACGATGCTGCCGCGGTCGAGGTCGAGCGCGAGCTCGGACGATCCGGTCCGCATCACCGTCCATTCCACGCCGCTCGCCCTACCGCCCCCTCCAATTCGAGCCATTTGCCTGAATTGGATCGTAGAGCGCGCCGATTGGCAGGCAATCGCCGCGCGGGTCCACGTTATCATCATCCGGAAGGCGACCGGTCACGAGGCGCTGTCCTCACGTCATCCCGAGCCTAGCTCTCATGTCATCCCGAGCCTGTCGAAGGATGAGCCGAAGCCAAAATCTGCGCCCGAAGCCAAACGCAGGACCCGCCATGATCGACACGTCCATCCAGAGCACCCTCGCCACCGACGGCGCCGCCGCCGCCAAGGCCGGCGCGCAGCCCGATCCGCAAGAGACCCGCGAGTGGCTCGATGCACTCGACGGCGTGATCGAGGCCGAAGGCGCCGCGCGCGCGAGCGAGCTGGTGCGCGCGATCGTCGAGCGGGCCGCGACGCGCGGCGTGCGCACGCCGGCCGCGCAGACGACGCCGTACGTGAACACGATCCCCGTCGAGGAGCAGGCGCACTTCCCGGGCGATCACGAGATCGAGGAGCGGCTGCGCCACTACATCCGCTGGAACGCGATGGCGATGGTCGTGCGCGCGAACAAAGACAACAGCGAGCTGGGCGGTCACGTCGCGTCGTTCTCGTCGTCCGCGACGCTGTACGACATCGGGCTCAACCACTTCTGGCGCGGCCCCGAGCACAAGAACGGCGGCGACCTCGTCTATTTCCAGGGCCATTCATCGCCCGGCATCTACGCGCGCGCGTTCCTGGACGGGCGCATCACCGAAGAGCAGCTCGAGAACTTCCGGCGCGAGGTCGACGGCAAAGGCGTTCCGTCGTATCCGCATCCGTGGCTGATGCCGGACTTCTGGCAGTTCGCGACCGTGTCGATGGGCCTCGGCCCGCTGCAAGCGGTGTACCAGGCGCGCTACATGCGCTATCTGCACGACCGCGGACTTGCCGACACGTCGGACCGCAAAGTGTGGGGCTTCCTCGGCGACGGTGAGATCGACGAGCCCGAATCGCTCGCGGGGCTCGCGATGGCGGCGCGCGAGAAGCTCGACAACCTGATCTTCGTCGTGAACTGCAACTTGCAGCGGCTCGACGGCCCGGTGCGCGGCAACGGCAAGATCATCCAGGAGCTCGAAGGCGTGTTCCGCGGCGCGGGCTGGAACGTCATCAAAGTGATCTGGGGGACGCGCTGGGACCCGCTGCTCGCGGCGGATCACACCGGCATGCTCGTCAAGCTGATGGGCGAGACGCTCGACGGCGACTACCAGACGTTCAAGTCGCGCGACGGCAACTACGTGCGCGAGCACTTCTTCGGCAAGTACCCGGAGACGCGCGCGCTCGTGGAGCGCATGACCGACGACGAAGTGTGGGCGCTCAACCGCGGCGGACACGATCCGTACAAAGTCTACGCGGCGTACAAAGCCGCGTCCGAGCACCGCGGCGCGCCGACGGTAATCCTCGCCAAGACGATCAAAGGCTACGGGATGGGCTCGGCGGGCGAGGGCATGAACATCGCCCACCAGCAGAAGAAACTGATGATCGAGCAGCTGCGCGCGTTCCGCGACCGCTTCTCGATTCCGATCTCCGACCGCGATCTCGAGACCGTGCCGTTCATCAAGCCCGCGCCCGACTCGCGCGAGGCGGCGTATCTGCGCGAGCGGGTCGCGAAGCTCGGCTCGGTTCCCACCCGGCGCCGCACCGTCGAAGCGCCGCTGGCGGTGCCGCAGCGTTCGGCGTTCACCGCACTCACCGAATCGTCGGGCGAGCGCGAGTTCTCGACGACGATGTCGTTCGTGCGCGCGCTCTCGACGATCTTGCGCGACAAGACCGTCGGCCCGCGCGTCGTTCCCATCGTCGCCGACGAGTCGCGCACGTTCGGCATGGAAGGGATGTTCCGCCAGCTCGGGATCTACTCGACCGTCGGACAGCTCTACCGCCCGCAAGACGCCGATCAGCTGATGTGGTACCGCGAGGACAAAGCGGGCCAGATTCTGCAAGAGGGCATCACCGAGGCCGGCTCGATGTGCTCGTGGATCGCGGCCGGGACGTCGTACTCCACGCACGGCGTGCAGACGCTGCCGTTCTTCATCTTCTACTCGATGTTCGGATTCCAGCGCATCGGCGACTTCGCGTGGGCAGCGGGCGACATGCGCACGCGCGGCTTCTTGCTCGGCGGAACGTCGGGCCGCACGACGCTCAACGGCGAAGGCCTGCAGCACGAGGACGGCCACTCGCACCTGTTCGCGGCGGCGATCCCGAACTGCATGCCGTACGACCCGACGTACGCGTACGAGGTCGCGACGATCGTGCAGGACGGCGTGCGCCGCATGCTCGGCGAGCAAGAAGACGTGTACTACTACGTCACGCTGCTCAACGAGAACTACCAGCACCCCGCGATGCCGGCGGGCACGGAAGACGGCATCTTGCGCGGCATGTACCTGCTGCGCGACGGCGGCCGGCAGAAAGCGGTACAGCCGCGGGTGCAGCTGATGGGCAGCGGCTCGATCCTGCGCGAGGTGCTCGCCGCGGCGGACCTGCTGCGCGACGACTGGGGTGTCGTTGCGGACGTCTGGAGCGCGACGAGCTTCACGCTGCTGCACCGCGACGGCGAAGCGGCCGCGCGCTGGAATTTGCTGCACCCGGCCGAGACGCCGCAGCGCGCGTACGTGGCGGAGCAGCTCGACGGCCACGACGGCCCGGTGATCGCGGCGACCGATTACGTGAAGACGTTCGCCGAGCAGATTCGGCCGTTCGTCGGGGACCGCAAGTTCCACGCGCTCGGCACCGATGGATTCGGCCGCAGCGACACGCGCAAGCAGCTGCGCAACTTCTTCGAGGTCGACCGGCGCTGGATCACCGTTGCCGCGTTGAAGGCTTTGTCAACCGACACGACGACCGGTATCGACTCCGGCAAGGTTGTGTCGGCGATCGCGCGATACGGTATCGATCCCGGCAAACCCGAACCGACGACGGTTTGAGACAATGGCGCAAGTAGAGCTGACGGTCCCCGATCTCGGCGGCTTCAACGACATCCCGGTGATCGAAGTGCTGGTCAGTCCGGGCGACACGGTCGCGAAGGACGCGCCGCTGGTGACGCTCGAGTCCGACAAGGCGACGATGGAAGTCCCCGCGTCGTCGGGCGGCGTCGTCAAAGACGTGCGCGTGAAGATCGGCGACAAGGTGTCGCAAGGCACCGTGCTCGTCACCGTGGAGTCCGCGGATGTCATCGCGCCGCCGCACAAAGACGCCGTCGGCATCGCGGCGGCCGACGCGGCTGCAACGGAAGAGACCGGCGCGCCGCCGCCGCCGCCTATCCTCAACGACGCGCAACCCGCGCGCGTCACGGAATCCGTCGTCGAGCTCGCCGTCCCCGACATCGGCGATTTCAAAGACATTCCGGTGATCGAAGTGCTGGTGAAACCGGGCGACACCGTCGCCAAGGAAACCGCGCTCGTCACGCTCGAGTCCGACAAGGCGACGATGGAAGTCCCCGCTTCGAGCGGCGGCACGATTCGCGACGTCAAGGTGAACGTGGGCGACAAAGTCTCGAAGGGCACCGTGATCGCAACCGTCGCGACGACCGCGATGCCCGGCGCTCCGGCGGCGGCATCTTCCACCGCACCGTCGTCTTCCGCCGCACCAACAGCTTCCACCGCAGCCGCGCCGCTCGAACGCCCGGCCTCCGCCGCGCAGCCGACATCACCGACAACGCCGGCCGCCCCTGTGCAGTTCGCGTCGCCGGCAGCACCCGCCGCGACGCCACCCGCCGCGAACGGCCGCCCGCCGGTTTCAACGGCGCCTCCCGCGCCGCCGCAGACCGTCTCGACGAATGGTGCAACGAACGGCGTCTCATCCGCCGGTCCGGTGCACGCATCGCCGGCGATCCGCCGCTTCGCGCGCGAGCTCGGCGTCGATCTGGCCCGCGTGCGCGGCAGCGGCCCGAACGGCCGCATCACGCGCGACGACGTGCAAGGCTATGTGAAGACGGCGCTCGTCTCACCGCCGTCAACGGACGGCGCGAACGTGCGCGGCGGAACGCCCGGCGGCCTCGCTCTCAACCTCCCGCCGTGGCCGGTTGTCGACTTCGCGAAGTTCGGCCCGGTGGAACGCGTCGCGCTCACGCGCATCCAGAAGGTCAGCGGCCCGGTGCTCGCGCGCAACTGGGTGATGATCCCGCACGTCACCCAGAACGACGACGCAGACGTCACGGACCTCGAAGCGTTCCGCAAGCAGATCAACAGCGAGCGCAAAGACGTCAAGGTGACGATGCTGGCGTTCTTGATGAAGGCCGCGGTCGCGGCACTGAAACGCTACCCGCAGTTCAACGCCTCGCTGGACGGCGACGACCTCGTCCTGAAAAAATACTACCATCTCGGTTTCGCAGCCGACACGCCGAACGGGCTCCTGGTACCCGTGATCAAGGACGTCGACCAGAAAGGCATCGTCGACATCGCACGTGAGACGTCGGAGCTCGCGGCAAAAGCACGCGACGGAAAGCTGGGCCCGACCGACATGACGGGCGCAACGTTCACGATCAGCTCGCTGGGCTCGATCGGGGGCACGTACTTCACCCCGATCATCAACGCCCCGGAAGTGGCGATCCTAGGCGCCTGCAAAGCGGAAACACGCCCGGTCTGGGACGGCACGACGTTCGTTCCACGCCTGATCCAGCCGCTGTCGCTTTCGTACGATCACCGCGTGATCGACGGCGCAAATGCCGCCCGCTTCACGGTAGAGATCAAGAACGGACTCGGCGATCTTCGCCGCGTCTTATTGTAGGCTCGCCGGGAAGGGCCGGCGGCACACACCCATGTCAACCGATCGGACGGACACCATGGCCCAAATACGCCGCGACACGCGGCTCGCACAACTGACCCGCAGCTTGGAGGCGGTCGCGCAACCTCGTTTGCTGGAAGCGCAGATCGACGTGGCGCGCGCGCCGCAGGTCGCCGGCGCGGATTCTGCGGTTCTGTCCGCGCTGCAGTTTGCAATCGAGATCGAGATCGCGACGCTGCCGCCCTATTTCTGCGCGCTTTGGTCGATCAAAGCGGGCAGCGGGCCCGTATACCGCCTCATCTTCAACATCTGCCTGAACGAGATGCTGCACCTCGGTCTCGCGTGCAATATGCTGACGGCGCTCGGCGGGAAGCCGGACATCAGGAGCGCGTACTACACGAACATCTCGTATCCGGCCCATGGGCTTCCGGACGGCGTCCTGCCCGGACTCGTCGTCGATCTCGGCAGCCTCACGCACGACCGCGTCGTCAACCAGTTCCAAGTGATCGAGACGCCGGAGCATGAGATCAAGAGCACCCTTCGCGCCGACGATGCGCCGTTCACGATCGGACGGTTTTACGACGCGCTAGCCACGGCGCTGCCAGCCGGCGGCTGGACGGCAGGCAAACCGGTCACCGACGGGTTCATCACGCCGCAGATCACGTCCGTCACGACGGCACAGGCCGCGATCGCGAAGATCAAGCAGCAGGGCGAAGGGACGTCCGCGCTGCCGTACGCGGACGGGACGACGCTCGCGCATTTCTACACGTTCGAGGAGATTGCTCAGGAGAACCGCATCACCGGCGTGACGCCGGGAAATCCGCCGCAACTCATCTGGGCGAAGCCTCCCGATCCCGCGCTGAAAATGCCGGAGTGCTTCGTCATGAAGCCGATCGACCCGGGCGGCAGATATCTCAACCCACCTGCCGACGTCGCCGCGAATCTTCAGCGTTTCAACGTCGCGTGGGACAAGCTGCTGACCGATCTCGACGCGGCCTGGGTCAACGACGATCTCGGGACGGCAGTGGACGACATGACCGCGCTCAAGGATGCGGCGAACACGCTCTTTTCCGCACCTCCGTTCGACCCCGCGCAACCTGACCTGCGGTACGGTCCGGAGTTCATGCGTCCGCTTTAAGCGATGCGGGTGGACCCGCCGGTCATGGCCGCGTGACGGCCGGGAGCACGTAGCGCGGGACATAGTCCAGTACCGTCTTCCAGTTCGTCTTCGGGTCGGCGTAGTTCGCGCCGTACGCGGCGAACACGAGATCGAGCTCGGGCACGACCATCACCGTCTGGCCGCCGTTGCCGGACGCGAAGTACGCGTCCACCGTGCGGCCCGCATACGGATAGCGCCGGTGCCACCAGAGGTAACCGTACCGGAAGCCCTTGCCGATCGTGAACCGTGCCTGCGTCGACCGCTTCACCCATGCCGCGCTCACGATGCGCCGGCCGTGCCACGTACCGCCGTTCAGATACAGCTGGCCCAGCTTCATGAAATCGCGCGGCCGCCAGTACCAGCCGCCGCCCGTGTACGCATCTCCCAGCGGCGTCAGCGGGATGTAGTAGCGCCGGATTCCGAGAGGCTCGGCGAGCAGATCGCGCATCACATCGGGCAGCGGGCGTCCCGCCGCGCGGGCCACGACGCCGCCCGCGAGATGCGCGTTCGCGGAGCAATACACGAACTTCGTTCCGGGATCGCGCACCATGCGCAGATCGAGCAGCAGCCCGTACCAGTCGGGATTCTTTTCCTGGTTCGTGAAGACTTCTTCGCTGCCGGGCGGCTGCGGGTCGTCGCTCCAGTCGGCGCAGTCCAGTCCCGACGCCATGTTCAGCAAGTTCTCGAGCGTGAGCGCCCGTTTTCGCGGGTCGAGATCGCGCACGTGCGGGCGCATCACCGAGTACACCGGCGTCGTCGCATCGAGCCGCACACCCGCCTGCATGACGGCACCGGCGAGAACGGACACCACGGTCTTCGCGGCGGAGCGCGTCTCGTGCGGCTCGTCGCCGTGCTGCCCGAAGAAGTACTCTTCGGCGACAAGCTTCCCGTGGCGCGCGATCAGAACGCCGTGCACTTCGTGCGAGCCGACTTTGGCGATCGGCGTGTTGATGATCGCGCGCATCAGCTCGGAGATCGTTGCCTGTGACATCCCGACCTCGTCGGGCGTGCCGACGGGCCAGCCGTCGTTCTCGTCGCGCGGGGGCGTGTACCGGTACGATGCCGTAGGCCGGCCGCGCGGATAGAACCACGTGAACGCATCATTCGGAACACGGCGAAAGTCGTACGAGCCGCCGCGTTCGGCCAGGTAGATCGTCATCACGCCGTCGCGGATCACGCCTTCTTCCAGCATCTTGCCGTGCGCGTCGAGCCAGCGCACGTTCTGCCCGTCCGCTTCGATGCGGTCGAGCGGGATGAACCGGCCGAGATTGCGCTCGGGGTTGCGGATGAACGCGCCCAGCGTGCCGTCCGCGCGCTTTGCGGCCTTGACGTAGAACGTGTACCGGTCGTCGAGCGGAACGACGTCGCCGGCGAAGCAGCTCCGGCCGCACGGCGACATCCACACCGGCGACGCGACCCGCTCGCCGTTCAGCTGCGTCTTCGGCTGGATCCAGTGGCCGGCCAGCTTCCGGCGGCGTTCGCCGAACGCGCCGGTGAACGATCCCGAGCCGTCCGGCAGTTCGAACGAGACGTTGTCGTGCATGACGCGCACCGGTGCCGTGCGGCCCGCGATAGAGGCGCGCCAGCCCGTCGCGGTACGATCGACGACGAGCCGCCCGCGCACGTCGGGTCCGAAGCGCTCCTTCGCGTACCACAGTCCGGTGAGATCGGGCGCCGAAGCGGCCTGAGCGTTCGACGGCCCAGCCGGCGTCGTGAGCGACGTGATGGCGAGGACGGCGACGAGCGATACGCGCGAGAAGACGTTCATGGGGCGACGATACGCGCGCGGACCCGTGAGCGTCCTCAAAAAACGCTAACGAGCGCTGATTGCGGTCAGTTGGGGGCCGTCCATTGCCGGAAGCGCGAGTCGGAACGCAGATCGTCGAAGCGCGGGTCGAACGCCAAGAACTGGCGCTCGACGCGATTGGCCGGCGGCGTCGCTCGCAGCAACGCGTAGGCTCGCGTCTTGTCGCCCAGCGCGAGCCACGCGAAGGCGATCGTGCGCGTGCATCCGGACCCGAACGCCTCTTTCGCGCCGATCGCGCGCAGCTTCGCCACGGCTTCAGCCCGCCGTCCGGTGCGTGCGTACAGTCCCGCGAGCAGCGCGTTCCGTTCCGCCCCATGCAATTGGTCGAACGCTGCGACCGCGGCGCGCTCGTTGCCGACCTGCTCGTACGCCAGCCCGAGCAAGACTTGGGTGGGATGGCGGCGCGGGTAGATCGCGAGCGACTCGTGCGCGAACCCGATCGCATCGCGGTACCGCCGCGTGAAGAACGCGTCGTGAGCAAGCCACGCGTACGTCGCCGGGGACGCGGGCTCGAGCGCGAGCGCGGCTTTGTGCTGCAGCACCGCGCGGGCGAAATCCCCGCGCACCAGCAGCGCATTGCCGTACCAGTGGTGCGCGAGCGCGTAGCTGGGGTCGAGCTCGATGGCGCGCTCGAATTCCGCATCGGAACGCGAGTCTTGGCCGGTGAACTCGTTGATGGTCATCGCGAGCGACGTGTGCGCCTCCGCCGACCGCGGATCGATCTCGACGGCCTTGCGCGCGTTCTCGCTCGCGAGCGCGACGACTCTGCGGCACGCGGCCGCCATCGCGTCGCAAGCGCCGTCGAACGTCGCCAAGTAGGCGTCGGCGAGCCCGGAGTACCCGAGCGCGTTGTCCGGATCGCGCTTCACGACGTCGCGGAAATAGCGCACGCTCGCATCGACGTGCGCCGGATCCGTGCGCAGGTTCAAATGGTAGCGGCCGAGACGGTAGACGCGTTGCGATTCCGGGGTGAGGCGCGCAAAGGCGGGGGCCGTCACCGGTTTCGGCATACCGGCGGCGAGCAGTGCGAAGCCGAGCGCCGCGGCGAACGCGGCGAACCCCCAGCGCCGTTGCGATGCGTGCGGCGGCGCGGCGGCGCGCGGCACATCGTCGTCCAGCGTTGCGGCAGCGCGCGGCACATCGGCGTGCGGCGTTGCGGCGGCGCGCTTCACAACGGCCACCGCCGGCGCATCCACGGATTCGACCGGCGCGACGAAGCGATAGCCGCGGCATGCCATCGTCTCGATCGCGCCCGTGAGCCCGCCCGCCGACAGGACGCGCCGCAGCCGGTAGACGTTCTGCGTAAGGTTTCCTTCGTCGACGTACCGGTTCGGCCACAGCCGCCGCATCAGCTCGTCTTTGGTGACGAGCTCGCCCGCGTTTTCGACGAGCACGCACAGCGTCTCGACGACCATCGGGCCCAGCGCGACCGGCACGCCGTCCTTCGCTAGCAATCGCGTGCGCGCATCGAGCGCGAAGGGACCGAACCGGACACGACGACCCGCCATGATTCCTCCGCGCAAGGGTTCCCGGGCTAACACCTACAGAATTAGTTGTAGTGCCGCGCCGCTCCTTCCGGAGATCTCACGCTTCCCGCGGTTTCCGCGCGGGGACCCTCGGGTACCTCATAGCGTCGCTCGCCCGCTCGCCGCTCGGAGGAACGTTGGCCGCCAACGCCGCGCACATCTCGACTGACATCCCGTTCCGCCTCGATCGCTTACCGTGGGCGAAGTGGCACTGGGTCGTCGTCATCGGGCTCGGCATCACGTGGATCCTCGACGGGCTCGAGGTGACGATCGTCGGCACGATCGGCCCGACGCTGACGTCGAAGAACGGTTTGGGACTCACGCCCGAACAGGCCACCGCGGCGGGCAGCTTCTATCTGGTCGGCGCGTGCGTGGGCGCGCTGGTGTTCGGCTACCTCACCGACAAGCTCGGGCGCAAGAAGCTGTTCCTCGTCACGCTGACATGGTATCTCGTGAGCACGCTGCTCACCGCGTTTGCATGGGACTTCTGGAGCTTCGCGCTCTTCCGCATGCTCGCGGGCGCGGGGATCGGCGGCGAGTACAGCGCGGTGAACTCCGCGATCGACGAGCTCATCCCGTCGGCGCGGCGCGGCGTCGCAGACATCGCGATCAACGGCTCGTGGTGGATCGGCACGCTGATCGGTTCGCTGGTGTCGGTGCCGCTGCTCGACGGCCGCTTCATCCCCCCGTCGCTGGGCTGGCGCCTTGCGTTCGGCTTGGGCGCGTTTCTTGCGATCGCGGTGCTCGCGATCCGGCGCGGAATTCCGGAGAGCCCGCGCTGGCTGCTCACGCACGGCCGGCACGACGAGGCGGAGAAGATCGTGAGCGAGATCGAAGTCGAGGTGCGCAAGGAGACGGGCGAAGAGCTCCCGCGCGCGCCGCACAAGCAGATCACGTTCGACTCGTCGCGCAAGCACGGGATGCTCGACACGGTCGTCACGATGGCGAAGACGTATCCGCAGCGCACGATCCTCGTGATGACGCTGATGATCACGCAGGCGTTTCTCTACAACGCCGTCTTCTTCACCCAAGGCCTGACGCTCACGACGTTCTTCAAGGTCGCGCCGGGCGACGTCGGGTTCTACATCATCCCGTTCGCGATCGGCAACTTCCTCGGTGCGTTGATCTTAGGACATTTCTTCGACATCATCGGGCGCAAGATCATGATCTCGGGCTGTTACATCGTCAGCGGGCTGCTGCTGATCCTCACCACGATCCTGTTCCTCGGCGGCAGCCTCACCGCGACGTCGATCGCGCTATGCTGGTCGGCGATGTTCTTCTTCGCGAGCGCGGGAGCGAGCGCCGCGTACCTCACCGTCAGCGAGATCTTTCCGCTGGAGACGCGGGCCGCGGCGATCGCCGTGGTGTACGCGGTCGGGACGCTGGTCGGCGGCGCGCTCGCGCCGGTCGTCTACGGCCACCTGATCGCGACGAAGGACCCGCAGATGCTCGCGCGCGGCTGGATCTTCGGCGCGGTGCTCATGATCGTGGGCGGGATCGTGGAGATCGTGCTGGGCGTGGATGCCGAACGCAAGTCGCTGGAGGACATCGCAGCACCGCTCACCCAAGCTGCGTAGACGTTGCCTCCCGACGACCGGTTCTGGTACCGCGACGCGGTCGTGTACCAGACGCACATCAAAGCTTTCCAGGACTCCAACGGCGACGGTGTCGGCGACGTGCGCGGGCTCACGTCCCGGCTCGACTATCTCGCGGAGCTCGGCGTCACCGCGCTGTGGCTGCTGCCGTTCTTTCCCTCGCCGCTGCGCGACGACGGTTACGACATCTCGAACTACACGGACGTCCACCCGTCGTACGGCACGCTCGAGGACGTGCAGCGGCTCGTCGGCGAAGCGCACGCGCGCGGCATCCGCGTCATCGCGGAGCTCGTCGTCAACCACACCTCCGATCAGCACCCGTGGTTCCAGCGCGCGCGCCACGCGCCGAGCGGCTCACCGGAGCGCGCGTGGTACGTGTGGTCGGACGACGACCGCGCGTACGCCGGGACCCGCATCATCTTCACCGACACCGAGATGTCGAACTGGGCCTGGGACCCGGTCGCGGGGCAGTACTACTGGCACCGGTTCTTCTCGCATCAGCCCGATCTAAACTTCGAGAACCCCGAAGTGATCCGCGCAATCACGGACGCGATGCGCTTTTGGTCGAAGATCGGGATCGACGGCTTTCGGTTGGACGCGGTGCCGTATCTGTGCGAGCGCGAAGGGACGAACAACGAGAACCTGCCCGAGACGCACGGCGTCATCAAGGTGCTGCGTGCGGTGCTCGAAGAGGAATTCCCCGACCGCATCTTCCTCGCCGAGGCGAACCAGTGGCCTGAAGACCTGTCGTCGTACTTCGGCGACGGCGACGAGTGCCACATGTGCTTCCACTTCCCGCTCATGCCGCGGCTGTTCATGGCGGTCGCCGACGAGGACCGCTATCCCGTTCACGACATCCTGCGCCAGACGCCGCCGATCCCCGAGGGCTGCCAGTGGGCGGTGTTTCTGCGCAATCACGACGAGCTGACGCTGGAGATGGTGAGCGAGCGCGAGCGCGAGCGCATGAACGCGGTGTACGCGGTCGAGCCGAAGATGCGCATCAACGTCGGCATCCGCCGCCGGCTCGCGCCGCTGCTGGAGAACGACCGGAGGCGCATCGAGCTCATTAACGGGCTTCTGATGTCGATGCCCCGCACGCCGGTAATCTACTACGGCGACGAGATCGGGATGGGCGACAACCTGTTCCTCAAAGACCGCGACGGCGTGCGCACGCCGATGCAGTGGTCGCCCGACCGCAACGGCGGCTTCTCGCTCGCCGAGCAAGTGCGGCTGTACGCGCCGGTGGTCACCGACCCGACGTACGGCTATTCCGCCGTGAACGTGGAGTCCCAGGAGCGCAACTCCACCTCGCTGCTCAACTGGATGCGGCGCATCATTGCGGTGCGCAAAGCGAGCACGGTGTTCGGGCGCGGCACGCTCACGCTGCTGTATCCCGAAAACCGGCGCGTGCTCGCGTACCTGCGCGAGCACGACGGCGACACCGTGCTCGTGGCGGCGAACCTCGCGCACACCGCGCAGGCGGTGCAGCTCGACCTCGCGCAGTTCGCCGGGCGCACGCCGTTAGAGATGCTCGGCTCGACGGCGTTTCCGCCGATCGCGACGACGCCGTACACGATCACGCTCGCGCCGTACGGCTTCTTCTGGTTTTCCCTCGTGCGCGATCCGCACGGGACGGCGGCGCCGATTCGTTCGAGCGCGCTGCCGGAGCTTCCGACGGTCGTCGTGCCGCGCGGCGGCGTGGCGTTCGACGCGTGGGCGCGCGCGGTGATCGACGGCGACGTCGTCCCGGCGGCGCTCGGCGCGGCGCAGCACGGCCACGTGATCGACGCCTTCGTGGCGGACGAGATCGATCCGTCGCTCGCGTTCGTGGTCGTCGGCGAAGGATCGAACCGCACCTCGCTGATGCTGCGTTTCGCATGGGACTCGGCGATCCGCGAAGACGCGCTCGCGCGCGCGCGCAGCGGGCCGCGCGAAGGATGGATCGCGGACGCGGCTTTGGATTCCGCGACCGCGCTCGCGATCGAGCGCGCGATGCGCGCCGGCACGGAGCTGCGCGACGACGACGGGCGCATGACGTTCGTGTGGGAAGGTGATGCGCGACCGGAGGCGAGCTCGTCGCAGCGGTTCGGGTTGGCGCCCGGCACGCAGCGCTGGATCCTCGACGATTCGCGGCTGGTGACGCTGCACCGCCGCATTCCGCGCGTCCAGAACAGCACCGTCGCTTTTCTGCGCCATCTGCGCGAGCGCGGTTTCGAGCAGGCGCCGCAGCTGTTCGGCAGCGTGCTGGTGAGCGACCGCAGCGGCGAGACGTGGGTCGCGGTCACATCGCAGAGCTTCATCCAGAACCCGACCGACATCGAAGCGGCGCTGCGCGAGATCCTGCGCACGGGAACGGCCGACGAACGCCTCATCCGCACCGCGCAGCACGTCGCCGATGCGCTCGCGGCGCTGCACCGCGCGCTGTCGATGCCGGGAAGCGACCCGACGTTCGGGACGCGCCCGCTCACGCCGGACGACCTCGCCGGCTGGCGTTCCGCCGCGCACGACGATCTCACGGCGATCGCGGCGTCCGGCATCGCGAGCATCGCCGACGTGCGCGAGCGCATCGCCGCGGCGATCGACGGCCTGCCGGCAGCGGTGGGCGCCGCGTCGGCGCGCGCGCACGGTCGGCTGACGCTCAGCCGCGTGCTCCTGGTCGACGGACTGCCGGTGTTCGTCGGTTTCGGCGAGGCGCTGGCGCGGCGCTCGTCGCCGCTCAAGGACGTAGCGCTGCTCGCCAGATCGTTCGACGCGGTCACGCGCGAGACGATCCAGGCGAGCGCGTTCGATCCGACCGCCGACCGCGGCATGACGCGCGCGACGATGCTCGACCTCACGGCGCGCGTGCGCGAAGCGTTTCTCGCGCGCTACGCGGCGAGCGCGAGCGATCTTGCGACGATGCCGAGCGATCCCGCGCAGCGCGACGCGCTGATCCGCTTCTTCCGCCTGCAATCCGCGCTGCGCGACGTGCGCGATGCGCTCGCCGGGCACCCGAGCGCGCTGGCCGGCGCGGTCGACGCGCTGCGCGCCGAAGCCGACGGACCGCTGTGACGCGTTACGGCCATGCCATGCCGTTCGGCGCGGAGCTGCGCGATGACGGCGTCGCATTTCGTCTCTGGGCGCCTTCGCGCGAGCGCGCGTCGGTGATCGTCGACGGTGCGGAACACATGCTGGAGCCGCGCGCCGCCGGATGGTTCGAGCGCACGGTGCGCGACGCGCGCGCGGGCTCGCGCTACGGGTTCGCGTTCCCCGGCTTCGGCGTGCACGTGCCCGACCCGGCGGCGCGCTTCGCGCCCGGTGGCGTGCACGCGCCGAGCGAAGTGGTCGACCCATGCGCCTACGTCTGGCGCGAAACGGCATGGCTGGGACGGCCGTGGCACGAGACCGTGCTGTACGAGCTGCACGTGGGGACGTTCACGCCGGAAGGCACGTATGCTGCAGCCGCGGAGCGGCTCGACGATCTGGTGCGGCTCGGCGTGACGGCGGTCGAGCTGATGCCGCTCGCGCAGCCGGCCGGCACGCGCAACTGGGGCTACGACGGCGTGCTGCCGTTCGCGCCGCAGCACGCGTACGGGACGCCCGGCGACCTCAAAGCGTTCGTCGAAGCGGCGCACGCGCGCGGGCTGTCGGTGTTCCTGGACGTCGTCTACAACCACTTCGGGCCCGAGGGAAACTACCTGCACGCATTCGCGGAGCCGTTCTTCACCGAGCGCCACCACACGCCGTGGGGCGCGGCACTCAACGTCGACGGCGAGCACGCGGGCGTCGTGCGCGAGTTCTTCGTGCAGAACGCGCTGTACTGGCTGCGCGAGTACCGTTTCGACGGGTTGCGCCTCGACGCGGTGCACGAGATCCGCGACGACTCGCGGCGGCCGTTCCTCGACGAGCTTGCGGCGCGCGTTCGCGCGGACGTCGAGCCCGGCCGCCACGTGCATCTGGTGCTCGAGAACGACGCGAACGACGCGCGGCGGCTCGCGGTGTACGACGCGCAGTGGAACGACGACGCGCACCACGCGCTGCACGTCCTGGTCACGCGCGAGCGCGACGGCTATTACCGCGACTACGCGGACGAGCCTGCGCGGCTGCTCGGGCGCGCGCTCGCGGAAGGCTTCGCGTACCAAGGCGAACCGTCCGCGCACCGCGGCGGCGCGCCGCGCGGCGAGCCCAGCGCGTCGCTGCCCGCGACCGCGTTCGTCGACTTCCTGCAGAACCACGACCAGATCGGCAACCGCGCGCTGGGCGAGCGCATCGCCGCGCTCGCGCCGGACGATGCGGTGCGCGCGGCGACGGCGGTGGTGCTGCTCGCGCCGGCGATCCCGCTGCTGTTCATGGGCGAGGAATGGGCCGCGTCGACGCCGTTCTTGTTCTTCTCGGACTTCGGCGAAGAGCTCGGGCAGGCGGTCACCGAAGGGCGCCGCCGTGAGTTCGCCGCGTGGGCGTCGTTCGCCGGTCCGACGGCGCGCGAGCGCATCCCCGATCCGCAGGATCCCGCCACGATGCGCGCGTCGGTGCTGCGCTGGGACGAGCGCGCGCAACCGTCGCACGCAGCGGTGCTCGCGTTTCACGAAGAGCTGCTCGCGCTGCGCGGCGGGCTCATCGTCCCGCGGCTCGCGCACGGCGCGCACGGCGACGGCTACCAACTGCTCGCGAAGACGGCGCTGCGCGTGAAGTGGCGCTTCGGTGACGGCTCGCGGCTCGGGCTGATCGCGAACCTCGGGCCCGAGCCGGCGACGGTGTCGTACGCGATCGGCGGCGTGCGCGTGTTCGCGCTCGGCGACGTCCCCGCGCACGCGGACGCGACGGCGCTCGCGCCGTGGAGCGCGGGCTGGTTTCTCGAGTCGTGACGCCGCGCTCGACGTACCGGCTCCAGTTCCACGCCGGCTTCCGGTTCGACGACGCGACGGCGCTGATCCCGTATCTCGCATCGCTCGGAATCTCGCACGTCTACGCGTCGCCGTATCTCAAAGCACGCGCGGGCTCCACGCACGGCTACGACATCGTGGACCACGGCGAGCTCAACCCGGAGATCGGCACCCCGGAGGAGTACCGGCGCTTCGTGGACACGCTGCGCGCGCACGGGATGGGACACATCCTCGACTTCGTGCCCAACCACATGGGCGTCGGCGGCGACGACAACGCGTGGTGGCTGGACCTGCTGACGTGGGGCGAGGACTCGCACTACTCGGACTACTTCGACGCCGACTGGCGCCCGCTGCGCGCCGAGCTGCGCGGCAAGATCCTGCTTCCGTTTCTCGGCCGGCAGTACGGTGACGTGCTCGACGAGGGCGAGCTGCGCTGGGAGTACGCCGGCGGCGGCTTCGCGCTGCGCTACTACGAGCACCGGCTGCCGCTCGCGCCGCCGTCGTACGCGCTCGTGCTCGCGAGCGCCGAGCCCGCGTCGCTCGCGTCGTTCGCGCCGCTGTTCGCCGCGCTCGACACGATGCCCGAGCACACGTCGCGGCGCAACGCCGCGGCGTCGCTGCGCCGCCTGGTCGCGGAGACCGAAGAGCGCACCGCGCGCGCACACGCCGAACGGCTCGACGCGGCGCGCACGACGCCGCAGGGCAAGACGCTGATCGAGCGCGTCGTCGAGGCGCAGCACTGGCGCCCGGCGTCCTGGAAGGTCGCCGCGGAGGAGATCAACTACCGGCGTTTCTTCGACATCAACTCGCTCGCCGCGATCCGCATGGAGAACGCGAACTGCTTCGGCGACGCCCACCGGCTCGTGTTCGAGCTCGTCGCGCGCGGCGACGTCGACGGCCTGCGCCTCGACCACGTCGACGGCTTGTTCGACCCGATCGGGTATTGCGATCTGCTGTGCTCGCGCTCGGAGCTCCTCGGCCAGCCGATGTACCTGGTGATCGAGAAGATCCTCGCGGTGAACCAAGAGCTGCTCGACCGCTGGCACGTCGACGGCACGACCGGCTACGAGTTCATGAACGCGGTCACCGGACTGGCCGTCGCGGCGCACAACGAGCGCGCCTTCACCACGGTGTACCGGCGCTTCGCGCGCGACGCCGCGCCGTTCGAAGAAGTCGCCCACGCCGCGAAGAAGTTCGTGCTCGAGACGGCGATGTCGGCGGAGCTCAACGTCCTGGCGCTGCGGCTCGACCGGATCGCGCAGCGCGACCCGCGCACGCGCGACTTCACGCTGGGCGCGCTGCGCCGCGCGCTGGTCGAGACGATCGCCGCGTTCCCCGTCTACCGCACGTACATCACCGGCGCGAAAGTCGAGCGGGCCGACCGGCGCTTCATCGAGCGCGCGATCGCGGCGGCGCGCGCGAGCGATCCGTCGAACGAAGGCTCGGACTACGCGTTCCTGCGCCGCGTGCTGCTCACCGAGCACGACGACGATTCGGTGCGCGAGCGCTACGTCGAGTTCGCGATGCGCTTCCAGCAGCTCACCGCACCCGTCACCGCCAAAGGCGTCGAGGACACCGCGTTCTACCGCTCGGTGCGGCTCGCCGCGCTCAACGAGGTCGGCGGCGATCCGGCGCGCTTCGGCACGTCGGTGGACGACTTCCACCGCCAGAACGCGCGGCGCGCGAAACACACGCCCAATGCGATGCTCGCCACCGCGACGCACGACATGAAGCGCGGCGAGGACGTGCGCGCGCGCATCGCCGCGATCTCCGAAGTGCCCGATCAATGGCGGAGCGCGCTCGCGCGCTGGTCGCGGCTCAACCGCAAGCACCGCGGCGTCGTGAGCCCGCTGGCGGAGTATTTCGCATACCAAACGATCCTGGGTGCCTGGCCCATGGAGCTGCTGTCGGCGGAGCTCGACGCGGATGCGCTCGCGACGTTCACCGAGCGCATCGTCGGCTACATGCTCAAAGGCGGGCGCGAGGCAAAGCTGCGCACGAGCTGGACGAATCCGGACGCGGAGTATGAGGCCGCGCTCGAAGAGTTCGTGCGCGCGATCCTCGACCCGCAGCGCTCGGCGACGTTCTTGGCGAGCCTGCGCACCGGCGCGCGCAGCCTCGCGGCGACCGCCGTGACGAACGGCCTCGCGCAAGCGGTGCTCAAGGCGACCGCGCCCGGCGTCCCCGACACGTACCAAGGCACGGAGCTGTGGGACTTGAGCCTGGTCGATCCCGACAACCGCCGCCCCGTCGACTTCGCCGCGCGCGCCGCGGCGCTGCGCGCGCTCGACGACGCGGTCGCAAGCGGCGTGCCGCGGGATGCGATCGCGCGCGATCTCATGGCCGCGTGGCCCGACGGCCGCATCAAGCTGTACGTGCTCGCGACGCTTTTGCGCCACCGCGCGAACGCCTCCTGGGC